>JACJXK010000022.1 GCA_020636675.1 Prevotellaceae bacterium
TCGGGTATTTACCGAGGTAATCAGACGGCAACCTCGTATAAGGTATCTGGTTTATACAATCTGAATACCTATTATTGGCGAATAGATGAGGTGAAGTCGGACGGTACTGTAACAAAAGGAAATGTATGGAAATACAGACCTCGTCATCTGGCTTTTCCTGAAGCGGAAGGTTATGGACGTTATGCGACGGGCGGACGAGGCGGAAAGGTGGTTTATGTAACCAACTTGAATGACGACGGTGACGGCAGTTTCCGTCAGGCTGTCACGAACGAGATTGGTCCGCGTACCATTGTCTTTGCCGTTTCGGGTGTGGTTTATCTGAAGTCCCGCCTCACTTGTTCTTCTCCATACGTTACCATAGCCGGACAAACGGCTCCGGGGCGTCTGTTTCCGCGCTTCGCCTTTTGGCGTAGGAGGTGAATCTATTTGCCGGTTCATACGCGTCCGTTTGGGAAGCGGGCCTACCGCCGATGGATTGGGTATGGCAGGCGCACAATATTCCATTACCGACCATTGCTCGGTCGGTTGGACCATTGATGAAGCGTTCAGTTCCAGAAATGCAAAAAACATGACTTTGCAACGCACGCTTATCTCCGAAGCTTTGAATATAGCCGGACATCAGAATTATCCTGAAGGAACGGGACATGGATATGCCGCTACCATCGGAGGTGATGTAGGCTCTTTCCACCATAACCTGCTGGCCCATAATTATGGAAGAAACTGGAGTTTGGGAGGCGGATTGGACGGCAATGGTTATTATGCCGGTCGCTTGGATATCTTCAACAATGTGGTATATAATTTCGGTGGCCGCGTGACGGACGGAGGTGCACACGAGGTGAATTTTGTTGGTAATTATTACAAGAAAGGTGCCGCTTCAAAGCTGGACATTACGTTGAGTGCTGATTTGGAAGGTGCCGGACTTGGGTCTCAAGCCTATTATTATCATAACAACATCTTACAGGAAAAAAACAACGGAGCCTATCTGTGCGACGGAACAAATGATGAATGCGGAAGGAAATATACTTTATCGAACGGACAGGTGCTGGACTGGACTTTGTGGAATCCAAAACCGTTTTTTGAATCTTATGCAAAGATAGAGAGTGCACGGAATGCCTATAAAAGTGTTCTGTCTGATGTGGGTTGCACCATGCCGTTGCTCGATTCGCACGATGAGCGTATGATTAACGAAACGTTGAACGGCACTTATTCCTGCACTGGCGCGAAAACCAAATTGGGAGGTATCATCGACGCCGACAGCGAATCGAAAGAAAGTTACGATTACTATACCAGCGAATCTCGTCCTTCCGGATTCGATTCCGACTGGGACGGACTTCCTGACTGGTGGGAGGAGATGTTCGGCACGAATGTAAATTCTGCTTCGGGCGACTTTTCGGATTCTAACGCCGATCCCGACGGCGACGGCTACACCAACTTGGAAGATTATCTTTATTGGATGTCGGTACCTCGCGTAGAGACATCTATGAATAAAGCAGCAACTCTAAATTTAGCGGAGTGGTTTCGGGGTTTTACCTCTTCTCCGTCTTACTCGGTAGCCTCAACGCCTGCCAATGTTACAGTCAGCGTGAGCGGTACAAAGGTAACCGTAACGCCGAAAGCGGCTGGCATTTATTATTTCAAAATCAAAGTGAAGGATTCTCAGGGCGATGTGATGACGCGTACTTTCGGTGTGAAGGCCGAGGGTGTTGTCGCTGCGACAGCTTCTTTGACGAAGTGCGGCAGCGGTGATTTGAATCAGACAGTGAATGCCGGCGAAAGCCTCGATGAGTTCTGTTTCTCTTGGGATAATGCCTCTTCTGTTGAATATACAGGTTTCCCTAATGGCGTTACTGTAACCATCGACGAATCTTCCAAGAAAGTAACAATCAGCGGAACGCCTAACGACAAGGCGGGGACATACACATTCACCATTTCGACGAAGGGTGAGAATACGAATGTTTCGGTGGAGGGCACTATCACACTGAAAGTTCCGACCACTTATATCTACAATTGTGAAACTAACGACCTATGGACTGCAACCGAACGTTGGACGCCGGCCGGTCTGCCGACAGAAAAGGACACCGTCATCATCCGAACGGGCGAGGCGAAGGCTGCGAATATAGACCAAAACGCGCCGCTTTTCGTGGAGGCAACAGGCCTCTTCCGTCTGACGGCCGATTGTGCTGTGGATGACATGACCTTGCAGGGTGGTACGTTGAAATCGCATACCAGCAATCCGCTCTTCATCCTGACTTCCAACATCACGGTCGAAGAAAACTCGACCATCTGGGCAGGTTCCGTCGCTGCTTCCGTTTTCCGTATAGACGGAACAATCTCCGGCTCTAAGAACTTGGAGAAGACAAACGTGGGTGTCCTGAACTTGAATGTGGACGCGAGCGGTTTCTCCGGCGTCTGGACGGTTTCCGGCGGAACGCTGTTGGCAAGCAAGAGCGACGCTTTGGGCACGGGCGGCGTGAATGTAAAGTCGACCGATACGTTGAAGATTGCGGCAGCCAACGAAACGGCGTTCCTGAACATGGAGGAGACCTCGAACCTTACGTTGGACGCTGACCTGACGGTTTCGAAAGCCACGCTCGGCACAACGAAGTTGGCGGTTGGCACTTATACTTCGGCGGACTATCCCAACTTCATCTCAGGCAGCGGGAAGCTGATCGTGACGGAAGGGGAGGCCACCGGCGTCGACCTTATCG
Organism: Prevotellaceae bacterium; assembly: GCA_020636675.1. Taxonomy (GTDB): domain Bacteria; phylum Bacteroidota; class Bacteroidia; order Bacteroidales; family Paludibacteraceae; genus RGIG10190. Next base: position 2,709 of record JACJXK010000022.1, read on the forward strand.
GTAGCGGTGACTTCCGTGTTACGGTAGTTCCCAATCCTGTTCTTGATGAGGCAACGGTTGTTTTCAACTCCATCGGTTCCCAAGATTGCGAATTGCAGTTGCTGGACACGAAGGGCGAATTGCTCTTCCTGCACACCCTGACATTGAACGACGGAGAAAACAAGGTCTCCATCCCCGTGGAGAATCTCTCTTCCGGATTGTATCTCATCAAAGCCATGATGACGGACAATGTACTTGTCCTCAAGATGATTAAGAAATGAAATACCTTTTGTCGGGCAATGGAAATATCTCGTTTCTATTGCCCGATTTATTTTACCTGTTTTTGATGAATTAAATCACAAGAAAAAACGAAGTGAACTTCTGATTAATTATATTTGTGAAATAGAACAATGTGTAGAAAGTAATTTGGTAAGGTTCGAAAGGTTTTGAGTGAGTGTATGGCCTCATTACCAGTTACTTTTTTGACGACCGAGATTAGTAATCATGAAGAAATAACTTACTAAAGTTTAAAATATCTTGAAAGTGTGCTTTCCTGGCATTACATTGATAGCAAACATTTCGTAGATGTTTTGAACATGATTTCTCAAACGCCTCTTTCTCAACAGGCGTACACTCGCCTTAGGCTGCGGAGGAGGGGAAGTGCGTGCCGCAGCGTGAAAAAACCTTTTTGCCCGAGGTACGAGGGAATAAAAAAGGTTTTAGCGGAGGGACGTGCCGTACCTCCTGAAAAGCGGGCAACAGCGCAGGCACTTTTGCTTACTTTTCTTGCCGGAGAAAAGTAAGTGCCCGTCCGGCAGGAGGACAGAAATAATTGTCGTGTATGGTGCATTCCTCCGGAATGCGATTGCTGATGCCTATTTCCCCCTCTACAAAGAGATAATGCCTATGGCATTTTTCAAAATCGTCACAAGTTGTTTTTTGCCGATTACTTAAAGATGTATGCAGTATTTGCATGTGTATAAATTATTTTGAGGTTGGTGCCATGAAACATTTCCAATTGAAGATATGGGTTGTCTTGTTTTTCCATCTATTGATGTGTTTGACGTATGCGCAGGAACGCGCCTATTTTGAACAGTACACGACTGCGGATGGCCTTAATGCCAATATGATTCTCTATCTGACGCAAGACAAAAATGGATTTATCTGGGGTGCTACCTCTAATGGCTTGTTCCGTTATGATGGACATAGTTTCAAAAAATTCACTTCGGATAATTATCCCGGTTTGTTTAGAGACGATTTGCGGAGGGTGAACAGTATGTCCAACGGCAGATTGGCCGCTGGTGGATACAGTGGAACAATCGTCATGTATGATGCCAAGAGAGATTCCTTTTTAGATAAAACTGCGGATGATTTTTATGAGTCCTATTTTAAAGAGATCAGAGGGTTGTTCTGCTCTCAGGAAGGGAAGGAATATCTTTACACCTCTGGTGGTCTTTATCTGTATGATGGGGTGAAAGATAGTTTTGTGAAGCATTTTCCGGCCTATGAGGCGATGAAGGACGTGCAGGTTTATTCCATGAACATGGATGCCTATGGCCGTTTCTGGTTGGGGACAATCAATGGTTTGCAGGTTTATGACAAACGGGGAGTCTTAGTGAAAAATGAATTGCTGAAAACACGGTCGAAGACTTTTGCTTCGAATGTGCTCAAGTTGGACGAACGTTGTTTTTTGGTCTCTTTTATGCAGGAGGGTCTTTGGTTGATGAGAATCAATGCGGACGGATCCATCTCCTCTCCCCATTCTATCCGGACGCCTTTTCATAACGTGACTTATCTTCTGAAAGATAGAAACGGACGGGTATGGTGTGCCACCGATGGAGAGGGCCTTTGGTATTCTGACGATGTGGAAAAGGGTGATTTCGTGCAGTTTTCTCCTTATGGAGGATATTCTGAATACGAAATGAAAAAAATCTATTGCCTGCTTGAGGATCGATCGGGAGTTATTTGGATCGGGACGCATAATTCCGGATTATGGAAATATTCTCCGAAACAACTATATGGAGTCGTTTCTTCTAAAAATATGGGGTTTCCATCGATGATCGTGACTTCGTTTTGTGGCGATAAGGATCATAATCTGTTGGTTGGTTCGGATGGAATGGGTTTGTATCAGTTCTCCTCAAACTATAAAATTTTGAAACATTGGACCAATAAAAACGGATTGACGAGTAACAATATATTGTCTATCGCTACGCTTGACAAGGAGACCTTTGACCTTGGTACGTGGGGAGGTGGAATTTGCCGCGTTAAATCGTCCACTAACGAGATTTCGCAACTCCGGATCCAGAACATCCCTTCTCCAACCAACCGTTGTGTTGATGTGCTGCCTCTTCAGAACGGAGAGTTTTGGGTTGCCACGGGAGGCGACGGGCTTTATCATTGTGGACAAGACGGAACCTGGAATCGAAGGCCTTTGCTTATTAATGAAAAGGCAGACGAGTGGATGTCTAAGGTGGTGGAAGGGAAAGACAATGCGGTATGGGTCATCTCTTCGACCACATTATGGAGGGTGGAGCGGCAATCTTCAAAATATATGCTGTTCACACCCCAACGCGATAAGGAGCACAACCCGATCTCTTTTATTGATATAGATTGCGACTCCATGGGCAATTGTTTGTTGGCAACCGACCGGGGCTTGATCTACTTCTCTGCCGATGGAAAGACTTCCGAACCTTTGGACTTCTTGCCGAAGAGTTATTATGCTACGGTCTTTTTTGATAGACAAGGTACAGCTTGGGCCTGTGGCTCGGAAGGTATTTTGTCCGTAAATTTGAAGAAAAGAACATTTATGAGGGTTTGGTATGACGAACGGTGCTGCAATGAAAAATATTTCACGCCGCATTCCTCCTACCAGGATGAAAAGGGAAAGATCTTTTTTGGTGTGAAAGATGGATTCCTGATGTTTTATCCGCAAGAGATTCTTGTCAATCCGGTAATTGATTATTTCTCCTTCAGTGAATTGTATATATCCGGCAAGAAGGTGAAGCCGGGCTCGGATGTTTTGGAAGATGGGCATCTTTCCGAAGTGAAAAAGCTGACGCTTCCTCAGAACCGTACCAATATCGCTTTGTCGTTTGATTGGGTCGATTTCTCGGGTAGCAAAGATATGGTTTGTGAATATCGTTTGTTGGGAATGGAATCGGAGTGGACCCCTTTTGAGAAGAATGAACGGACTGTCCGCTTCTCATATATCCCTGCGGGGAAGTATGAACTACAAATTCGACAAGTGAATCGAGACCGTTCCAAAACGATGAATGCGATAGCACTGCCGATAGAGGTCCTGGCTCCTTGGTGGCAGACCGGATGGGCGATGGCAGGTTTCTTTTTGTCGTTTTGTGCCTTCGGGTTGGGAATCACTTTGTTCCGCATAAGAAATGTGAAAAAGAGGAATGTGGAACTGTCCATTAAGGTGGAAGAGCGTACGCATGCGCTGAACTTGGCCAACAAAGAGGTCCTTTCTCAGAATGATGCATTGAGGGAGCAGAAGTTTCTGATGGAGCTGAAGAACAAGGAGTTGGACAATGCGCTTAAGAGCAAGAACCATCTGTTGTCCATCTTGGCCCATGATCTGAAGAATCCGATGTTCGGTATTGTGGGGGCTTTGGATGTGTTGGATAAGACGCCAGAAAATTTCAGTGAAAAACAAAGGAAAGAAGTTGTCTCTGAATTAGCGGAGACGTCCCGTCACTTGCAGTCTGTATTGGTTGATTTGCTGGAGTGGGCCACTTCTCAGAATCAAGATATGCTATGTCATCCATCTGCTTTTAACATGACGTATATCGTTCAGGATGATTTGGCGTTCTTTAAGGGATTGGCCAAAGAGAAGGAGATAGAGATGTCTTTTGAATCTAAATTTGAAGGGAATGTTTTTGCCGATGCTCGTATGATAGGGGTCGTGGTCCGAAATTTGCTGGCTAATGCCTTGAAGTTTACGCACAGGGGTGGCCGGATTAAAATAGAGATTTACCCTTTTAATCAGAGAGTGGCACTTTCTGTTAAGGACAATGGCATCGGGATGACGGAAGAACAAAAGTCTTTGGTTTTCATAGGAAAGACAACTACTCCGGGAACTGATAATGAGAAAGGAACCGGATTGGGACTGAAGACTTGTAAACGACTTCTTGATCTGAATGGGGTTTCTTTTGATGTGAAGAGTGAGGTGGGGGTTGGTACGGAGATGACCTTGCTTTTGCCATGCGCAAGAGATGTCTCTGAAAACGAAGAATTGAAGGAAACGAAGAGAAGCGATCTGCCTTCGGATTTGGATATGTTGGTGGGAGCAATTGTTCTGGTAGTGGAAGACGATGCGTTGATCAGACTACATCTACGCAATTTATTGGAACCGTACATGACGGTTTGGGAGGCAGAAAACGGTGCGTTGGCGTTAGATTTGTTGGCTAATAATCGTCCGGACCTTATCTTGAGTGATGTGGAGATGCCGGTGATGGACGGTGTCCGGTTTTCAGAACACGTTAGAGCTTCTTCTGAAATGGGAAGCATCCCATTCCTTTTCCTTTCTGCTAGAAATACGGAGGCCGACCGTATCAGAGGGTTGTTAAGCGGTGCGGTAGATTATCTGTCTAAACCATTTGATGACAATGAACTCTTAATCAAATTGAATAGTATCATGCTGCTTTATAAAAACCAACAGCAATATTTATTGCAGAATTGGTTGAGGAAAGTTGGTGACAGAATGCCGGGTGTAATGTGCCCCAATACTCAAAATGAGCAGGAGAATGTCTTGATGGATCCGTTGTTGAAACGGATCATGGAGAAAGTGGAACTGCATTATAAAGATTCGAATTTCTCGGCCGATGATCTTTGCCGAGAATTGGGAATGAGTCCCTCCTCTATGAGCCGTAAATTGAAGACGGTTTCTGACAAATCGGTCGGGGTAATCATAAATGAGTATCGTTTGCAGATGGCGAAAACTTTGATCGAAAACTCCGATATGAATGTAAGTGAGGTGGCGTATGAAGTTGGGTTTGGAGATCCCCATTATTTTAGTCGGAAATTCAAGTCCTACTTCGGATGTCCGCCGTCTGGTAGAAAGAGAGTTTAAGCCAACACCTGGATTCTGCTTTTGATAGTTAAGTGATTGCAAAAAACTTATCGAAGTTCAGTGTATTGCATTAACGGCAAAACATCTCGTATATTCTCGGCAGGATTTGTAGGATAAAACAAGATTCTTCAAACGTCTCTTTCTCTGCAGACTGACACTCGCCTTTGGCCGCCGAGGAGGATGGGAGGATGCGTGCCAAAGCGCAGGCACTTTTGCCTTACAAAGGGATAATGCCTACGGCATTTTATCAAAATCGGCACAAGGTTGTTTTGGCGATTAAATAGACCATGTGATTAATTTATCCATGAGAGTTGCATTTGTTATTTGGGTTTATGAAAGAGTAAAAAAGTTATCAACAGTTTGCAAATTCATAAAATATACCTATCTTTGCACTCCGAAATGCAAGGAATTTAATAATAAAATAATATACGGCAATGAAAAGAACATTTCAACCTTCGAATCGAAAAAGAAAGAACAAACATGGATTCCGTTCAAGAATGGAAACTCCAAACGGACGTAGAGTATTGGCATCTCGTAGAGCACACGGAAGAAAGAAACTTTCCGTTTCTGACGAGCCTAATTTGAGAAGAAACTAATCTTTGTCTACAACATAAGGATTGAAAAGAGGGCTGCCTTTATTGGGCAGCCTTCTTTTATTTCAATATTATAGTAAGCAATGATGAAAAATAACTTCCGCAACTTTAAGTGATCGTGAAAAAACAACTTACTAAAGTTCGAAACATCTTGAAAGTATGCTTTCCTGGCATTGCATTGATAGCAAACATTTCGTAGATTTTTGAATATGATTTCTAAAACGTCTCTTTTTCAACAGGCGTACACTCGCCTTTGGCCGCAGAGGAGGGGAGGTGCGTACCGCAGCGTGAAAAAACCTTTTTGCCCGAGGTACGAATCATTCCAAATGTCTTTTGCTTATCGTCCGGAGAAAAATAAGTGCCCTAGGAGGGCAGGAATAATAAATAATTCCTCCGGAATGATGCCTGGACAAAGAGATAATGCCTATGGTATTTTGTCAAAATCGTCATAAGTTGTTTTATGCCGATTATCCAGTAATGGTTAAAGAATAACTTCCGCAACTTTTTAACAGAAAACCCTTTGCATTTAAATTTTTGGTAAGCAGAAATCTGCGGGAGTTATTTTTTTACTGTTACTAAGTGGAGTTTTATCCCTGTATTTCGATGATAGGAGGGGGGTGAATTCGGATGAATTCACCCCCCCTGGTTTGTCAATATTTATCTGATATTATCTCTTGATGACCTTGATCACTTCTCCGTTTGTCCGGATGGTGTAGAATCCGCTGACCCAGCCAGTACCTAGTTCCGTATCACCGTCAGACCATCCGTTCTCAATCTCCATGCCCGTTATGTTGGTCACGTTGTAGGTGCCGATTGTCTTTAATGAGAAGGAGTCGACGAAAGGGTTTGGATAGGCAATAAATCTCTCTGATTCGGAGGAAGATTCGCCAATGCCGGTATGCTCTACTTTGCAGTCGGTATTGTCTTCGAAGCATTTCCATTCGGAGGCGGTTGCGTTTTCCTTCAGTTCGCCGTAAACCACGCCCAGACCAACGGTACTCATGTAGAAGCGGCCGTAGGTGTTCCAATCGCCCACAATGAACTTTCCGTTGCCGGTTCCGCCAAATTGGTGTTGGTCGTCATTGATACGTTGCCAAGTGGCACCTTCGTCCGTCGAGCGGTAAATTCCCATGGCGTTGCCGTTAGCCTTTCCCCAAATATAGAGCGTATAGTTATTTTCAGTCAATCCTTTTCCGGCACCGACGGCATAGCAGGTGGTTACCTTGTTGATGGCGTTGAACGAAGTTCCGTGGTCGGTCGAGAACTTCAAGCCTGAGTTTCCGCATGGCGCATAAATCAGTCCTTCATGTCCGGGAACGATGGCGATTCGGCTCCATCCGCCGTTGCTCAACGACATGGCCTTAAATGTGGCGCCGTAGTCCGAACTGACATAGATGGCGTCAGTTCCGCCGGCATAGACATAAGCGTCATTTTCAGGATCCACATAGATATGTCCGGCGGCGGTCGTTCCTGCCACTTGTGTCCATGAAGCTCCGTTGTTGTCGGAGTAGAATATGCCGCTTGCTCCCGGTCCTGGAATGACGAAATATCTTACAGAACCGTCTTTCTTGGTGATGGCACATTTCCCTTCGTTGGAAGCTTGTGCGGCGCAAGATGAACAATATGGGTTTTGGTAGGAGTAACTTGTGGTGGACATCTTTTTCCATCCCGTCTGTCCGGAGATAGTGTAGTAGAAGCCCGTATTAGCTACGCGCATCATGATGTTCGGGTCTTTGCTGTAGTAGTTCACACCACCTGTTGTGCCGGGTGCCGGATCGTAGATGGGCGCAAATTCATGGATGTTGCCATGGATGAAACCGGAGTAGTCGCCGATGACGGAGAGTAGATCTCCATTCGGAATGCTGACCATATCGAGGGCAACCGTCTCTTCCAGTCCGTTGACATCAAAATAGAATGTCGGTTTCCCTTCGCACCAGATATTGTTGCAGGTGAAGATTCCGTTTCCGGATACGAAAGATGCTTTATTGTCGTCGTTCGGGTCTATGCAGACGCTTCCGCACCAATGGATGGCATAACCGGGGATCCAAGTCACGCCGTTGTTGGTGATGGTCATGTTATCTTGTAAACTTCTCCACGTCGCACCACCGTCAATAGAGGTATAGAAGATGTCTCCGTTGGCGGAAGAACCGTTGTCCCATGCCTGGGAGATCCAAGTGCTGTTGGTAGACGCCACCAGTTTTTTTGCATCCTTGCCAGATACGGCTATGTCGCCGATAGACCTGTCGGCAGGAGATATGTTTGTTGCCGCATTTGTGTTTGGATTGTAGCGATATGCACCTCCGGAAGTTCCGGAAACGCATTTGTCGGCATAAGCGATCAGAAGGTTTCCGTCCGGATCCATCTTCATGCGAAGAGGCATCCATTTTGTGGGAAGCGAATTGATGGCCGACCATGATGCTCCACCATCTTCAGACATATATACATTTGCGCCTCCGGTACGGGATACGCCCACGAAGATGCGGGCTGTATTGCCGTTGTTGGTTTTAGTTGTCTTGTCGAATACGACAGCGGTGATGCCGTTATTGTCTGGCGTTGTCTTGAACGATTGGCTTCCCCAACTTGGCCAATTGACGGAGGTTGTATAGACCGCAGGGAAGGTGGATACGACAGACCAGGTTGCGCCTCCGTCTGTACTTTTTATCAAAGGATTGTTTACCCGTCCGCCGCAGAAGATGACGTTGCTGTTGTTCGGATCGACGGCAATACGTTCGCCGCAGTTACGGCCATTCCCGTTTCCATGCACATAGAGTTTGTCAGACACATCGACCGTGGTAAATGTCTTACCGCCGTCTTTGGAATACATGATGGCTGTTTTCTGGTTGCTGAAGTATTCGCAGCCCGCCAGCAGATAGACGTTGTCTTCGTTGGAAGGGTCTATGGCCAAAGCCTCGATGCTGAGCAGTCCCTTGTCTTCTTCCGAAATGAAGTTGGTTATCGGCTTCCATGAGCAGTCTGCCGCATTCCATTTGTAGGCGCCGCCCACATCTGTACGTGCGTATTTGGAGTTTCCTGAAGCGATGATGCCCGGCACGAAACCGCCGCCGCCGATGGCTACCGTTCCATAAGAGTATGGCACTTCCATGCCTGTCTCGCCCTGCACTCCGCTCATGTCGTTGAGGCATACCAATTTCACATCGTCAATGTAGATGGTGTTTTTGGAGTATGGACGAATCTGGATGGAGTTGGAAGATGTGCACACATCGGAAAAGTCGAAAGCGACCTTGGTCCATTTGTTGGCCTCAAATATGGAAAATTTCTTCTCGAAGCTATTTGTTCCGTCATACGCCACCGCAGTGATATCGCCAGGTGTCTCCATGTAGATCAGAAAAGTAAGTCCATATGTGCCATAGTCGACATCAGAAAATTTGGCAATCGTTCCCCAATTCTCCGTACATTTGGCCATCAGGCATTTGGAACTTGTGTTTTCCGCAGAAGATGCGGGGTTGGAGACTACGGTGGTGGTTATGTCATAGCCACCATCCATTTTGTTGGTGCCGTCCTCAAAATCGGCAACGGTCACTCCGTTACAGTTGGCGGCAAGAAGGGCTGTCTGAAAAGACACGAAGAACCCTGTGATGAAGAGTAAAAGTTTTTTGTTCATGGTCGTACTTTTTGTTTTATTTCTGATTCTTAAAGTATAAATTATATGCCTCCCCATGGCAAGACTTTAAGTGATATGTTTCGTTCGGATGTGATGTACAACTTCCTGTTGTAACTTAGTTTTTTCGGATGAAATGGTACGGTGTACATGTAATCATCTTATTTGCAAAATTAATAAAAAAAGCAAACAAGCAAAAATCCGCTATGATTTTTAGTGGATACGTTAATGGAAACGGAACCGTTGGCGCACTGGAATCTGACGAGGCAAGCGGATGGTTAGGTCAATGGCATTCCGAGAAGGACAAGACGAGGCCGTAGTAAGAGTCTCGTCCTGGTTGTTCCTTATCTATTATCGGGTTATCCATCAACGATTAGATATTAGTCTTTGATGGTAATTTTCCTTGCTCCGTTTTCAATCTCGGCGATGTGCACTTCAATAGCATTGTTTGGGATGAGTTCCGAAACCATTTCTGGCCATTCCACAAAGCAAAGTTTTCCGCTGTAGAAATAATCTTCGTATCCGAAATCATATGCCTCTTCTATCTTGTTGATACGATAGAAGTCGAAGTGGAAAATCTGATTTCCATCATCGGTGTTGTATTCGTTTACGATGGCAAAGGTAGGACTGTTAATGACATCCTTTACTCCCAGTTCCTCACATACGGCTCTGATGAATGTCGTTTTTCCTGCACCCATTTTACCGTGAAAGACAAAGACTTTGTTTTCTCCGATCATGGAGATAAACTTCTTTGCTGCCAAAGAAATTTCATCTAAAGAATTGATAAAAATCTCTTTCATTTTTTATATGAATTATAATCTTCCCCTCTTCGGTAGAGGAGGAGTGTTAGTTTATTATTGCAATTTTGGCCACTGCCTTTTCGCTTCCGTCGTCCAAAGCCATGAATACGAGGTAAACGCCGCTATTTACACGCTTCCCGTTCTTGTAAGTCCCGTTCCATGTGTATATTCCACCATTGGATCTGCCTTGCCAAACCACGTTGCCTTTTATGTCTGCTATTTTTATGACGCTGTTTTCTATTAGTCCTTTTATGACGATTGGTCCGTCATAGTTCTCCTTTACTGGGTTGGGATAGACATATACGTCGCTGTAGGAGTCGCAGCCCTCGATGGCGTCGCTCATATAGGAGATCATGCTGTTTGCTGTTACAAATAGCACTTCGCCTGTCTTTTCGTTGAGGGCTATGTCCATGATGGCGTCGCTTGTGAGCGGACTGTTGTCCACGGTGAAGTGATGGATGGTCTCTTGTCCGTCTTCGGACAGGAGATAAACGCCGGAGGTGGCGGTGCCTATCCATTTCCTGTTGGCGCCGTCAACCACGATAGCATTTATCTGTTCGTTGGCTAGCAGATAATCGGCATAGTTGGAATCGTCGGCTCTTGTTATCTTGATTCTATTCACATAGAAATCATCGTCAAAAGCCTTGTCCGGATTTTGGATAAGTAATGGACCTATGTTTGTCCCTATCCAGATGATTCCGTTCTTGTCTTCGGCGATACATCTATAGGTGGATGGTGTTACTGTCTTCAGGCCATCGGAACTGTTCTCATAAAAAGAGGAGTGCCAGCAATTTCTGTCGTCCGAGTTTTTGAATGGTGTTTTATTGTCGTCGATGACCAATACTCCGGCTCCGGATCGCGGAAACAATATCCATTTATATCCGTTGCTGCCAAAGAACAGCTCTTTTGCCGTTTCTTTTGAGGTGGCTCCGGAATAGTATAAAGACTCCCAAGTCCCGTCAGCCTTCTTCGCTTTTAGGATGTTTTTGGCCAGCATGTTGATCATCCATAGGTTGTTGTCCGAGTCGAATGTGAGTCCATCCAATATGAGTAGCGACGATGACACCATCTCCAACGTCGTTTCTTCCGCCGAATAACGTTTCACCAAAGTGTCATTATAAAACTCGAACAGAGACCTCCATGATGCTATATAGAACCGATTGGGGTCCACTGGGTCAAACTCTGCGTCTAGAACATCCATAAGTTCGACCTCTCCATTTGTCTTCTCCAAGATGTCTTTGTCTCTAATGATAGTCCATTTTCCGTTCTCGTATATTTGGATTAGACCGGGTGTGTTCATGCTTAGGTCGAATGGGCCTCCACTACCTGTTATGATTTTATTGTTTCTGATTTTAGCAAAAGCTACAGAAGTGGAAAAGGGTCCGTTCGGACTATATGTGTTTGTTATTGTTCCTTGCGCCATCTTTGTCAGATTGGTCGCGTCTTCATTTTTGCATGCGGCAAAGTAGCAATTTCCCTTTTTGGAATAGGTAATGTCCGACATCTCCAGAGAGGAAGTGCCTTCTTCCTGTATGCTCCAATCTTTTTTATAATTGATGTACTTGTTTTTTGAGTAGAGAATGAGGTTGTCTTCTGTGTTTTGAAGATTGTCTACCCCTTCGTTTATAATTTCCCACTCGGAGTCTGCATATTTGTAGACATTGCCATTTTTTATGATTGTCAGCCTGTTGGCGAAAGATGTTATGCATGTTATTCCGGAAATTCCTATGGAGATGTCCATTCTTGCCCAGTTCTCGTAGTTGGCGAGGTTTTTGTTGCTGATGTCCGCACAATAGATGCCATCACTAGTGAGAGCGAAGATGGAGTCGTTGACGATAGCTGTTGCTGTTATGTTGAGATAACCTCCGTTTTTTCCGATGATGTAAGTGTCAGCAATCTCGTTTTTATCCAAATTTATCGTTACGATGCCGAATCCACAGGAGAGGTAGGCGTGGTTGTCGTGGAAGGCTATGCTGTTGATGCGTTTGTCGCTGATGGATTTCCTTTTCAGATCCGGGATGTTATGAAATTTCCCGTCCTTCAGTAGGTCGATGTTACAGTTGCTATATGTGATAAGTAAAGTGTTTCTGTTTTTGCCATATGCAATGTCTGTGATTTTTGTGTCACTCATGCCCTGTATCTTGGAATAGGTATCGAGGCTCTCATACTCCTTGTTTAGGGAGAAGAGGAATCCGTCGCTGAGAGCGTAGATGAAATCTCCTCCGTCCGTTACTTTGTTGACATTGTTGTATGAGAAATATGTCCGCCATGAGCCTACTGCTTGTGCAATGACCGCAGATGGTAGTAATATGATTACTGAGGCAAAAATGAAAAAACGCTTTAGCATATAAGTATGAGTTATATTGGTTAAGAGATGAAGTGGAGAATAAGTATGTGCCTTCCCGATGCTTCCGCCTATCTTTTTATAACTGAAATTCATGAAATTTATTGCTTTTTCAAGAAATCGAATAGCTTCTCTACCGCACGTCCGCGATGGCTTATTTTGTTTTTATCATTCATGGACAGTTCTGCGAAAGAGCGGTCAAATCCATCCGGTCTGAAGATGGGATCGTATCCGAAGCCCTCGTTTCCGTGCTTCTCTGTCAAGATTTCGCCGTTGACGATTCCTTCGAAAAAATACTCTTTCCCATTCAAGATAAGCGAGATGATGGTACGGAAACGGGCTCTCCTGTTTTCGTGTCCTGCCAGTTTTTTCAACAGCTTCTGCATGTTGGCTTCCGGATTTTTGGACTCTCCCGCATACCGTGCCGAGTAGACCCCAGGTTCTCCGTCGAGAGCTTCAACTTCCAGACCAGTGTCGTCAGAAAAGCAGTCGCAGCCATATTTATCATGGAGATAATGTGACTTTTGGCTGGCGTTACCCTCCAATGTGTCGTGGTCTTCGGGTATATCATCCGTACACCCGTACTCTTTCAGTGTGTGTATTTTGCAGAGCCCGTCTAATTTGTTCTGAACCTCTTCCACTTTATGTTGGTTGTTTGTGGCGAAAACCAATTCTCTCATAAGATTACAAATAAATATGTTTGGCACAAAGGTAATATTTTATGCGTACAAAATATTCGAGAGTTTTATAGAAACATGGAATGAGATGGTTGAAATCTTTTTTGTAATTTGCAGGCAAATAGAAAAGAAGGAATGTTGTTGCCCCGACGGGCAAAATAGGGATAGGATGGAAAAGGAGAAGATGGTGGAGTTTGGTCTCTCGGTTTGTATACCGATATACAATTGGAGTGTCGTTGACTTGGTCAATGTGATACGGAGTCAGTCATTGTCTTTGGGCTTTGATTTTGAGATTCTGCTTGTTGACGATTGTTCTTCCTCCCATAAGGAAGAGAATAGAAGTCTTAGGAGCCTTTCTCATGTCAATTATACGGAATTGGAGCAGAATGTTGGTCGTTCGGCGATTCGTAACCGTTTGGCAGAGAGTGCTAAGTATAACATACTTATTTTCATGGATTGTGACACAAAGGTCATATCCGATAGGTTTATTGCCGATTATTTGTCTAATGCACGGTTTCCCGTAGTGGTTGGAGGGTATTCGTATACGGAAGATTTGCAGAATGAGAGTTGCAGACTGCGTTGGGTCTACGGGAAACGGAGGGAGGAACGGAGGGCAGTAAGCAGAAGCGGGCGTCCTAACAGATCGTTTTCTACATTCAACTTCATGATAAGAAAAGATGTTTTTAAACTGGTGAGGTTTGATGAAGATCTTTCTGGTTATGGACATGAGGATACTCTTTTTGGTTGGGAGTTGAGGCTACGCAACATAATGATCAAACATATAGATAATCCATTGTTGCATTTGTCATTAGATGATTCGCCGACATATATCAGAAAAACAGAAAATTCCCTGAATAATTTATGGATTATCTATAATAGGATGACAGACAAGAAAGGCTTTTGCGAGGAGATAAAGGTATTGAAGTGTTATGTGGCGTTACGCCATTGGGGTTTGGCGTTCCTATTGACGTCCCTCTTCCCATTAGTGAAGGGGATGGTATATCGAAATCTTTTGTCGTCACGTCCTAGTATGTTTCTTTTCGATATTTATAAACTGGGTATTCTGAACGAAAAGGCATCAAGTTGTTAGCCGTTCTTTTTCTCCCGTTTAGGGAACCACCCTTTCTCTACCCGTTTGCGTTGTTCGAACACCTCTCCGATACTCCAGAAGCTGGAGAATGCGAGGACTCCCATCAGGATGGAGACTATAGTGTCTGAGATTATCACCGATAGCACGCTGCCGATGATTCCCATAACAAGGAAAATCCACCAGCATCTTACTCCGAAATAGTATTCGCCTTTGATGACCAACGGGTGAAAAAGTCCGATGATCAGAAATGTGGACAAGCCAACAAGAAGTCCCGAAAGATGGTATGTTTCAAGAAAAACCATAAAGATGGAGTCTTTTAGTTATTGTTTGATGCGTAAAGAATCAAGGAAATAAAGTACTGATCCTGGAATGATTCCTATCAGGGTAGCGGTCAGAGGCAACATCCTGATGTTTCTGAGCAGGGTATTTCCGTTACAAGAAGCATATCGCCAAAAAGAAATGGCACTTTTGATATAAAAGGGAGGCCGAGTCTTGAATCGGAAAATCTCAGAATAATAGGTGGTGGTACCCAATGCATTCTTCCTTAAGTTGCTACGTACGGAGTTTGTGAGTCCTCCCTCTATATATTCGCAGATATAAATATATTCTGGGATATAGATGGCATTGTATTTTTCTGCCATTCTATTCCATATGAGACCTTCCGGACAAAACTTCTCCTCTCTGAATTTAGGGAATGGAAATTCCTTCATCACGGAGGTTTTGATTACCTCGGCCATATCTCCCCGACCCTTATATGTATTTCTATAGCTAAAGAAATCAGTTTGGGTGATGTCTCTTAACGGATAGAATCCTTCTTGTTCCTCGTTGCTCATCTTTCTGGAAAAAACAAGACCACATATATGTTCTGAATCAATAAGATTCCAATATTTGAATATTTTTTCTATGGCATCAGTAGATGCATAGTCGTCGCTATCAATCCGAAAGAAGATTTCACCTTTGGCAAGTTGAACACCTAGATTGATGGCAGCATTAAGCCCTTGGTTCTCTTGCCATATATAGTTGATGTCTATGATGTTCTCTCGTATGAAGGAATCGACTATCTCTTGTGTGTTGTCGGAGCTTCCGTCGTCAACCAAAAGCCATTCGAATCTTTTGTCTGTTTGTTGCTTCAAAGACTCGTAGAGACGTTCTAATGTCTTGGCCCTATTATATGTGGGAGTGAAAACTGTAATCATCTGTTTCTAATGCATTCGATTCTAGATGATGCAAAGATAACGAATCCATTTAAATCAGAAAAGTCGGAGGCGTCTTTCCTGTCCACAGAGATGGTACAGAAGACATTTCCTGTCATGCCTCTTCTGCTGATGGATATTTTCTGCCATTCCCCTTTCTTGTTTTTGTCGTATTCTGTGCTGTACGTATGAATACCTCTTTCTTCCAATTTAACTTGTATGTTTTCTCCGTCGAAATCGGGAGATGCGTATATGTATATTGAGAAAAGGATGGAGTCAGTCTCCGTCACATTGTACTCGTCAAATCTGTAGTAGGTAGAGCAATTATTCTGCCATTTTTCAGAGGTAGTTGTTTTGTCTATTATGAAGCCTTCCTTCCCTTGTAGTTCGGCAGGAATTGTTCCGGGAAGATTCTCTACTTTTTCAAAGTATCTTTGGAATCCGGAGAAGGTGTCTCTTTTGTCTGTTGCTATGTATTTTATGGATGTTGCAACCAATGCAAAAACTATGATGAAAAAGAAAATTTTGACAAAGACCTTTTGGACAGGTTGGGTTATGTTTTTTCCCTCATCTCTCAATCCGGCAAGTATAAGAAGGAAAGCAATGCTGTAACTCCCGATAGATCTACTTATCATAGATTCAAATCCTAGGTTTATAAGAAGAAGAATGGTCCAGAAGAAGAAAAATAGTTTGTTTTTACCGGTGTTTAGTAAAGGAGAGAGACATATTAGAAATAATAGGACCAATCCAATGTATCCATATTCGATTAATGTTTCCAAATATTGGTTGTGCATACCGAAAGAGCCCTGAACTCCGGAAACGAAGTCCGCTTTGATGAATTCGGAGTATAGTAGCTTCTGCGAACTTCCCGTACCAAATCCAAATAAAGGCAGGTCGTTGTTTACTAATATGTTGTTGGCACAATGCCAGATGGAGAAACGGGGGTCTAAATTTACTAGGTCGATGTTGTCTGACCAGAAGGAGACTAGCAAATCATGTATTCTGGCATTTAGAGAGAGTAGGTATACGGATATGAAAATGAATGACAGAGAAATAAGTGTTGCATATGCTCTCTTTACTTTCTTAAAAAGATAAATGATGGAGAACAATAGGATGAGAATACAGAATGACAACAAGGATATCCTGGCATCAGATAGGAAGATGAATGATCCGGTGAATGTGGTGACGGATAGAAATAGAATGAGATGTCTCTTCGTATTCTTATGTAGGCAATGTTGGAAGACGACGATGAATGCCGTAAGTAGATTGAAGCAGAGGTATGTCCGGTGTAGAATGAGGCCTGTCACACTGACGAAACATAGTCTCATGTTTAAATAAGTATAGGGAATGTTGTCGAAATCGAAACATAGCGACCAGATATATACGAAGATGATAAGCAAGGCGGAAGAATAGGCTCCGATGGCAAACCATTTCAACATCTCTCCTACACTTGCGTGAGTAAAGTTAGAAAACAGGAACGCTAAAGAGAATAAAAGGAAAGGGAGCCTAATCTCAAAAGTGGTTCGTGATATCTCTTTTATCGGAAGTTCCGCAGAGAGAGAGGATAGAATGGAGAAGAAGTAAAAAACTAATATTATTATGGATGTCAAGTTCCATCGTGTCTCTCTTTTGTCCGTTTTCCAGGATACGATTCCTATCAGAAACAATAAGATAACGGGGATGGGCGCATAATTAGCAAAAGAGATGCCGAAAGCAGTCAGAAGTGTGATGCCTTTTGTTATAATGTCTTTATCTTTCACCAAGGAGAAACCCATCATGTCAATTTTATAAAATCCATTTATAAGGAATCAGGCCTCCTGCGTCAAAGGTGAGCAGATACCGTACATATCCTAATAGCACATATGCGCAGAAGAGTGAAAATGCAGCAATTTTTGTCCTATTGTTTTTTATATCTCCTATTATATAGGATATAAGTATCATATAGGATATGACAAAGTATTCCTTGAATCTTGCGAAGATTTCGAATGAGGAGAATGCGATGATAAGAAAAGAGGAGAATACAAACATATTAAGAAATATATTAAAATAGGGTTCCTCCTTTTCGTATTGTTTTCTGTAAAAAAGAGATATGAACAAGATAATCATTATCTCAATAAAATTTAGAGGGTTGATGGCTCTTTCGTTGTAAAGATAAAAACCAAATCTACTCTCTAGTCCGACGATTCCCGCTATTTTCATGGCGAAGGTGAAAAGATAAGAGCCCGCCATGTTCAGAAAAAAGGCAATACAGATAAGAATGAATATGTCAGTGTCTTTCCATTTCTTGTTAAGTATAAATATCAACGGAATTAGGATGATTGCAGAAGCATGCATACTTACTCCTATTAAATTGATAAATATATATTTGACATATTTCTTTTCCTTTATATACCGAATTGAAAACACGAAAAGTGCAATGCTGATGGATTGGCGCAGTAGTGTGAATTCATGCCAAAAGTAGGCTTTATATAGGTAAAATAGAAGTGCAATGAAAATGTATGGCGTATATCTTTTTAAAGATAGCCATAATGTGGACAGTGTAAATGTGGAGATGACGAAGATCATGAGATAAGGACCTTTTGTGAAGTCAAAACTTTTAATCGCACTGCATAGAGTCACAAAACCGACCTCAAAAATTTTTGTCCTATAAAAGGGTTCGTATTGCCCATTTAAATAATCGGCTAAGGGTACAACCTTACTGTAAAACAATTTGTACATAAAATAATCGCTTCCTCCTAGCTCGTCGCGCAGAATAATCATCCCTAATGCCACGATAAATGTGATGCTGGTGATAATCCATCTGTTTCGTAGCGGATAAATGTCCGTTGTGGCACAAATGCACATTAGTATGAATAGGAGTAAATAGGGTAACATCCGGATTATTTAGTAATTAGTCTTATGTTTGAATATCTTTAAGATGAATCTTAATATGATGTTTTTTTCTTCCATGTTAAAAAGAAAAACTGCCGACAAAATTAGTAAAATACTTAATATGCTACATAGTATAATATCAGATATGGAAGAGATCACACTGTTCTTTGGTATAAGAGGGGAAAGCAAGAAATAATGTGTGATATGTGTTATGCAGGTAATGCCTATGAATGTAAGGAACAAATGATAAACGTCGAGAATGAAACTTCTTTTGTTAAATATTTTAAGAAATATAATCAAGAGAATGGTCGTTAGCACTTGTCCTATTAGGTAAAAGATGGAGACGGAGAACAGAGGAAATGAATCTCCGAATGTAAAACATAAAATCATGGAAATCAGATTTCCAGCAACCACACCTATGACATAATGCTTAATCCGGTTTTCGGCGATGAGGGATTGTCCGCAAATCAATCCTAATATGATGAAATTAATAGTTATACCTAAGAACACAAGTATATTTTCAAACTCTTGATCCCTTTCATTGAAAAAGAGGAAAGAAAACTGTTCATTGTTTGCAATCATAATGACGGCGATTAGGATGGAGAAGAACATGAGCATACGAGTGAACCGCCTTAACTCGATAGAAAAGGTTTTCTCGTCCTTGTCAATAAAACATTTTGAGAGGAGAGGAGTTAATACGAGAGGAATGATGGCAGAAAAGACTACCCATGGCAGATTCATTATCTGACGGGCGTAATCGAACAAAGAAACGGATCCTGTGCCGAATTTTGTACAAGTGGCTTTTTCCGTCATTTGATAGATTTGAGTGGAAAATGCGGCAAGGTAGATGGGTAAGGAGAATGAGATGAACTGCTTTGCTTTGGATATGTCATGAAAGGAGAAAAGGGAGAATCCCAATGACTTCTTCTTTAATAAGATGGTTAGGGCCGTTGTTAGAATAAATCCGTTTATGGAGGTGGCCAGTACCAATGAGTAGATGCCGAGAGAAGAAGACAAAAGAATGATGGCCAATATGTTGATAAGACTCGCCGTCAACGATATTAGTTCTGGGTAGAAATAGGACTCATAGGTGTTGAGTAGTGCTGTCAGTATGTTTGTGAGTTGCTGAAAAATGAAATAAGGGATAAGAGAGAATATCATGATGGTCAGAAACCTCTGTTCGTTTGAACCGAACCCGGGGGTAATCGTTTCTATAATATTGTCTTTCATAAGAAAGAGGACAATGCTGATGACGAAGAACGTAATCCAAAAAAAGGACAATAAGGAATTGGTGGATTTGATGGCGTCTGCTTCTCCTAGTTTACTTTTCAGGTATATGAATCTTGTCCTGAATGTGTCGTTTATGGGTGCGTATGCGCCTTGTATTATCATTCCAAAGAATGCGATGGAGATGACCCAGGAATCACGTTCATAGGATGTCCCGAAGTATTTGACAGACAATAAAAGTACGATAACTCCCAAAAACATCTTTGTGAACCGAAGTATGCTGAGTGCCATGGAAATCCTTCTGGGAGAGGAAAAAAAATTCATTCCTTTGTCTTTTGTTATATTAATTGGCTGATTTTTTCCTGATATTGTTTGATTACGATGCCTTCATCAAACTTTTGTTTTATGATTTCTCTGCCCGCCCTTCCCATTAGAGCCCGGTCTTCTACTGATAATTTGTACATACGTTCCATTTTGTCAATGAGGTCTTCTACCGACTTTGGCTTGCACATGAGCCCGTTAACTCCGTCGACAAGAAGGTCTACGCAACCAACGTTGTCTGTCGTCACGATAGGCTTCTCCATGCTCATGGCTTCCATCAGGCAACGGGGAATGCCTTCCCTGTAGTAGGAAGGCAATACGATGCAGTCAGAATCCGCGATGAAAGGTCTGACGTCGACAGATTCGCCCAGATAACTTATAAATCCACTATTCGCCCATTCTTGAATCATCGACATCGGGATGTTTTCAGGAGAGTCGTTGTTGGCTTTTCCTAAAAGTCGGAATTCCATATCCGGGTATTTTCCTTGCAGATATTTTGCAGCCATGGCATATTCGACGATGCCCTTGTCTTTTAGTAGTCTGGAAAAGAGTAGAAATCGAAACTTGTCATCCTGAAAACTGCTAGACATTGGTGAAAAGAAATCAGAATTGATGCCCTCTCCATATAAGACAAAAGTCTTGTTTTTGTTGATGATGTTCCGTTCTATAAAGATACGTCTGTCATCATGGTTGAGAAACCAAACCTCACTTACTTTTTTTAGGGAGAACTGGTAAAGAGTTTTTACTATGCTATTGATGATGTTTCTGTCTCGAAAAGTGTATCCTAATCCAGTTGTGATGGCAACACATTTCATGTTTAATAGTCTACAAACGAAAGACCCGTATATGACCGGTTTTATGGTGTAATGGAATACAAGGTCAAATCTCTCTCTCTTGTAAATAGAGAACATCGTCTTTGTTAGTTTTATATCAGTAAGGATGTTAGTCCCTTTACAGTCCATTGACAATTCGATATATCGGATGCCTTCTTTTTGGAAAAAATCAGAATATTCGTCTTTGGGAGCTATCACCGTTATGGCATATCTATTCATGAGGCTTTTTATAACTCCAAGCCTGAAATTATAAATCGAAAAAGATGTATTACCAACAAATGCTATTTTTTTCTGTCCTTGCATAGCTCATCAATCTATTGTCAATTATGGTTTTTCCTATAAGTAGGATTTAATTAGCCGCAAAAAATAATTTGGATGGTTTTGAACCATGGCACATCGTTTTACATGGGTCACATTCCAAATGGAATATCAATAAATCAAGAAGTCTTGAACGTTACCGTATTATTTTTCAGCATTAATAAATTCGTATCTCATCATTAACGGGAAATTCTTTTGCTCATTATGTCCTTCGTCTTGAAGATGAAAAATTTCCTCAAATAAATGAACATACAAATTTAGAACATATAATTTATAAAACAAGAATGAAGATTTAATAAATGTGGTTGTTTGTAAGGTGAATATCACTTGATGTATACTTCTATGCCGTTAATGAGATACATGCCTTGGTTTAATCTGAAAGTTTTTTCTATGTTAGCTTTAGCCTTCATCTTTTTGAGTAGCCGGCCATCCACAGAAAAGACGAGGATTTCATGGTCCGAGTCAGAAATGACATGTACGGTGTTCTGTTCTGTATATAATTCTATGGTAGATGTTGATGACGGTATGTTGTCCCAATATAAATAGATGGAGACGTCCCCATCTGGCATGGTTAGAGTGAGGATGTTGTCGTTTATTGTAGTCGGAATTTCCATGTCGACACTGGTGGCGACAATGTTACTTAGTTTGTAATTTTCTTCAGGGATGATAATGACCGAAACGGTCGTTCCTTCTGGGGCAATATATGTGTTTGCGATAGTTTCTCCATGAAAACTATGAACTAGTATGTTGTGCAATTGTTTTGTTGCGGAATTTAGAATCGGGAAACCTTTATTGGTGTATTCCTTTGCTGAATCGTTGCTCCAACAAAGGAAGAGAGAGTCCGTCTGGTTTTGTGTCCATAGGTTTAGTGCAGAGCTGAGATCTGTTGTGTTGTCCATATTCCTAGAAAGGGTACAAATGTTAACTTCTTTGTGAAAGGTGAAAGACTCGTAAATATATCCGTAGTTAGATCCAACTTCGTTGTTTGAGATGCTGTCCCATCTGAAGCAATAATTTATTTGTCCGTTATTTTTTCCTGCGATATTACCATTGGACCCCAGCGCAAATGTTTTTCCTGTGTTGTACACGTTGGCAATTTCCCCCGCCTCATTGTTTGTCCCAACAATTCCTCCGGCTGGTTCCTCTGTGCAGGATATGCCACCAATGTTGTAGGAGTTGTTAATTCTTCCTATTGTCCCGTCAAAGCCCCCGTTATATCCGGCTATTCCTCCTATGTCTATTTTGCCGGACAGTTCTCCTTTGTTAAAAGAGTTTAGTATGAATCCGTCGTTTCTTCCTGTAATTCCTCCCGTTTTCTTTCCTCCACTAACGTATGCGAGATTATGGCAGTTCTGGATTATTCCTATCTTTACATTGTAACAATTGCTGTGAGACGAGAATCCTCCATTATATCCGCAGATACCTCCTGTTCCGTTGCGTCCGTAAATCTCTCCTGTGTTGTTGCTGTTTGATGTGTTTCCGTAGTTGTATCCGCAGATGCCTCCTGTCCCTAGACTGCTGGATATGGTGGCGTTATTTGAGCAATTGTTGATGGTGTTGAAGTTTCCTCCGGCTATCCCTCCTCCAAATTGATAGCTTTCCACCTCGCAGTTGATGTTGTGGCAGTCTAATATCTGTCCACTATTCCCTCCCGCTATTGCTCCAGTCCAGAAAGATGAGTTAACAAGACCATCTTGTATGGTAATTCCTGATACGGTTCCATATCTTCCGATGTAACCGAATAGCCCGACATAGGACGTTTTTGCATCCTGAATGAAGAGGTTTCTTATGGTGTGCCCATCCCCTAATAGTGTTCCTTCAAAATAATGTTCTATCGACCCAATAGGAGTCCAATCTCCTATGCCTTCTCCACAAACGTTGCGGAGGTCGATATCTGAGGTCAATCTGAAGATGGTGCCTTTACAGTCGTTCCCTGAATTCACTTGGCCAGCCAACTCTTGGAGCTGTGCGGCTGTCTCTACTAAATAAGGATTGTCTGCGGAGCCATCTCCTTTCCATGAGGCTGCCGATGCCGAAGAACTAAGAGTTGTGATTGCCCACAATAATAAACTTATGCAATGTTTCATGTTCCTTAATCTCTTAATTGTATTTAGAATACTTGCTATTTGTCAAATGTGCCATTGGTAGGGTTGTAGAAGTCAGTATAAATGAGGTCGACATCTACTCCCAAGTGTTTCTGTATGAACTCGGCTGAATTGCTGTTGTACATGGCGATAAGGAAAGGCATCAGACATCGGATGCGTTCTATCTCTAGGAAATCATCTGTTGTTGAGTTCACAATGAAATCAATGCGAGCGTCACCTTCAAGAAGATGTTCAATAATTACAGAACACAAATCAACTATCCGGTGGGAGTACATGGCGTGGTACCCAGATTCTTTGAGTTGTATATAGTCCTCAATGGAAAAGGACTCGACATATACTCTATCTTTAATCTCTGAAAAGTATTTGTCTATTATATTGATGTCTGATATTTTGTCGGTAACGATGGCGACCGACGGATGTTCTAAAAGAATGTCTACGATTTCTTCAATTGTAATTGGTGTATATCTCCCATATATGACACTTCCCCGAAACTCGGAAAGAGACAGCATTTTGTCCTTCAGCTCGGGTTGGTTTGCGTTTAGATTAAAGCTTTCCCAGTCATGGGAGGCCACCAAAATCCCGTCGGTGGTAGTGTCTATGTCTACTTCTATGAAACTGTATCCTCTTTCAATGGATTGAAGAAAAGCTTCTTTGCAGTTACTGTATGTATATCCGTTTATTCCTCCGCAAGCATGTGCAATGTAATTTGGCATTTCTTGGGAAAACGTGCAGTTGTAGCACATCAGTAATATAAGTAATAGTGAATGTCTTGACATATTATCTAAAAGTTAAGTGGCATTAATGTATTTGTTAATGCCACTTAAATAAGAACGGAACATAAGTCATTTTATTACTTCTTGTTCTCCAAATCAGGTTCTTCTGCAAAGAAGTCGCTACGTATAATCATTTCGCAAATATTTGAAATTTCCCTTTCTGTCAAATCTCTTTTTAACGAATCTTGTGTCAAGTCGCAACCGAAACCCCTCCAGGTGTAATTGTCCAGTTTGAATAGACTCAGTAGTGTGGGATATATGTCCATGTGGTAGGTCATTTCTTTTACTTCTTTCCCTTTTATGTTTTTAGGGGAGTAGATTACAAATGGTACACAATGGTTGTCTTCCGCTCCTAGTTTGCGGCCTAGTTCAGATTCTGCGAAATCTTGTCGGCTACTGTCGAATATGCAATGGTCTCCTACAATCACGATGGTTGTGTTTTTCATCTTTGGATTGTCTTTTAGCTTTTCCAAGAACTCTCCGATACATTTATCTGTGTAGTTTATGCTCTTTATGTAGTTTATCTTGCTTTCTGGCAAATCGTTAGGAATTTCAAGAAATGAATTTTCCGCATATTTCCAAAATGGGGCGTGAGATGCCATTGTGACAGCCTGTATGCAGAAAGGTTCCTGTATCGTATCTATTGTTGTCGCAACATCATAGAACAAATCTTCGTCAGAGTATTCTTTGCTATGCAGCGTTGGATATCCCCATGGTTTTGATATCTCAGATTGATTCCATGCGGATGGGTTTGTTGGAATTAGCATGGTGTTGTGGGACCCAAGTTGTGCCATGGCATCTCCAATAGAATAATATTTGTTCGTTGGATATGCGTAACATACGGACTCATAGATGAGAGGAAGTAGTCCTGTGTTGATGGTTAGTTGGGCATCGCTGGATGTTCCTCTTTGTGTTTGTGCTGACATCGTGCTTCCGTATATGGAATGGTGTTTTGTTAATGCGTTGATGTTTGGCAAAATCTCTTGTCCGTTTATCTCTTTGTTTAAAGTCCATCCTTCAAGACTTTCGAAGAATATAATTACTAAATTGTCTGTAAGTGTGTCTTTGTGACTAGGTGTAATCATGAATTTTCTGATTTCATCTTTTTGGAATCCAGACAATACAGGCTTCTCCGGAATCTCATCGAGGTGAGAATAGAAATAGAGTTCGGCTATGAGATTTGAAAATATAGTATAATCTGTTGCGAAAGATTCTCTGCCGTCACCTGTCACATTTAGCTGTTCGCAGATGTTTAGTTGTGCGCCCCATAAATTATGAAGACGAATTGGTTTTATCATCATAAGAGGGATGGATGCAATGACCATTATTAATCCTAAACGTACGTTTTTGATTCCTTGTTTATTTATTTTTATACAGAGATAAATAAGTACGCCGGTGACAATAAAGAGGAATATGTCCCAGAAACGGATGAAGATGAAGATGCTATCCCAGAATCCATTCATGTTTCCCGCTATTCTGAAGTCGTATCCTGTAATCAGGATTCCATGACTCCGTAGACTTATTAGATTGGCAACAATCCAAATGTTGAGAATTGTATCAAGTACGAATGTAGCCCAATAGTGTTTGCTGCATAGTCCTAGTCCAACAAATAGAAGGGGAACGCCTATGTAAATAGAGTAATTTGCCAGAAAATTGGGGAATAATGATCCGTAGCCATTTGTGAATTGTACATCTCCTATCGCTGTATTTGTGAATATTAATAATTTCAAAAAGATGCTTAAGAATAAAGCTGAGATGAATAAAGCTCTATTTCGATCTATTCCGATGAGTATGGATTTGCTCCATCCAATAACTCTTGATGTTAAATTTTGAACCGACATAAGATTCTAATTGTTTTATTTTGTTTGTTTTTTTACAAAAGTATATATATTCCCCGCAATAAGTAACAGTGTTCTCGATTTTAATTTCCAACAGAAATTGTCTGGTTGAAAAGTCGAGGCGACAATTATAATGGCAATATATTCTGGCTGGATGAAAAACTTCGCTTTAGTTATCTTGATATATTTCTTCCCATTTGTCCAAAATGTTGCTTAACGCGAAGGTTTTTGCTCGCTTAATGTTTCTTTCCTTTAATAAGGAAAGGGTAATGGAATCTAGCCTATATATAGAAATCATCTTCTTTGAAAGTTCTTTATGATTTCCTACTTCAACAAGAAATCTGTTGTCGTTGATTACTTCAGAGCAGCCTCCTGCGTTTGTTGCAAGGACGGGAAGTCCACATGACATTGCTTCAACCAGAACTATGCCAAATCCTTCCCATGCGGATGATAGTATGAAACAATCGGCTGCGTTATAATATTTCCAAGTGTCGTTTTGTTTGCCTGCAAATATTGTGATGTCATTTATCTTTAGTTTTTTAGTCTCTTCTTGGAGTGACGGCATCTCTTCCCCGTCTCCTACAATTAGAAGTTTCACACCCCTAATGTTATTTGAGACAGATTGGAAAGCTTTCAGTATTGTTGGGACATCCTTGATTTTTGTTAGCCGTCCAATAAAAAGGAAAATAAATTCGTTTGGTTTTATGCCGTATTCCGAACGCATGAGATTACGAAATTGCTCGTCTGGTCTGAAAATATTATCGTTGATGCCGTTATATACACAGATGCTCTTCTCTTTTGAGAACCATCCGTTGTTGGTGTAATGATTGACGGCTTCCTCCGATACGTTGGTGTTGGTGTCGGACAGGAAGTCTGTCATTCGGTAGCTAAGCATTCTTAATATGCCTCCTTCATTATTACTGTGTGCCGAGCAAATGAGTCTTGGCATTTTATAGAATATTCTGGATATTCTTGCAAATATGTTTGCATGCACCATGTTTGCATGTACTACGTTAGGTTTGAATTGTTTTAGTGTTTGACCGAATTTGATTATTGAGGAACAGAAGGACAAAGGAGTTTTTCCCATGTTCAGAGATATGACCTTAATGTTTTCGTTTATTCGGCTTTGCAGCTCGTTCTTGTCAGAAAGATGCACGATGCAAACAGAATGGCCTCTTGCGGACATGCCATTCGCAATGTCAATTGATATGATTTCAGCACCTCCTAGTGTTAATCCTGTTATCAGGTATAATATGCGCATCTTTGTATTTTTATAACGAAAGACAAAAATACATTTTTTGAATGAATAAAAACTTGGTAACCAGTAAAACTTGTGATAATTTTCAACAAGGATTAGGCTATGCCCAATCTCTTTATATGCTCAATGTTTGAATTTTGGACATAACCGATTGCAGTTGACCGCATAAAGTTGAATTGCAGTTCGCCGACTTTCCAATACTTGATATCTAAGAAAGACATGGGATATCTTGTGGATTGTCATATTAAGAAATGACTACCTTATATACCTTTATGGATGATGCGCCTTCTATCTTTACGAAATAAAGCCCCGGATTTTTTATGTAGTAGGTGTCGGAATTAATCTTAGAGAAGGAAACCTCTCTTCCTTGTAGGTCAAATAGACTAATATTCTTAATGAAGTTGGTTGTCTTTATAAATAACCAATGTCCTTTTGTCTCTATGTGGAAGCACTCTGTTATTACGTCATCATCGTCGGAAGTGTTGATTACCGTACAATAAATGGATTTTGTGTCTGATTTTGGTGTTATTGATATTTCTGATGTGTTTGATATGTTTGATTCATGATATCCGGCATGTGTGTTGTATATGACTTTCCATGTGACATTTTGATTTATGCTCAATGGAATATTCCTGTTGGGGAATGCACATCCATTAAAACTATTATGGATGAGGTTTATCCCGTTAATGTATATTTGTGGTGATTTCAGTGATGGACTGTCGGAAATGACAACTTTGAAAGGAATGGGTTCCTCCATGTCAAAATATTCGGACATATCTTTGTATGCATAAAGGTTCCTCTTTGATATCCAATCTTTCATATCGGAAACATTATCTTCCCAATTGTAGATGGTGTTCCAATGTTTGTTGTGGAAAGGAATTTCTTTTTCGATCATCAGAGATAGGCTGTCTATGATATCATTGCAAGCATTTGGTGTTAATATGTCTCCCAGATAAGTCATGTATCTATCTATGAAATCTTTCTGGAACTGTTTCTGTTTAAAAAGAAACTTGAAAACTCTACCACCAAGTTCTGTATATGCTATTGTTGTATCGAAAGGTTCTTTTTGATTTAGGAAGTTCAGATAGTTTATGCTTGGAGATGTGTTCCATGTTCCGACTCCAAGATCCAGATCTTTTAGTATAAATCTCCATTTCCCGTTATCTCTGTTTCTCCACAGTACGATATTATTTAGGGGAAAGTCCGTATTCGCGACAAATATCTCACAGATAAGATAGTTGATTGTCTCTTCTATGTCGATTATTTTGGAGAGAGAGTCGTAGGGGATAGAGTCATTTGACAATGGGATGTTTATGAGTTTCTTAAACATATCGATAGTGCCATTCTCTAAGCTGTTCCAATTTTCAACAAGATCAATGTCTTCCAAATTGTCATAATTGGATTTGACAAAGTCATCATTGCTTCGCTCTCTCATATTATGAATGCCCCAATAGAATCCGTTGACATAAAGTATGGTGGGTTGGTATGCTTGATAGTCAATGTCGTACTTCTGTGCTAAGAATTGTTGGCATGCCGCATCCCGTATGAATGTCAGGCTGTTGTCATTTCCACTGTTTCGTAGTAGGAATGATCCATATTCTTTATTATCCTCTTTTTCTGGGAATAGGGGATATTCAAATTTGTTGTTTCCTAGTCTTTTGTTTGCATAAATGACAAGCGTCTTTTGGTCGAAGAAGCGGGAACATCCGCCTCCTATTCTCATGTCTGCCAATTGATTTATGACAGAAGAAGATTTGTTGTCCGGATAATATTCGATGTTTATAGGCCGTTTCCTATTTGTCCAGAATGCACCGGAAGATCCCCAGCATCCGTGGATGTCTGTAAATATTCCGACATCATAAATGCCCAAGGTGTCGTCATCTATGTATTTGGGGTCGGATGTGATGGAGACAATAGGAAGACCTAATTCCCTGTCGGGGAATAAGAAAGTTTCTGTAGAAGACGGATTTGGCAGGTACTGGTCGGATAAATATTTTGCTCTGATTACAGTCGACTTGTTGATTGTGATTCGTTCATTATATTTTTTACTTTTAAAGGTTGGTTCGCTGCCGTCATTTGTGTAATATATTCCTTTGTTCAGACTAGAGTCTAATATCTCTCTGTGTGAAAGTGTCAGTTCTATAGGTTCATAGAAGATGCCACCCTTTACGTTGAATTCTATTTCAGGAGCCATTTCTTCTGCCGTATTTGTATTGTTGTTACTTCGTCCTGGTGTGGAATTTATGAAATATACGAGCGAGTCAGATCCGTCGTTTCTCCGTCCGAAGGAAATCTCTGGAGCAGGAAACTTTTTGATGTTTGTTATTTCATCTATTAAGGAGTCTGCTTGGTTGTATAGATATATAGCCCCATTTTTTTTCAAAGAAAGATAGAAGTTGGTGTGTATGCCGTTTCTTTTTTCGTCGCAGAAAATGATCAGATATTCTTTCGGCGCAATGTACACGGAAGTAGATATTGTCCATTTTGATTGAGATGTGGCTATCTTCCAGTTTTTTATATTGATGGATTCGTCTGATGGGTTGTACAATTCGACCCAGCTTCTTGGAAATTCATAGTTCTCGTCTATGACAGAGTTTATGTTTGACTGCATAATCTCATTGATATATATTTTCTGAGAGTATATGTCAAGCTGAAGTGCTGCTAAAATGAATATGAAGGATAATAAACGCATAAAGGAGTCTGTATAATATATTAAAGGAAATCGTAAGTTCAATTAGTAAATGCAACTCAAGGCGTAAAATAATTTTATCAGAGAAAGAAAGAGGGATTGTTGTAAATTATGCTACGTGTCCCGATCATTTTGTTTCTGTTATCCTATTTCTATCTTCTCGTCTATCTCCCAGTCTTTTCCTTTCTTTACGGTAGCACATTCGGTATATGCGTCGTGTTCGAAGATGAGTGCGTGATGGTTGGCGGTGGCGTCTTCCAAAATGTTGGTTTTAGCCTCCAGTGCTGCAGTCTGGTCGATGTCGTATGCGCTAAGCCATTTGAGTGGAACGTTGGCCGATGTCGGAATCACATCGCCGACGAAGACGAAGGTTCTCTCCTTTGCTTTTATGTAAGGGACAATTTGGTCTTTCGTATGCCCGGAAAACAACTTTAAGATTATCTCTGGACAGATATTTGTATCTTCTTTTATCGTCTTCAGTTTCTCTTGCTTGAATATCTCCATGACGTCGGCCATGAAGATGGAGTCTTCTTCTGCGATGTTTGGCTGAAGCATGTTTTGCCATTGGCTGTCGCTGACCCAGTGTGTGGCATTGGGAAAAGTGAGCTGAATCTGGAAGTTCTGATCTATCCACGTACATCCGCCGCAGTGGTCGAAGTGCAGGTGCGTAAGGACTACGTCGGTGATGTCTTGGCATGAATGGCCGAGTTTATTGAGTTCCGTCTCGAACCGTATGATGTCATAGAAACCGTAGTCTCCCATCACGTCGAGATGTTTGATGCCGACGCCGGTGTCTATCAGGATAAGTCTGTCGTCGGTCTCCACGAGGAGCGAACGCATGGCCATCTTGCACAGATTGTTTTCTACTGACGGGTAGGCCAGTTGCCATGCGGCTTTAGGCACTGTTCCAAAACATGCGCCTCCGTCACTTGAAAAAAAACCGGTTTCTATCTTATATAACTTCATTTTTTAATTGTAATTTTGTGCGAATTTAGCAAAGATGCATAAAGACGCAAAATCTTTTGCGGGAGATTTGCATCTTTGTTTTGCAAGTGAGGTAGTATATGAGGGTACATTTTATCGCAATAGGTGGTGCCGCCATGCACAATCTGGCAATCGCCCTTCATCAGAAAGGTGATAGGGTGACGGGTTCCGACGATGAGATAAAGGAACCTTCTAGAAGCAGATTGGCGGCATACGGACTTTTGCCTGCCGAATTTGGGTGGTTCCCGGAAAAATTATCGAATGAGATTGATACCGTAATCCTAGGAATGCATGCAAGATCAGACAATCCAGAGCTGTTGGAGGCGAAAAGGTTGGGTCTGAAGATATGCTCATTCCCTGAATATCTTTTTCAGCAGACAAGAGACAAGGTGCGCGTGGTTATCAGCGGCAGTCATGGGAAGACTACTATTACGGCCATGGTGCTTTTTGTGCTCCGCCGTTTGGAAGTGAAGGTAGATTATCTTCTTGGCTCCCAAATGGATGGCTTCGATACGGAGTTGAACTTGAATGATGAGAATAGGATTGCCATCTTCGAGGGTGACGAATATCTTACCTCTGCAATAGACAAAAGGCCTAAGTTTCATATCTATCAGCCTCACATTGCCGTTATATCAGGTATAGAATGGGATCATATCGATGCATTTCCTACGTTTGACGATTATATGGAGCAGTTCCGCATTTTTTCTAAGATGATAGAGCGTGACGGAAAACTGATTTATCCGGAGACGGATGATAACATCCAAGATATCGCAGATAATATAAGGGAAGATATTACCGCCATACAATATGCCACGCCGGAGTATGAGATTCTGTCGGGCGTGACCTCTCTGAAGACCAAATATGGGAATTTCCCGTTAAAGATATTTGGTGAGCATAATATGCAGAATGTGGATGCTGCTAGGATGGTATGTCGGCAGATAGGAATAAAGGATAAAGACTTTTATGAAACTATATCTGAATTTCCTGGATTGCCGTTGCGTATGGAGAGGATTGTATCTGGTGTTTCGTCGTCGGTGTTCTGTGATTTGGCGCACACACCATCCAATGTACAAGCCTCTGTCTCTGCTTTGAGACATCAGTTTCCAGAACGTAAACTTTCTGCTTGTTTGGAACTTTCCAGTACGAGCAGCCAAACAGAAGGATATATTCCTCAATATAGGGGATCTATGGATGATGCCGATGAGGCGATTGTCTACTTCGATTCCGATACGGTAGGAGAAAAGATAGACAGAAGATTGGTCGAGTCCGTGTTTGGATCCAGATGTGTTGTCGTTACGGATAAGACGGAGTTATTGGCGATGTTGGCTGCTGTCCGGCTGGAAAATGCCAACTTTTTGTTTATGACATCCGGCAATTTCTCAGGGATTAGGATTCGGGATCTGTCGAAGAAGATGGTGGGAGATAATCCCGTGTTTTGACTTGTGCTGTTTTTCTATTTTTGAAATAAGACAATGGATAACGAAGAAAAGAGACATAGGCTTGACTGCCGATATATGCAAATGGCCAGAATCTGGGCCGAAAATTCCTATTGCGAACGAAGGAAAGTGGGGGCACTTCTTGTGAAGGATAAGATGATCATCTCTGATGGCTATAATGGAACGCCTTCCGGATTTGAGAATGTTTGCGAGGATGATAATAATAAGACGAAACCCTATGTGCTACATGCCGAGGCTAATGCGATTACAAAGGTGGCCCGTTCTAACAACAGCAGTGAGGGTGCCACCCTTTATGTGACGGCTTCGCCTTGCATCGAATGTGCGAAACTAATCATACAAGCGGGCATAAAAAGGGTGGTCTATTCTGAACTGTACCACATGACAGACGGCATAGAACTATTGGAACGTGCCGGTGTGGATACCGAATATCTGGATGTAGAGTGTGATAAGAAAGAAAAATAAATAGATTTGAATCATGACAAAGAAAAGTGTATATATACCAATCTTATTCGCCTTGGCAGTGATTGTGGGAATCATGATAGGAAAGGTTCTCGCCGAACGCAGTTTTGTGGCTCATGAGAGGCAAAGCCCGGAAATGAAAGGAGACAAACTGAATGCCATATTGAGTCTTATAGACGACAAGTATGTGGATTCGCTGAATTGCGACAGCCTGATAGAAAAGGCCATACCTAAAATCGTGGCCAATCTGGATCCGCATTCTGTCTATATACCGGCGTCAGACTTACAGTCCGTCAATGAGGAGCTGGAGGGGAGCTTTAGTGGAATAGGAGTTCAGTTTAACATACAGCGGGATACGGTGATGATTGTGAGTGTGATTGGTGGCGGCCCTTCAGAAAAATTGGGTATCATGCCGGGCGACCGTATCGTGACGGTAAACGACACTACGTTCGTAGGAAAGGACATCTCCAATGATAAGGTGGTGAAGAAGTTGCGCGGGCCTAAGGGCACGAAGGTCAAGGTGGGCATCAAGCGTAATGGCGTTAAGGATGTGCTGTCATTCTCCATTACCAGAGGCGATATCCCCGTAACCAGTATAGATGCATACTACAAGATAGGACATGATATCGGTTATGTCAAAGTGAATAGGTTTGGAGGTACCACCTATGAGGAATTTTCTAATGCGTTGGCAGGACTGAAGGACGCTGGTGCTGACAAGTTCATTGTCGATCTTCGTGGCAATTCAGGTGGTTATCTCGATGCGGCGATAAGTATGATTAATGAGTTTTTGGCGAAGGGTGACATGATTGTTTATACGGAGGGAAAGACTAGTCCGAGAGCAGATGCCATAGCCGATGGCGTTGGTAGGTTCAAGTCCAATCGACTTGTGGTGCTGATTGATGAATGGTCTGCTTCTGCCAGTGAAATTTTTGCGGGGGCAATCCAAGACAATGATAGAGGGTTGATTATTGGTCGCCGTTCGTTCGGGAAGGGCCTTGTGCAGCAGCAGTTCCCTTTGCTGGACGGGTCTGCGTTGAGGCTGACCATTGCCAGGTATTATACGCCATCCGGACGTTGCATCCAGAAACCCTATGGAGATGGGGAGGAGTCTTATGAAAGCGACATACTTAACCGGTATCTGCATGGTGAGCTGGATGCGAAGGATAGCATCCATGTAGACAAGTCGGACACTACCTTGTATAAGACAAGGGGCGGGCGCGTCGTTTATGGCGGAGGTGGCATTATGCCGGATGTATTTGTTCCGAGAGACACACTAGGAATGACCTCCTATTTTAATAAGGTAAACAATTCGGGTATGATCTATGAGTATTCGTTTGTCTATACGGATATGAACAGGGAAAAACTGAAGAACTTTAAAAATACGACGGAATTGGAGTCTTACTTGGACGGAGAGGATCTCGTCTCCAAGTTTGTCGCCTATGCGGAAGGAAAGGGAGTGAAACGCAATCCAAACCTTCTGCTTAAGTCGCAATCGTTGATAAACACAAAAATAAAAGCCTATATCGTAAGAAACATGTTGGGCGATAATGGATTTTACCAAATGCTTAATAGAGATGATGTTACGATGAAGGCTGCGATATTTCAGCTTTCTTCTAGAACGAAATGAAACGGAGCATAAACTAAGTTAAGATAATTTGGAAAAGTAAAAAAGAAGGTATATCTTTGCTTCGTATAGAAAGCAAAAAAGTGAGAGTTCCGGCCTCGGTCGGAATTCTTTTTGTTATCTAAGAATCACTTTTTGTGATTAATCTAGTTAATCGGGTAAATGGCAGGAATAGGATGAAGGGAGCAGGTCTCGAAAACGGATACTTGTTCTTTTGAGTTGCCACATACCTTAGAACGTTTGATTGTAAAGAAAAATGTAACAAATTAATTATTAATTTTAAAAGAATAATATCATGGCTGTATCCTATGTGACCGAAGAGGGTTTAAACAAAATGGTTGAGGAACTGAAACAGTTGGAGACGTTTGAACGTCCTAACATCTCTAAGCAGATAGCAGAAGCAAGAGACAAGGGAGACCTGTCTGAAAACGCTGAATACGATGCTGCCAAAGAGGCTCAAGGTCTTCTTGAAATGAAGATTTCCCTTTTGAAGGAGAAAATCGCAACTGCAAGGATTATTGATGAGTCGAAGCTGAATACGGATATCGTACAAATACTCAACAAAGTACAGATAAAGAACACGAAGAACGGACAGACAATGACATATACGTTGGTGTCTGAACATGAAGCCAACCTGAAGGAAGGCAAACTTTCTGTCTCTACTCCGATAGCGAAGGCTCTTATGGGTAGAAAGGTGGGCGATATTGTTGAGGTCACAGTTCCGGCCGGCAAAATCCCGTTTGAGATTATCAATATCTCTATATAAATAAGGAATTTAAAATTGAGAAGTTATGGCAACAATTTTCACGAAGATTATTAACGGAGAGATTCCTTGTTATAAGATTGCCGAAGATGACAAATATTTTGCATTTCTCGACATAAACCCGGTAAAGAAAGGACATACGCTTGTTATCCCCAAGATAGAAGATGATTATATCTTTAATCTGGATGATGATACGCTTATGGGTCTGACTCTCTTTGCAAAGAAGGTGGCTCTGGCCATTGAGAGTGCAATGCCGTGCAAAAGGATAGGTGTGGCTGTGATGGGGATGGAGGTCCCTCACGTGCATATCCATTTGGTTCCTATGGAGAGCGAAGGCGATTTGAACTTTGCGAAGCAGAAACTGCAACTTTCTTCTGAGGAGATGGATGCCATTGCCGAAAAAATAAGGAAAGAGATGTGACGTCTTTCCGTGATGATGAGATTGGAGGCTGCGCCGGATTTTCGGATGCGGCCTCTTTCTTCTTGTTGATGACATACTTTTTTCAGAATGATAGTTTGTCCTGCGTTGTCGCATATTTATTGCCGGGAAGTGGGATATAGAAAACGTCTGCGTGTTGTCTGTCCTCTAGGCTTTTTGGAAATGTTGTTCGATGCGAAATCTACATCTGAGATTACCTATAAACATTTAATTTATTTTCTCATTCATTTTATAATCCATAAACTTTGATTATTTCTGACTTTACTCTATTTTTGCGTAGCAAATATTTTGTTAAAATATCTATAATTAATATATTCACTAAAATTTTAAAAACTTATGTGGTTACTAAATTCTTCGATCGGGAGGAAACTGATAATGAGTATATCGGGTCTCTTCCTAATTCTTTTTTTGCTATTTCACATGTCGATGAACGTGGTGGCGGTAATCTCCGGAGACGCCTACAATGCGATATGTGAATTTTTGGGGGCGAATTGGTATGCGCTTGTTGGTACGTTGGTGTTGGCAGGTGGATTTCTTATTCACATCATTTTCGCTTCTTGGTTGACTCTCCTTAACAAAAAGGCTCGTGGAAGTCAGGTCTATGCTCGTCATGAGATGCCTAAGGGTGTTGAGTTCGCTTCTCAGAACATGTATGTTTTGGGTGCTATTGTGATCGCAGGTTTGATTTTGCACTTCACCCAGTTCTGGGCTAAGATGCAGTTTGTGGAGATTGTAGGCAGTGGCGATGCAGTTTTGGGTGGAGTCGCTATCGATCCTGCTGATGGAGCTGCATTCATCTCCTATTATTTCAGCAACCCTATCTTCTGCATACTCTACCTTATTTGGTTTGTTGCTTTATGGTTCCACTTGACTCACGGATTTTGGAGCGCGCTTCAGACTATCGGTTGGAACAATAA
>JACJXK010000023.1 GCA_020636675.1 Prevotellaceae bacterium
TTCTCATGGGAAGATAGGTTTCTGATTTCCGTCGTCTGATATATGTAACGAAAAAAGGTTGTCCAACGTTGGACAACCTTTTTTCGTTCCGGTTATTTTCTTCTGTTGTCACATCTTTTTCATTTCGTTGATCAGAATGTCGTTCTCCTTTGGTGTGCCTACAGTTATTCGAAGACCTCCTTGACAGAGGGCGACGTTGTTCCTGTTCCTTACGATGATACCTTTCATGACAAGTCTTTCGTAGGTGGCGTTTGCATCGTCGACCTTCACCAGAATAAAGTTTGCATCGGTTGGATAGATATGTCTGACGATGGGTACCTCCTTCATTTTCTCAATCAAAGAGGTTCTTTCCTCTAAAAGAGTTTTGACCCATTCTTTCACTTGCGATGCGTTGTCTAAGATGGATAATGCTTGCTTCTGCGTTAGAATGTTGACGTTGTAAGGATACTTTATCTTGTTGAAGATGTCGATTATTTCAGTAGAGGCGAATGCCATGCCTAAACGGATGGATGCACTTCCCCATGCTTTCGAGAACGTTTGTAGGACGATTAAGTTGGGGTGTTTGTCCAGCTCTTTGAGAAATGAAGATTGGGAGGAGAAGTCGATGTATGCTTCGTCTAGGATGACGATGCCGTCGAATACGCTGACTAGTTTGCGAATCTCGTCCTGGTTCAGAGCGTTACCTGTCGGATTGTTTGGTGAACAGAGCCACATGACTTTCGTGTTTTTGTCTGCCTTCTCCATCATCTTGTCTGCTGAGAACTGAAAATCCTCGTCCAATAGTATCTCTCTGTATTCGATGTCGTTGATATCGGCACAGACGCCATACATTCCGTAGGTTGGTGCAATGGCAACTACGTTGTCCTTTCCTGGCACGCAGAATGCGCGGTAAACGAGGTCTATGGGTTCGTCGCTGCCGTTGCCTAAGAATATGTTGTCTTTGGCTATTCCTTTTACTCCTGATATTTTTTCTTTAACCGCCCATTGTAAAGGATCCGGATATCTGTTGAATGGGGCATTGTATGGATTCTCGTTCGCATCCAGATAGACAGAAGCCTCTCCCTTGAACTCGTTGCGGGCACAAGAGTATGGCTTCAATGCCATGATATTAGGTCGAACTAATTTTTTTAACTCAAACATAAGATTGTTTTTTTTTGTGTTTGAAAAACTTTATTTTTTCGGATTCTCTCTTTTTTAGAATACAATCCGTATCAAGAAACTTGATGATTGTTTTCTCTATTGTTTAACATTATGATGGTCAGCTCCTTGGGGCTGCTATGCTCGGAGTTGGCAATGTAGCCATGGAAGGTGGTCGCCAACATGGCGGCTCTTTTCGCATCCTCGTCTCCTTTTATCTTGAAATAGAATATCATTTTTGTCTGTCCTAATAGAGTTTGCCAATCTTGATTATTTAAGTCTGAGTGTCACGGCGTTTTTGTGGGCGAACAGTTGTTCGTTTTCTGCCATGGTTTCGATGGCGTTTCCGATAAGTTTCAGGCCATCCTGAGAAATCTCCTGATAGGTCATCTTCTTGCGGAAACTGTCCAGGTTTACGCCATTATAAGCTTTCGCATAACCGTTGGTCGGCAGCGTGTGGTTTGTTCCTGAAGCGTAGTCGCCGGCACTTTCCGGTGTGTAGTATCCTAGAAATAATGAGCCGGCGTTAGTGATCCGTTCTGCAATCTTGCCATATTCTTTGGTCGCAACGATGAGATGTTCGGGAGCATACTCGTTGCTCATCTCGATTACCTCGTCCATGTCGCGTACTAAAATTATTTTGCTGTTTGCTATGGATTTTTCCGCAATCTCTTTGCGCGGAAGATTGTCGAGTTGTTTCTCGACTTCTTTCATGGTTTCTTCGGCCAAATTCTCGCTGTTTGTTATCAGGATGGCTTGGCTGTCTACACCGTGCTCGGCTTGCGACAGAAGGTCGGAGGCTACGAAAGAGGGGTTGGCCGTCTCGTCGGCGATGACCTCCACTTCAGATGGTCCGGCAGGCATGTCGATGGCCACGTCGCGTAGGCTTACCAGCTGTTTGGCTGCTGTCACGTATTGGTTGCCAGGACCGAAGATTTTATATGCTTTAGGCACGCTCTGAGTTCCGTAAGCCATGGCTCCGATGGCTTGGACACCACCAATCTTAAATATCCGGTCTACGCCAGCAGTCTTGGCTGCGAAAAGGACAGCTGGATGAACTTTGCCTTCCTTGTTGGGTGGCGTACATAGCGTTATCTCCTTGCATCCGGCTATCTTTGCGGGAATAGCCAACATCAATACGGTTGAGAATAGCGGAGCTGTCCCTCCCGGAATGTAGAGGCCTACTCTTTCGATAGGCATGGCTTTTTGCCAACATTTCACGCCTGGCATGGTCTCTACGCAAGGAAGTTCATGGTCTTGTGCCCCATGGAATTTTTCGATATTTCCCTTCGCTAGGACGATGGCGTCCTTCAGCTCTTTAGAGACGGTTGTCTCGGCTTCCCTTATCTCGTCTTCTGTGACTTGCAATGAGGTAAGTGAAACTTTGTCAAACTTCAACTCGTATTCTTTCACAGCCTCGTCGCCGCGGGTGCGGATGTCGTTGAGCACGTTACGGACAAGGTCGAAAAGACTGCTGTTGTCGAGCGTTGGACGGGTCAGTAGTTGACCCCACTCTTCTTTTTTCGGATATTTTATATATTGCATGACGTTTCCTTTTTAGACCGATGATAAGTTTTTTCTATATGCGAAGAAGGGAGGAACAAAACCTTCCTTCTTTGAAGGAGTGGAGGCTTCCTATAAAATCATTTTTTCGATAGGAACAACGAGGATTCCTTCGGCTCCAAGTCCTTTCAGCTGGCTGATGATGTCCCAAAATGTCTTTTCTGCGATGACGGAGTGCAGGGAAGACCATCCTTCTTTGACAAGCGGAGTCACGGTAGGAGCCTTCATTCCCGGAAGGATTTTGCATACCTCGTCAATCTTATCGTTCGGAATGTTGAGGATGATGTATTTTTTCCCCTCGGCGTTTTTGTATGAGTCGAAACGGAAAAGAAGTTCGTTGAGGATTTCCCTCTTTTCTCCGGTTAGGTTCTTGTTGCCTATCATGAGAGCCTCGGAATACATAACTACTTCAACCTCCTTCAGGTTGTTGCTGACGAGTGTGCCTCCCGAACTTACGATGTCGAAGATACAGTCTGCCAATCCTATTCCCGGCGCAATTTCCACGGATCCGGTGATGATGTGAGTCTCTGCGTTGATGTGGTTCTTTTTTAAGAAATCTTTCAGGATGCCGGGATAGGAGGTCGCTATTTTTTTCCCTTCAAACCAGTCCAGACCTTTATAGTCTACTGCCTTTGGAATGGCGAGAGACAGTCTGCATTTGCTGAAGTCGAGGCGTTTTATGATATCTGCATCTTCCTTCCTTTCTACAAATTCGTTTTCTCCAACCACGCCTACGTCGGCTATTCCGCTGGCTACGGCTTGTGGTATATCGTCATCTCTCAGATAGAGAATTTCGACAGGGAAATTCTTTGCGGGGATGAGTAAGGTCCTTTTCCCTGATTCGATCTTGATGCTTGATTCTTCGAGCATTGTCATTGTCTCTTCGTATAGACGGCCTTTGGCTTGAACTGCGATTCTTAACATAATCTGTATTTTTATTGTTATTGATATTTTTTTGAAATAAAAAAAGCTCACCGTTTTTTCGGCAAGCTTTGTTCTTATGATTGTTCACATGGCATATCTGCTCACCGAGATTATCGTTGATAATGATGATGGATATGATGTGAAAGCTGTTGCATTTCTATCTGTTTTAGTTTTTTACGATGCAAATATAGAAAAATAATTTGTAAGAGAATAGAAATCTGTCTAAAAGTTTAGAAAAGAGTTTTAGAAAAGAGTCGTTGATAGTGTTTGCTTTGTTGCAAGGAAATGCGGTTGGTGGAGTTTGTCTTCGGCATTTCTTGTCTGTTCGTGTTCCTGTTTTTGAATTTCATATTACCTTTGTGCTCGATTTTAGAAAAAAGTAGAACCACATGAAGATATTCGGAAATGTGTAATTTAGTAATAGATCAAGGTAACTCATCCACGAAGATAGGGGTGTTTGATAAGGGAGTTCTGCTGTTCTCGGAGCGTTATCCGATGTTTGGTGCTTTGGAGATTGCTTCGATTTGGTCCCGATTTGAAGTGGAAGATTCCATCTTGTCGTCGGTGGTAGATTTGGACAGTGAATTACTGTCTCTCTTGCAAGCCAAATCGCACAGGTTTGTTTTGCTGGACGAGTCCACTCCGTTACCAATCTCCAATCTTTACGAGACACCGAAGACACTGGGACGAGATAGGTTGGCAGTCTGTGTGGGAGCTAACTTTCTGAAGCCTGATTCCAATCTGTTGGTGATTGATGCGGGAACGGCCGTGACATATGATATCGTCAATTCCAAAAATCAATATGTGGGAGGTACTATCTCTCCGGGTTTGGACATGAGAGCGCGGTCCTTACATAATTTTACGAAGAAATTGCCGTTAGTAGAAGTGAAGGAAGATGTTGGGATCTATGGAACCACCACCGAAACGGCGCTTCAGAGTGGAGTTTTGAATGGTTTGGTCTATGAGATGGACGGATATGTAAATGCGTTGTCGTCCGTTTATCCTGACCTTTCAGTATTTTTAACAGGTGGCTCTTCTTTTTATTTTGAAAGAAAATTAAAAAGTGTCATCTTTGCAAATCAAAATTTATTATTGGTAGGATTAAACCGAATACTCTCATTTAGATGTTGAAAAAGAGCTTTATACTTTTATTTCTAATGGGCTTGACTGTCTCATTATATTCACAGAATAATACGAGTTCTCCTTATACCAGATATGGATATGGTAATTTGGTCGATGCAGGGTTCGGACAGAGCAAGGCGATGGGAGGAATCTCCTTTGGATTGCGGTCCAACCAATTTGTCAACCCGGCCAACCCGGCATCCTATACTGCAATAGATTCCATGACGTTCCGCTTTGAACTTGGTGCGGCCGCTAAATTATCAACCTATTCGGACAATGCGGCCAACCAGACGACATTTGATGCCAATTTGGAATATCTGGCCTTGCAGTTCCCTGTAACCAGATGGTTGGGCGTAAGTGCAGGCCTTCTGCCATATTCGTTTGTCGGTTATGATTATTATTCGAAGACAACGCAGCCATCTTCCATCATCTCCAATTCGCTCACCGCAACCTATAACTATACGGGCAATGGAGGAATCACGCAGGTTTATTTGGGCGCGGGTGTGTCTCCTTTCGAGAATTTTTCGGTGGGTGCTAATTTCGGGTATAATTTCGGAACGATAGAGCATGTCAGCAGTGTTACTTTTGATACTACGATTTATCGATCCATGTATCAGAGCAAACAGATAGACATCACGGACTTTATCTGGACGTTGGGTGCTCAGTATGTAATCCCGTTTGAAAACGAGAAAAAGTTGACGTTGGGCGCTACATTCCAGACAAAGTCAAAGTTTTCTGCCAATGCGCAACAGGTTGTCTATTCGTCTGGCGTCGATACGGTCACTATTGATAATATAGATGATTTTGAATCTCCGTTAACATTTGGCCTGGGATTTGTATATAACTTTTCAGATAGGTTGATGGCAGGTTTTGACTATAAAAGACAGAATTGGTCTGATGTCAAGTATTTTGGAGAAAAACCATTCGCCGATAGGAATAAATATTCGATGGGAGTTGAGTTTTTGCCCAAAAGTTCTAGCAAGAGGTATTTGGAACGGGTATATTATCGTTTTGGAGCAAACTACTCCAACTCTTATGTGAAACTGAATGATGAGACATTGAACGAGTTTTCTCTCAGTGCAGGTTTGGGATTGCCGCTGAAACGAGGGTTGAATCCGACAGTCGTGAATCTTGTATTTGAGTATGGAAATATGGGTACAACTGCCGATAATTTGATCAGGGAGCGTTATTTTAAATTCACACTGAACGCCACAATCAACGAAAGGTGGTTCATGAAACGAAAATTTGAATAAAAAAACATTAATATTTACAGTGATGAAAACCAAATTTATATTGTCAGCGGCAGCGTTTGGATTGGTCGCTTTTTCTGGAATGGCCCAGACTGGCATAAATAGTGGAACGAAGTGTGGACATGGAGCTGATAGTGTGGCGTGTGTCCAGAACTTGAGTTTGTTGGGACAATATGGAAAACAAGGCGATTTTGCAAGCGCTGTAGGTCCTTGGACTCAGGCTTACGAGAATTGTCCTGCATCTCACGTCTCTATATATCAATATGGCCCTAAAATCGTAGCTTGGCAAATCTCTCAGGAGAAGGATGCTGTAAAGAAGGCTCAGCTTCTTGATAAACTGATGGGGGTGTATGATAACCGTATGAAATATTTCTCTAACATGAAGAAATATGGCAAACCATATATATTGGGAAGAAAGGCTATCGATTATGTGACTTATGTGGATCCTGTAAAAGACCCATTGAAGGAAAAGGCATACAAATGGTTGGCTGAGGCTATCGAGTTGGGTGGAGAGTCTAACGAGGTTGGCGTTTTCCAACAGTATTTCCTTTTGGCCGATGATATGTACAAGAAAAATCCGAATGGATTTAAAGAACAATACATCAACGACTATCTTATGATTACTCCGATGTTGACAAATCGTGGCAATTCGGGTGTGGCTAAGGATTCCGTTTATGGAAACATGAAGACGATTGTCGACGTGATGTTCGCTAAGTCAGGAGCTGCTCAATGCAAGGATTTGGACAATATCTATGGAAAACAGCTTGCGGCGAAGAAAGACGACAAGGATTTCATGAAGATGGTTTTGGCTCTCTACTCAATCGCAGATTGTGAAGAGTCTGACGTCTATTTCAAGGCTTCCGACTATATGTACAAGATAGAACCGTCAGCTTCTGCTGCTCGAGGTTTGGCTGTACAGGCTTATAACAATAAGGAGTATTCGAGAGCCATTGAGTATTTCTCCAATGCGATTTCCATGGAAACCAATAATGGAGATAAGTCAAATCTATATATGAAGATTGCCGCGGTGTACAATAAACTGGGTAATTATTCAAAAGCCAGATCTGCGGCGCAAAGTGCGTTGAGCCATAACTCGGCTAACTCTAACGCATATATCTTGATTGCTCACTTGTATGCTCAGCATTGTTCATCTATCAGTGATGATCCTATCCTTCAAAAGACC
Organism: Prevotellaceae bacterium; assembly: GCA_020636675.1. Lineage (GTDB taxonomy): Bacteria > Bacteroidota > Bacteroidia > Bacteroidales > Paludibacteraceae > RGIG10190. The sequence goes on from JACJXK010000023.1 coordinate 7,180, forward strand.
GCTTATTGGGCTGCTGTCGACAAGTTGGAGAGAGCCAAGGCTGTTGATCCTTCTTGTTCTGCGAATGTCAACAAGATGATATCCGGATACAAGGCTAATTTCCCTCCGTCATCTGAACTGTTCATGAGGGGTATTAAATCGGGAGCTTCATATACTGTTCCTGGATGGATTGGAGAGACTACGAAGGTTAGATAATTTGTAGAAAGTGGATTATAATAGGAATTTTAAATATATGCATGCGGCAGCTTCCGTTCTGGTGGCTGCTGTGTGCTTTTTTGCCTCTTGTTCAGAGAATGTGGAGAAGGTTGATGCTATCCATGACCGGTCGAAAACTCCCTCTCTGAGAGCAAGTGATGTGATGACTGTCGTTTCTGACTCTGGTATTACGCGTTATCGTGTCAATGCCAAAGAGTGGTTGGTCTATGATCGTGCGGCAGAACCTTATTGGGATTTTCCGAAAGGCCTTCATCTGGAGAAGTTTGACACGGAGTTGAAGGTGGATGCGGAAATAAAGAGTAAGTATGCCATCTATTATACGAAGAAGAAGTTGTGGGACTTGAGGGACAGCGTTCATGCGATGAATCTCAAAGGCGAGAACTTTGAGTGCAAGCGTTTGTTTTGGGATGAAAACGAACAGCGTGTTTATTCGGACGATACCATTACTATAAAACAGACGGATAAGACGATAGTGGGAAAGGGTTTCGAATCGAACCAGTCGCTCACGAGATATACAATCAGAAAGGTGACGGGAATGTTTCCCGTTTCGGAATAAGAGGGGACGACATGGCAGCACAGATCTTCTTGATAGTGTTTACGGTTGTGGCTTATGCTTTCTTTTCGGGGATGGAGTTGGCTTATGCCTCTTCCAATAAACTGAGATTGGAGTTGGAGGCTCCTGATGGCCGTTTCGAAAGCAGGTCGCTGACTTATATCTATAGTCGTCAAGGTCTGTTCTTGTCTATGTTGTGGTTGTTGTCTTCGCTATCTTTTATCGTGTATCTGTTGTCTGCTTTCGTTTTCCTGTCTTCCCAGTTCCCGCATATTGACACGTGGCTTTTGATGTCGATGGGAGGGGTGGCTTCTTTGCTGTTGTTGACATTCGTTTCTGACGCTGCTTTGAGGCTGGTCTTTAGATTCAATCCAACTACGGTATTCCGCGTATTCTCGTTGCCATTGTCTGTTCTGACCTATCTCTTGAAGCCGATAATGGCTGCCTTTTACAAACTATTGAAAAGTGTGGGGTTGAAAGACAGTGGCGTTTTTCATTTTAGCATTAACCGTATCTGTAGGGATAAGGAATATTCTGACTTATGTAGGTCAGAGATGTCCGAACAGGGGGATGATACAGATGAGGAAGTGCGTATGTTTCAGAATGCGTTGGACTTTTCGAATGTTAGGATAAAGGACTGTATTGTTCCGAGAACGGAGATCGCGGCTATTGACGTGGAGTCGTCCTTGGATGATTTGAAGTCCATGTTCGTTGACCTGAATTATTCCCGAATTTTGGTTTATAAAGACAATATAGATAACATCTTGGGTTATGTACATTCTTTGGATATGTTTGATAATCCTCATGAAATCAAAGATATGTTGAACCCTCTGCCTGTGGTGCGGGAAAATATGCCAGCTAATAGGATGCTTCGTATTTTTTTGCAGCAACACAAAGGCATGGCCTTGGTGGTGGATGAGTTTGGAGGCACGGCGGGCATCGTGACCTTGGAAGATATCATGGAGGAAATCTTCGGAGAGATAGAGGACGAACATGACGAGGACGAGGCGTATGTCTCTAAAAAGATGGGGAAGAATGAGTATCTGTTGTCGGGAAGGTTGGAAATAGATGCGGTGAACGAATCTTATGGATTGCATCTTCCCGTTTCGGAGGAGTATACTACTATCGCAGGCTTGCTCTTACATGAAAATTATATATTGCCGGACAAGGGAGATGAAGTCCTTGTGGGACGGTATGACTTTTCGATTATGAAGGTCTCTTATACCAGAATAGAGCTGGTTAGACTGAAGGTGAGGGAGTGAACCGCTGTATCTGTTGCCTGTGCTCAGAAGGAAGAAAAGACACAAACTGCCGGGCATCAGAGAATGTGAATTCATGAAAAACAGAAACTAAATGGATTTGAAATGACGCTGGAATGTAAATTATTTGGACCAAAATGTTCATTTCGTCTGATAAATTTTATATATTCGCAGCTCAATTTGTTGGACAATTAAAACAATAAATAACTTAACAAAATAATGGCAGCATTAGAGAAAATTAGAAACAGGGCAGGTTTGCTTATCGGTGTGGTAGGTTTGGCCCTATTCGCTTTTATCATTGGTGATTTTCTGAATTCGGGAACAACCTATTTTGGAATGTCGAAGAATATAATTGGAGAGGTGGAAGGTTCTGAAATGACGATTACCGATTTTCAGGAAAAAACGGAAACTTTCCGCAATGTCGTTAAGATGCAATACAATCAGAATCCGGAAGATGGAGATGTGAGAGATGCCGTTTGGAATGAATTCGTCATGTCTTCCATTCTGAAAGAAAAGTCTGCGGATTTAGGAGTTTCCGTTTCTGTTGATGAGATGAAGGAACTTACGGTGGGTGACAATACGCATCCGATGATGGGTCAGATTCGTTTCCTTTTGGATGAGAATGGCCGATATGATAAGAGACGTTTGTCTGCTATATTGGCGAATAAGGACAAAAGCGATTATGCGAATTATTATAATATGTGGATTTATTGGGAGTCTGAGTTGAAGAATAGGATGATGATGGACAAGTACCAAAGATTGCTTTGGGCTGCACTGTCTCCAACCAAGAAAACAGTAGAAGCTGTCGCTTCTTATAATAACGCAGAAATGGATTTGGCAGTGGTCCGTAAGAACTATTATGAAATAGCTGATAGTACGATTTCCGTTTCTGATGCAGAGCTGAAGGCTAAGTATGAAAAGATGAAGCCAATGCTGAAGACGGATGGTTATCGTTCATTGAAGGTGATTGTGTTTGACATCAATCCTTCTGAAAATGACTTCAAGGATGCTGAATTCGCTATAAATGATGCAAAATCTCAGTTGGATTCAATGAAGATGGAAGATGTTCCATTGTTTGTTTCTCAGACTTCTGATTCTGAATATCCTTATGTGTCTTCTTTCGTTGCCGAAAATGAGGTGGATGCTGTATTCAAGGATTTCGCATTCTCTGCTGGTAAAGGTGCGGTGTCTGACATGAAGTTGGATGGCCCTTTTTATAAAGTGGCAAGGGTGATGTCTGATGTTCAGATGAGACCGGATTCAGTAAAGACAAGCCGTATCATTGTGTTCAGAGGAAATAAGGAAGAATCGAAGAAGTTGGCAGACAGTTTGATGGCTGAGTTGAAGAAAGGTGCTGATTTTGGAGCTATGGTGAAGTCGTTCTCTCAGGACAATAAGAATGTCATTGCAAATGGTGGTGATATGGGTTGGATGAAAGAGGGAATGTCTGGTATGGACGAGTTTGATGAAGCTGTGTTTACTGCAAATGTAGACCAAATTGTTTCAGTACCAGTTCAGGAAGGTTTCTTCTTGATGAAAATCACAGAAAGGACAAAATCAGTTAAGAAGGTGAAACTGGCTGTTGTGGCTAATAAGGTAGAACCAAGTACGGATACTTACCGTAACGTATACGACAAGGCAAAACAGTTCATATTGGCAAACAGAACTTTGGCGGAGTTCGAAGAGTCTGCAAAGAAGGAAGGTTTGGCTGTGATGCCATTGGATCGTCTAGGACAGAACCAGTCTAAGGTTTATGTATTGGATCAGCCAAGAGAAATGATAAAATGGGCTTGGGAACAGGATAATATAGGTGAGGTTTCTGAAAAGGTATTCGAAATTCCTGGTAAATGTGTGGTTGCTGCAGTCTCAGAAGTTGTTGAGAAAGGATATATCCCAATGGCGCAGGTAAAGGCTCAGCTGGAGTCTGATGTGAGAAAGGACAAAAAAGCGGAAATTCTCATGAAGGATTTGGCAGGGAAAACGGATCTTGCTGCTGTAGGAACTGTAGATACTGCAACAAATGTTAAGTTCTTGGATATGTCTATTGCTAAGGTAGGCAATGAGCCTGCAATCTTAGGTGCAGCTTATAAAATAGCTGTAGATGCAGTGTCTGCTCCTATTAAGGGCAATGCGGGTGTCTACTTGTTCAGGGTTTTGGCTAAGAGAAGCGCAGCTCCGATGCCGTTAGATGCTTTGATGGCAGCTCAGAAAGCAGAGGTACAAAGCATGGTAAATAGAAGTATGTATCAAGTGTTGATGGATAATTCAAACATTGAAGATAACAGATACAATTTCTATTGATTCATTTGATATTCAAACCACCATATTAGAGAGGTGGAGATAAGACAAAGTTCACGAAGATATCCGAATGGTTTTTCTTTGTGAACTTTGTTCGTTTGGAAATGTTTCTTTTTTTTCGTAGACGATTTCTCCTATTGTCGTTAATGGTAGGACGGAATCTTTATTCGAAGGTTATAAATTGATTATAGAAAATTGCGAGATGGAAAAGGTGAAGTTATTGGGAATGACCTTGACGGAGTTGAAGACACTGACGAAGGAGATGGGACTTCCTTCTTTTACGGCAAAGCAGATGGCCGATTGGCTTTACAAAAAGCGCGTGACCACAATAGAGGATATGACGAATTTGTCGATGGCCAACCGCTCTAAGTTGGAGTCGGCTTGTGAGGTGGGTATTGTATCTCCCGAGCGAGTTCAAGAGTCGGAAGACGGAACGAAAAAATATCTTTTCAAAACAAACGATAGTTATATAGAGACTGTTTTTATTCCGGAGGCGGATAGGGCTACGCTTTGTGTCTCAACCCAAATAGGATGCAAAATGAACTGCCTCTTCTGTATGACGGGGAAACAGGGGTTTTCTGGTGATCTGACGGCTGCTGACATTCTAAATCAGATGCAGGCTATCCCAGAGTATGATAGGCTGACAAATGTTGTTTTCATGGGGATGGGTGAGCCTATGGACAATGTGGATGCGGTTCTGAAATCGTTGGAGATAATGACATCCGATTATGGTTATGCTTGGAGCCCGAAACGAGTGACGGTGTCCACTGTCGGACTGATACCGGGGTTGAGACGTTTTTTGGCGGAGAGCGGCTGCCATTTGGCTGTCAGCCTGCATAATCCGATAGCAGAAGAGCGACGCTCTATCATGCCGGTCCAGAAGGCCTATCCGATAGAGTCTGTATTGGAGGAGATAAAAAAATATGATTTCACACATCAGCGCAGGGTGTCGTTTGAATATACGATGTTTAAAGGGGTGAATGACCGTCCTGTCCATGTGAAGGCTTTGGTCAAACTGCTCGCCGGATTGGAGTGTAGGGTGAATCTGATACGCTTCCATGCCGTACCTGAAGTTCCTTTGGAGGGGTCTCCGATGGAGGATATGGAACGCTTCCGTGACGACCTGTTGCGCCATGGCATAGTGACGACGATAAGGAAATCTCGTGGGGAGGATATTTTCGCGGCTTGTGGTCTGCTCTCTAGTAAGCATGCAGATGAAAATAGGTGAAGTTTGTAACATATAAATATATAATATATGAATGCTGTTTTTTTGAAGTTGAAATGTCTTTTGTTGATAGGAGTTGTCTCTTTCTCCCTCTTTTCTTGCGGAGGAGGAAATGGGGGGGGGGCTTCCTCCGTCTTGCTGCCTTCTGTCACAGGTGCCGCCTTTGATGTGCTTGTCGTTGGCAAACAGTCTTATTGGAAGGATACGGTGGGTCATGCCTTGTTCAACATATTGAATGAGGATATGCCGGGTTTTTTCCAGTCGGAGCCTATGTTTAATATCATCTATCTGAATGAAAATGATTTTTCCGGAATCATGCGACCTGTGCGTAATATTATCTTCTTTGAAATAGTAGACTCCGTCTATACGCAAGGAAAAATCTCTTATTTAAAGGATAAATGGTCTGCACCGCAAGCGATAGTCAGAATAACGGCACCGAACGAAGATGAGTTTTTGAAGGTGCTGTCGGAAAAAAAAGACGAGATGATTTCCTATCTAGTAGATGCGGAGCGTAAACGTACGGTCTCCTTTTTCTCTAAATATTCGAATAGGGAAGTCTCTTTGAAGTTGAAAAAGGCGTTGGATGTGGATATGGTTATCCCTAGTCATCTTGATAAGTATAGAATTGAGAAGGATTTTATGTGGATAACGAATGGCAATATTGATCTTACGCAAAACATAGTGGTGTATAGTTATCCGTATAATGGCAAGGAGGACTTTTTGTTGAAGAATATATTGTCAAAACGCGACTCGGTGATGAAACGGTATGTCGGAGGTCCTACGGAGGGCTCTTATATGACGACGGAATATAGATATGAGCCCTCTTATAAGGAGCTGATAGACGACAAAGGCCGATATGTGGTAGAGGTTCGTGGACTATGGAGGGTGGAAGGAAACATCATGGGTGGTCCTTTCGTCAGTCGTTCATACTATGACGAACATCGAGGAAGAATGGTTACCACGGAGACCTATCTGTATGGCCCGTCCAAGAAGAAGAGGAATACGATGCGTCAGCTGGAGTCTATGATTCGGACGGTTCAGTTTGATTGATGTACAACTGTTGTGATGGATTTTATTGACATTTTGTCATTTCGGATTTCTCATCCCTGTGACAATAATGGTGTATTTGATAAAAAAATGCTACTTTTGTAAAATAGGTAGAAACAAGAAAAATATTGATATATATGGAAGATTATAAGATAAAGGTTGGAATAACACAGGGAGATATAAATGGAATAGGATATGAGGTTATCATCAAAACATTGATGGATCCTCGAATTAATGATTTCTGTGTTCCTATTGTCTATGGTTCGTCTAAGATTGCGGCTTATCATCGTAAGGCGTTGAATATAGAGAACTTTAACTTGAATGTGATAACAGAGGCTACCGACGCAAATTCGAAGCGTTCCAATATCATTAACTGTGTGAGCGATGATGTGAAGGTAGAGTTGTCCAAGTCTACGGAAGAGGCAGGAGAGGCAGCTTTCCTTGCTTTGGAACGTGCCACTCAGGATCTTAGGGACGGGCTGATAGATGTGTTGGTGACGGCTCCGATTAATAAGAAAAATATCCATTCGGAGAAATTTCATTTTCCTGGACATACGGAGTATTTGGAAGAGAAGTTCGGTAATGGAGAAAAGGGCTTGATGCTCATGGTCAATGATGTGTTGAAGGTGGCGGTGGTTACCGGACATGTGCCGTTGAAACAGGTCTCTTCTTATATAACTATCGATAACATCATGAGCAAGCTGGTTAAACTGAACCAGACGTTGATCAAGGATTTCAATATAGTAAGGCCTCGCATCGCCGTGTTGGGCCTGAACCCGCATGCGGGAGATAAAGGCCTGTTGGGACAAGAGGAGGAAGAGGTGATTATCCCTGCTATCTCGAAGGCGATGGATAAAGGCATCATGTGCTTCGGGCCATATCCTGCAGATGGATTCTTCGGTGCGGGCAGCTTTTCGAATTTCGATGCGGTTCTGGCCATGTACCATGATCAGGGCTTGGCTCCGTTCAAATGTATAGCGATGGAGAGCGGTGTCAATTATACGGCAGGATTGCCTATTATCCGTACATCTCCGGCTCATGGCACGGCCTATGATAAGGCTGGAATAGGAAAGGCGTCTGAGGAGTCGTTCCGGGAGTCATTATATCTGGCTTGCGATATCTACAATTGTCGGAAGAAACATACTGATATGACAAAAAATCCTCTGAAAAAGCAGGATGTGGAGATTAGCGGTGTGGTTGAGTAATGAACTGTGTTTCCCATCCCCTTCATTGAAGGTGGGTGTGTTGCAGACATTCTATTTTTTACGTTTGAGCTTTTCTTTTTTAATACATTGGAGGTGTAGATAATGATAAACACTGAACTGCAACAGGTAAAGCAGCGGTTTGGAATCATTGGTTCCGAGCCTTCCCTGGATCGTGCTATTGATGTGGCGGTGCAAGTCGCGTCGACGGATCTTTCGGTGTTGATTACAGGTGAGAGTGGTGTCGGAAAGGAAAAATTTCCTCAAATCATCCATCAATATAGTTCCCGTAAGCATGGTCAGTACATAGCGGTAAACTGCGGAGCCATTCCGGAAGGAACGATAGACTCCGAACTCTTCGGCCATGAGAAGGGCTCCTTTACCGGAGCCGTTTCTGACAGAAAGGGATATTTTGAGGTGGCGGATAAGGGGACTATATTTTTGGATGAGGTGGGCGAACTGCCTCTTACCACGCAAGTCCGGTTGCTCCGTGTATTGGAGGCGGGTGAGTTCATCAAGGTGGGCTCTTCGAAAGTGCAAAAGACGGATGTACGGGTGGTCGCGGCTACCAATCTGGATATGCCGAAGGCTATTGCTGAAGGCCGGTTCCGTGAAGATTTGTTTTATCGTTTAAATTCGGTTCCGATAGCCATTCCTCCTTTGAGAGATAGAGGTAATGACATTGCGCTGTTGTTTAGAAAGTTCGCCAATGATTTTGCGGATAAGTACCGTATGCCGTCTGTTAAGTTGACACAAGAGGCTATGCAGGTGCTTTTGGGGTATCCATGGCCAGGCAATGTGCGTCAACTGAAAAACATAACGGAGCAAATCTCTGTTCTTGAACAGAATCGGGACATTTCGAAGGAGACGCTCCTCCGTTATTTGCCGGTGGTCTCTTCTGTGGAGCGGCTTCCCGTTTTTGTGGGAGGTGCCTCTGCTCATGGCGACAAGTCCTTCAATAGTGAACGGGAAATCTTATATCAGGTCTTGTTCGATATGAAGAAGGATATGAATGATTTGAAGAAGCTGGTGCATAATATCATGGGCAAGGGAAGTATGGATGTCAGTTCGATGCCGACTGCCGAGACCGTGCAGAACGTATATCAGAACGATGATCTGTCTGCGATAGTTCAACAGACTCAGCATCAGCAGCCGCAGTCGCAATCGCCGTTGAAAATGAGTGGACAGAAGGATATTCAGGATACGGAAGAGTATATAGAAGAAAGCTTCTCCTTGGAGGATGTGGAGAAGGATATGATAAGGAAGGCTTTGGAGCGACATAACAACCGTAGGAAGTATGCGGCTCAGGACCTTAAGATTTCGGAACGTACACTTTATCGGAAAATAAAGGAGTACGGATTGGAATGACGGAGATTGATCAGAAACAGAATGTAGATGAAAAGATATATTGCATTTTTTATGACATTGTTGATGGTGGGGCTTTCGTCTTGCCTAGTCTCGTATAAATTGAACGGATCTTCCATTGATTATACGAAGATAAAAACCATCTCGATAGCGGAATTCCCCAACCAGGCACCATTGGTTTATCCTACGTTGTCTGCCGAGTTTACGGAGGCGTTGCGTGATGAATACTCCCAGAAGACGAGGCTTACGTTTGTCCCTAATGATGGTGATTTGCAGATAGAGGGTGCTATCGTGGGTTATGATATTAGTTCCATGTCGGTCAGCACTTCGGGCGAGTCCATGGATACGAAACTTCAGATGACGGTTAGTGTGAGGTTTACTAACAAAGTCAACCCTTCTGAAAGCTTCGAGGAACGTTTCTCGGCCTATCAGGTCTTCTCGAATGCAAGCACAATCAACCAGGTTCAGGATGAGTTGAATAGACTGATCATGGACGATATAATCAACCAGATATTTAACCGTACGGTTGCCAATTGGTAAGATGACGAAGTCTGAATTATTGGACATTATCGCTAGTCCTTCGTCTGTTGATAAGGATGTGCTGCGTGACCTTCAGGATTACGTAAAGGAGTATCCTTATTCCCAGACATTCCGTATGCTTTACCTGAAGGGACTCGACAATACGCAGGATGTCAGATATGGTAATGAGTTGAAGACGACTTCCCTTTATGTGACGGATCGCCGGAATCTGTACCGTTTTATTTCTGATAAGCCGCAAGCTCAGGTAAAGGAGCAGAGGCAGAACTCTATATCGTTGCGTGAAGTTCCGAAAATGGAGACGGAATCGGTGGATGCTGGCGACAAGACGGAAGCTGTGGCTCCCATCGTGGACATTCAGTCTTATTTGCAAGGAAAGGAGGATGATTCCTTGTCGGGTTTGGCAGCATCTATCAATGATAAGCCAAAACCTCAGTTGAAACATCAGGATTTGATAGATAACTTTTTGCAGGCTAGCGAATCGTCAGACATATATGTCAGGATGGACAAGCCTGATGGAGAGGAAGAACCTGTGGTAGAGTCTTCTAAACCCATCCAGGAGGATGCGAGAGGCGAACAGGAAGAGTTCTTTACCGAAACGTTGGCGCGGATATATATTAAGCAGCATAAATTTGATAAGGCAATTAAAATATTTAAACGTCTAAGCTTGAAATATCCGGAAAAAAGTATTTACTTTGCAGACCAAATTAGGTTTTTCGAAAAATTAATACAGAATTATAAAATAAGAAAATAATGATTTATACAATTATTACGAGTTTTATTGTGATCGCTTCGATCCTATTGGTAGGAGTCGTTTTGGTACAGAATTCGAAAGGTGGAGGCTTGTCATCTGGATTTGCTGCCCAGAACCAAATCATGGGAGTTAAGAAAACTACGGATTTCATAGAAAAGGCAACTTGGATTTTGGTGGGTGTCGTTGTCTTTTTGAGTGTGGTGTCTGCAGGTTTCATTCCTACACAGAATAAGATCCAGAGTTCCGAATTGGACGGACAAATAGAAAACGTTATGAATACAAACCCAACAAACACTCCTGATTTTGGTGGTTCTGATGCTGCCGAGAAGTAATTGTTAGTTGTTGGAGATAGGAATGAAGGAGATGGGCCTGATGGTCTGTCTCCTTTTTTTCAGTATACGGTTGCCAATCCGTTCAGTGGCTCGTGTAGTTTCTCTACGTCGGCGGCGTCTAACTCTATTTCAAGTTGGTCGCCGTCTTTCAGCCTGTAATTGCCTTTGGGGTCGAGGATTCCGTCAAATCTATAAGCCGCTATGATTTCGCAGTTGTTTGGTAAACTGATTTCGTTGACGCGTTTCCCGTCGAAGTAGGAGCCTGCCATGACGGTCAGATGTATTGATATCCGCCCTTGTTGCTTGTATTCCGTCTGATTGATGAAATCGCTGTATAGGATAGTGTAAAATGGAGTCATGTTGAAGAAATGGGTGATGAAGTAGGTGAGAGTCCCGATGATGACGGTGGCTAGAAGTATGTCAAACTGTCCGGTTATCTCCGTGATTAAGACCATCGCAGTTACGGGTGTTCTGACGATGGCGATGAAGAAGGAAGACATGCCAATGAGTACGAAGTATCCGATGCAGGAAGGGTCTGATATTCCTAATTGAATGAGCAGTATGGCGAATATTTTGCCTGCTAGTCCGCCTGTCACCAGCATTGGGAGAAATATGCCGCCGGGAAATCCCAGGGAGAAGGATATGGCTGTAAACAGAAAGTGAAGGGTGAGCATGGTGACAATTCCCGACAAAGACACATCGCCGTTGGTGGCTTCCGCCAACAGGTAGTTTTGCCCGCCGCCGGTTATCTCTACGGCAAAGATGCAGAATAGATAGGTGATGCAGGCAACGGAGAGTAGTTTTATGGAGACAGGCATCTTTATCTTCGGATATTGGCGTTTTAAGGAGATTAGTGTCCAATGGTAGCATTTCCCGAACAGAGAGATGAAGATGGCGAAAGATATGTAGACGGCGGCCGATTCGAGGACGGATAGCCGTGGCTGGGTTGCTGTTATGATGGTGAAGTTGTTTATGCTGAAGGAGATGTAAGACATGAGGCCGGCCACGATGCTGGCAAGAAGTACGGCGATGGTGGTCTTTGCCTTCTCGAAGCGTTCGATGGATTCGATGATGAAGATGGAGGCGGAGAGCGGTGCTGAAAATGCAGCGGCAAGTCCTGCTCCTGCTCCTGCGGCAATAATATGGTTTCTGTCTGCGGCCTTTGTCCCTGTTGTTTTGCTGGCAATGTCGCCGATGTAGGAGCCCATTTGGATGGATGCACCCTCTTTGCCTAACGATAGCCCGGTGCCTATGGCGATGGTTCCGCTTATGAACTTTGCGATGAGTTGAATCGCACTGTTTTTGTAGACGATTCTTCCGTAGACGATGGCTCTGGTTTGTGTGATGCCTCCGCCTCCTACCAAAGGAAAACTTTTTATGATCCGTGATACGACAAGGAAGATGCACCAAATCGCAAGTATGAGTAGCAGGTGTTCGTGCCAATTGGAGTTGCTGGTTAAAATGTGTTCTCGGATGACGGATGATTTCTGTATTAGAAAGTGGTAGGGCACGTCAATCAGTCCGGTAAATAGACCTACGGCCAAACAAATACAATAAAGCTTTAATCCGGGAATCTCTTTGAGCCGTAGTCCCATGGTCTCGTCTTTTTTTTGTTGAATCGGATACGTGAAATTTAAAATCCTAAAGCCTCAAGTTCGAGTATGGAATCTTTGGAAATGTAGATGTTGATGAATGTCCCGTCGTCGACAATTTCGGCCTCGTGGGAGAATGCCGTTCCCTTTTCGCTTTTTCCTTCTAGTAAGATGTTTTTCGCGTTTAGTTCGCTCCATTGTCCCTGTATCATATCTGTCACTTCGTTTTTGCTGTCAATGATGTTCATCTGAAATGAAAAATCCATGTTCAGCAGTAGGGCATATACTTGACTCTTGTCTTTGCTGAAACTTTTGTATACATGGCTTGTCACTCTTTCCAGATAAGGGAGCGTGACGTCATTGTCGGTTCCTATTCGTTTGTTTAAAGCGCCTTTCTGACATCCGAATAATAGAATCGTGAGAATGAATGCAATGATGGTCTTTGTGAATGTTCTCATAGCGATAGTTGTGAAGTTACCATCATAAAATGCACAAGGCGGCTTTTTTGTTCGAGTCGCAGATGTTTTTTTTATTTTTATTGGAAAGAGGTAGCGGAAAAAATGGCGACAGAATTCATTTGACTAAATGGATGTTATGTCGCTTTCCGGATTATTAATTTAATGATGTGTGTGTTGTGTGATTTTGAAACAGGTTAGAAAGTGGATTCTGCAGCTGACTCTTAAAATTGGTACCCCGGGCGGGACTTGAACCCGCACGATCGCAATGATCACAGGATTTTAAGTCCTGCGTGTCTACCAATTCCACCACCAAGGCAACTTGGAGCGAAAAACGGGACTCGAACCCGCGACCCCAACCTTGGCAAGGTTGTGCTCTACCAACTGAGCTATTTTCGCATTAATTTTGTTTTGCATTTCCTCCTGATTTGCGGTTGCAAAGATATGCCCAAATTTTAATATCACAAAATAAATCGAAGAAAAAATGACGGTATTGAATCAAAAAAAACATAAGTACTTATTCCTTAGAGGGTATTGTTGTCGGATGAATTCTTTTTTTTTCGTGGTTTGAGGTGGAATAAGGGAAGTGTGGTGTTGTATGTCAATGGAGAAGGATCTTGCGTTGTCTGAAATTTGTTTTTTAGGGAAAGCAAATGTTGGAATAATTTGCGATAAATTTTGATAAAATGCTCATGGTGACATCTACGTTGTTGCCCGCTTTCCGGGAAATGTGGTACGTCCCTCCGCTGTAGACGGTGGGGGGTGTTTGCCTAACGGCGGTGAGACATGGTGGGGAGAAATCCTGTTTGTCTTGTAAATTAATTCTGTTCTGAAATCTACAACAACGGAATTGGCGCATTCTGATGGAATGCCGTCCCGTCTTTCATCCTTTCTTCTACAAATAGATATTCCTACGAGATGTTTTTGCTGACGATAGTCTGATGAAATCACCATACAAGATGTATAGAACTCTACCAAGTTTTTTTCTAAAGAAAAAGAGAGTGCCTATTGTTGTGGCACTCTCCGGGAGGTTAGATTCAAGTTAAGGTAACATCCTTCGATGTTAAATATCTTTTTTTGAGAAGAAAGATGACTTCTCTTCTCTGTTACATTTTTTCTTTCATTCTGCTGCCTTTGCAGTTGTTGCAGCCTTTGCAGTTCATCCCTTTGCTGCATTTCTTCCCTTTTTTGAATGTTTTTGAGGCTTGCATCTTTTCCCACTCTTTTAACTGGCTTTTTGTCAGTACGGATTTTACCTCCTGCATCTGTTCGTTACGGATCTCTGCCCGTTGGTCTCTCAATGCTCTTTTTGAGTGGTATTCCAAACTGTCTTCTTGGCTTTCGTATTTGTCGTCGATAGCCTGTAGCTTTTGCACCTGCTCGTTGCTCAGCGACAACTGTTGTTGTAAGTCTGATAGCCATTTGGATGGCCTGTCGTTTGTGTTCATCATTCCCCGTTGGGCATAAATGCAGATGACGGCGATAAGCAGGCCGATTGTAAATAAGGTTCTTTTCATAATCTGTTTTTATTGTTTTTGGTAATATAACATCATTTTCGTTCTTTCTGTTTTTCGTTGTTTATGAATAAAACATAAAACTTTCACGGCTACAGCCTCCGAAAATTCTCGTTTCTAATCTTAGCCGTGCGCAAAACATTCGTTGCATTTACGACATGTGTAAAACCGCAACAAGAAAGTGATGTTGACCTGAATTCACAAGAAAAAAATGTTTTGCCCTGCTTTTTTATTGGCACATGGCAGGTTCGTGATATGCTTTCTTTCCTTTATTCTGTCACTTATAATGGCGATGATTATCTTGATTCTATTATTTGTTTAATTTTGATTTTCAGTGATTATGAAGTAAAGTTCAAAACATCTTGAAAGTATGCTTCCAAGCATTGCATTGATAGCAAACATTTCGTAGATTTTCGAACATGATCTCTAAAACGTCTCTTTTTCAACAGGCGTACACTCGCCTTAGGCTGCGGAGGAGGGGAGGTGCGTGCCGCAGCGTGAAAAAAAACTTTTTGCCCGAGGTACGAGGGGATAAAAAAGGTTTTAGCGGAGGGAAGTGCCGTACCTCCCGGAAAGCGGGCAACAGCGCAGGCACTTTTGCCTACTTTTCTTGCCGGAGAAAAGTATGGTGCATTCCTCCGGAATGCGGTTGCCGATGCCTATTTCCCCCTCTACAAAGAGATAAAGCCTATGGTATTTTGTCAAAATCGTCATAAGTTGTTTTATGCCGATTACTTAGTAATGGCTAAAGAATAACTTCCGCAACTTTTTAACAGAAAACTTTTTGCATTTAAATCTTGGTAAGCAGAAATCTGCGGAAGTTATTTTTTTACTGTTGCTTAATTTTAATTTTTATTCAAAAATTATAGAAAGACTGGTAAAAGAAAGCGATAAAACATTAACTTAGCGATGAAAAATGGTAGGGTTCTATACATCTTGTAAACGGGTTTTGGCGTAGGAAAGTGCCGCACTTCATGGAATGTGGGCGGCGGCGCAGCTGCTTTTGCTTGCTTTTCTTGCCGGAGAAAAGTAGGTGTCCGTTCTGCGAAATTCATCAAAATTGGTACGGATTATTTCCCTTTTTTGATGATGGTCAGTAATATATCCCATGAATTCGTTAGGTTGAAGTGTTAAAAAACAGTAACTTTGCGATGAATAAAAACAAAGGTAAGATGAGTGGGTCCTGTTGCAAGCACAACCGGAGGCTCTTCGGAAAATGGCAATTAGGCCGTTTTCTGTCAACAGCAATCGGTTGCTGACTCGGCTTCAAACATCGAATATACAGCAAAAGATTAGGCTTGGCTAGTCTGTTTTATGGATTATTATAAAAAAATATAGAGTATGAGACAATTGAAATGCATCTTTGCCGCTTTTGTGGCTTTTGTTATTGGTGTAAATGTGGTCGATGCGCAATCTCCGTCTTTTGATTCGGAACAGTATCAGAAGGCGTTGTGGATGACCACTCGTTTTTATGGTGCGCAACGTTCGGGTGATGGTCCCAATTGGTTGATTGCCGATTACGAGCCGACCGATGTCGCTAATAATTTAAAATCGAACTTGTCTGCCTTTATAAAGGGAAAGTCGTATGTCAAAGACGCTGACGGCGATTATGATTTGACAGGTGGTTGGTATGATTGTGGTGACTTTGCCACATTCGGTCAAACGTTCTTCTATTCCGCATATATGTTGTTGCTGGGATATTCTGAGTTTCCGGCAGGTTTTGATGATTATTATTCAACCGATTACCATGGTTATGTCGCTTCCGGCGATTATACTTGGGAAGGGAAAAAAGGCGTTCCGGATGGAATCCCAGATGTTTTGAACGAAGCTAAATATGCGACGGATTTCATTTTGAAGGCGGTAAGAAGTTCCTCCATCTTTTACTATCAGAAGGGTAATGGTGATGATGACCATAAGGTATGGTGTACTTCTCCTACAAAATCGACCTTGTCGAAATCGGATGGAGGAGAAGCTGGTGGATCTCGTGAAATTAGTAAGGCTACCGGAAATGTGACTTCCATGGCTTGTTTGGCAGGTGCTTCTTTGGCTGTGATGGCGCGTGAGTATAAGAAGTTCGATCCAGCGTATGCACAGCAATGTTTGGAGAAAGCCTTGGTCGCTTATGAGTTTGTGACGGGAACTTCGAAAGGTAACTCGGTCGGTGCAACCTCTTTTTATGGCAATAAACCTAAGTTCGTTACGGATGAAGTTGTTTTTTATGCGGAGCTATACCGTACCACAGGCGATTCTAAGTACTTGAAAGCTGCCGAAGGCGCTTCTAGTTGGATGACCGCTTCTACGACCTACGACTATAATTTTAGTTTATGCTACAATAACACGGAGGATTTGGCTTGCTACTTGATGGCATCCCTCGGCGATGCAACGTCTTATAGCTCTTATGCTATGACGGCTATGGATTATTATATCAATACGATGTACAAACCTACTTCCGGTTATTTTCTGAACAAGAAGAATGATGCTTGGGGGGTGCTTCGTTTTCCTGCCAATCAGGCATTTTCTTATGCTTTGTATGATAAGCTGAAAGGTGTGACTACCGTGAATCCGTATTCGTTAACCTCCATAGAGTATATCATGGGAAAGAACGGAGCTGGGTTCTCTTATATCGTTGGTTTCGGAAACAAACATCCTTTTTATCCCCACCATAGAAATTTCTACCGTTCTGATAATAATGATGAAGGAAACCTCCCTAATATAACTTCTTCTTATAAGTATATTCAGTTGGGTTATCTTGTCGGAGGTTCTTTGAACGATGGTGCCTATGAGGATGTTGAGAAGTCATATACCTTCTCCGAGGGTGGCATTGATTATAATGCTGGCCTTGTTTGTGCTTTGGGTTATATTAATTCTATGATGAATCCGGTCAATGTGAATAAATTCGGACATCCTACCCCGGAGCTTGGAGAAGATGTCTCCATCTGCGGATTGAATTCCGTACTTCTTGATTCTAAGGTTGAGGCTTTGCCGGGACGTGACTTCACGTGGTATAAAGATGGAACGAAGTTGCAACAGGCATCCGGATCGACCTATACGGCAACAAGCGCAGGTGAATATACCTGTGAAGTCGATTCTGCCGGAGAATGGCAGACTACTGGTTCCGTTAATGTCTTGGCTGCGTTGCCGGAGGTTGAATGGGAGGAAGAGGCGGAACTTTGTAATCCTTCGCATCTCCTTCTTGATCTTACTATGAGTGCCAATGTGTCGTATCAATGGTTCAAGGATGAAACCGCCCTCTCTGGCGAGACGAATGCCACTTATGAAGTGACGAAAGCCGGAACATATAAATGTGAGATAAGTTCTGCCGGTTGCGATAAGGTGACTAAGAGCGTTGATGTGACCTCCTTGCTTCCTGTCGTTGCCGATGTTACTTCCGATATGAATGGAAATGTCTCCATGGTTGTAACCAGCGAAGGTGAGTATGAATGGTATGATGCGGAGACGGATGGTAACCTCCTTCACGAAGGTGCAACTTATACGACACGAATCACCGAAGATACAAAGTTCTATGTGCAAGATGCGGGGGCGATGGACATTACGGTTGGACCTACGTCTACAACTTTTACCGGAACGGGTGTGAATTGGGGAAATATAGGCGCCAAATTTTCTGCGGCGAAGGCGTTCTCTATTATGGGTCTTACTGTAGTAGTAAAAGATGCGTATAGTTCCGGAAATAAGACACTTACTGCCGAATTGGAAGACGCATCTGGAAAAAAATCATCATATACTTCCGATGCGCAGCTCGTTAACGAAGCGGGATATAAAACGTTTACCTTCTCCACTCCGATAGATGTGACCGCGGCTGGCAATTATACATTGACATGCAAGGGAAGCGATTTCTCTGTCGCATTTTTTGAGAAAGGACCAAGTTATTCGACTTATGCAGGTGCAGGCAATCCGATTACGTTCACAGGTGCAACCAACGGAACGGCGGATAATAATCCGTTCCCTGGAGTTACTGATTGGCAAATCAGAACTGGTTCGGGATGCAAGCGTGCTGTTGTCAATGCAAAGAAAGGTGAAGGGGTTGGACTTTGTGAAGAGGGTAGAACATCCATTTGCGCACTTTATCCGAATCCGGTAGAAAATCTTCTTTATGTGGATCTTTCTTGCAATGCGTCGTTGTCTGAGATTGTTACTGTTGATGTTATTTCATTGGTGGGAACGGTTGAAAAGTCTTTTGAACTTCCGGTTTCGGAGCTGTCTAAAGGATTGAATTTGGAATCATTGGCTGGAGGCATTTATATGATTCGTATTAAGAATGGCGATAAAGTTGCCGTTGGTCGTGTAATTAAGAAATAGTGTTGATTGTTTGGATAAAGAAAGGCCGTCTCCTTAGGAAACGGCCTTTCTTGTATGGAAATGTTTTTTTCTGTCTCAGCAAAAAATCACTTTTCGTTCGTCCTGCCATGTGGTCAATAACTTATGGCTTTATTTGTGGGGTGAGTTCTTGCTGAGATGGATTCATCCATGGTGTTTGTGTCATCTGACGGTCATCTTTAACGATTTTATCTGCGACTCTTTGTCTTTTGACCCGGAACCGATGAAGTATGTGCCTGAAGTTAGCTCGAAGGTTGCAGACGATGCTATCTGTCCGATTACTGTTCCGTCTGACTTGACAAGGTATGGACCTCCATAAGAATCGCTTCCTGCCGTCAATTCTATTGATACGGGTTCGTCTATTCTGAAAGTGATGCCTTGTCCCTTGAATTTACCGGAGGAGGAGATGTTCGTATATACTATACCACTCTCGGATGTGCCGATTGTAGCGGAGAATGTGCCTCCTGATAAATCTATGGCTTCGGATACGCTGTTTTTGTTCATGCTGACATCAACGTCGGAATCTTCTTTCTGAACACCCGAATTTTTTATACATTCTTGTCGTGCAGTCACTGCGTCGGTTATGTATGCGCGGGTTTTTTCTTCAGAGGAGTTGTAGTAGAATAACGTAGGGTTGGTGTCGAAGTTTTCGTAATCAATCCCTTTGTATGTAAATTTGCAGGTGCTGCTAATGTTTTGTGTGCGGGATGTGGCAATGGTTGCGTCATTGTCGCCGAAGCAAGCATAGTATATGTTTCCATACGATTTGGAAACGCCGCCCGACGTGGTTTGGCATACGTTCTTACATCCATCGTAGTAGTTGTTTTCCGAATAAAGGTAACTGTTGGCACGCACAGAGGCAACGTAACTGAGAGAGGCCTCCTCGTCTGTCATATCTCCAAAGACATAGTTGTTGTAGAAATGGAAGTTGGCATTTCTCAAAAGGGGAATTCTGGATGCGCAATTGTTCCATATGTTGTGATGAAACGAAATGTCGAACTGCAAAGAGGCGTCGCCGGATCCGATCAGATTGGTTTTATGCCCATATTCAAAATAACAGTAGCTTAACGTGTAGAACCTGCCGCGTTTGAAGTCGCACGATCCGTCACCCTCGGCCTTGTCACTTTCTGCCGGATTGGCGCAATAGCCCTGCTTGAAATTACAGTTGTGTATCCAGCAATGCTGTACGGGAGCACAGATGTCGGCTGAAGCCGAGGATGAGTTCTCGACCGTTCCTGATGCGTTGATCGTGCCTTGCATGCCTTCCATTCCTAATGCGTCTTCTGGATAGTCGTCGAATGTGAGGTTTCTTGCCTCGAAGTTTTTCCCATATTCGCCTGTCATATCCGAACATATAAAATGAAATCCCCATCCGTAAATCATGGCATCAGAACCGATACCCTCTATGGTTAGATTCCTGGCGTCTTTCATTCTTGCCATAAAACCGTTATCTCCGGTTGACCCTCCGTTGTTCGTCGAATTGTATGCTGTCAGACCTTCTGGTGGGTTTATCTTACCGAGAAAACGAATGACGACAGGATGCTCTTTCGTAATCGAATAAATGCCAAGGTTAGAGGCATTCTCGGTATATGTGTTGCTTCCTGATTTTGAGTACTGCGCATTGTTCAATAGCCATCCCAATCCAACGCCTGCCGATTCATATCCGGGAATTTTTATCTGATCTTTGTTCTCATCTGTTACGTAGATGACGATGGCGCCATCCTTCAACGTCCCGTCGTCTTTATAGGCACCAACTCCCTCCGTATAATTGAAATGTGCGTATCCGCTTCTGTCGTGATTTGTTACATGTATGATGCCGCTTTCTGCCGCCAATGTAGGTTGCTCCTCGTCTCCTTTTACGGGAACAATCTTGAATTGATATGAGCCCGCAGCCAGTCCTAATACGTCCGCTCTGAAGAAGGAGCCATAGTTACGTACCAATTCGCTGTCCAGCAGAGTGTAGTCGCCTTTCCCGCTCTCCCTACAATAAACATGGAAAGAAGAGTATCCCGTTGTCTCTTCCCATTCTATAAATCCAGATTCAAACCATCCGTCGGCCCGCTTGATTGAGACAGACGAATTGGAGGCTTGTTTCTCAAATTCTATTCTATCGGCATTTCCTTCGTAAGATATGTTTGTTGCCCCGTTTTTAAAGCTTATGGAGAAGTTGTTGTCTGAAGAAAAGTCGATGCTTTCTATGTCTGAACACAAATAGGTGGATGTGGAACCTTCTGATTCCGTGATCTTCACCTTGTTTTGGGCTCCTAAATTCATGATGAACCCCAAAGCCGTTAAAAATATTACTATTCTTTTCATATTATGCTTTTTTATCTGTTTTTTATCTTTCGGAATATATAGAAGAGCATCATTCCTTTATAAATTTGATTATCTGATTGTCCACCATCAAAAGATAGACTGCCGGTTTAAGTTCTGTTACGTCTATAGTTATGCTTTCCGCACCTGCTTTTTGTTTATGACATATTTTCCCGTTTGTGTCATAAATGGCAATGTCTGACGTTTCGTTTATGCCACTGATGGACAGTGAATTTTTTACAATTGAGTTGGATTGGAAATAAGAGGCCTTTGTAAAGAAAACTCCTGTTTCTTCTGTGAATTTTACAACTGTAGTTGACATGTCCTGTGATTGCGTTGTCCCGTCAGAAAAACTAACAACCACATTGTCCCCGTCAAATGATATTTTTGAAGGGGTTTTCTCTACCGATTGACCATTCACTAAGACAATGGGATTGGCCATCGTTCCTAAGGAAAAGAACATTCCCAATAGGATCATTTTTACTTTTTTGTTCTGAATCATGGTTTTTGTAAGTAATTTGTAATGAAGGATTCGTTTTTCGAAACGACTCCTTAAATGATTGATTATCTCAAGTAATTCCACAGCAGGACAAATGCCTTTCCGTAGATTGCTCGAAGGTCACAATATTTATCCGACCGAGGTCTGTTTTTTGTATCAATATAAGAGTGCAGATGCCACCTTTTTACATGACAAAAGTAACATTTTTAATGGATAAAATTCCCAAGTTTATAACCAATGCATTAAATGTCAATATATTGTATATTTTAACAAAAATAGATAGAGATATGAAAATATGTAAATCCGGTCTGTGGCCGGAAGATATTAAGATTGGAGGTCGGAAGGCTTTTTCCCTGTTTGTGCTTTAAAGCATTTCCGAAAATAGGAAATGTCTTTGAATCCAACCTCGTATGCGACTTCAGATACCGTTAGCTTGTTTTGCTCTAACATTTGGACGGCTCTCTTTATACGAATGTAACGGATAAATTCCTTCACGGTCATATTTGTAAGCAAATCGATTTTACGATATAACTGCATACGGCTTAGTCCAACTTCTTGGGCAAACTTCTCGATGCCGAATTCGGAATCCGACAGATTTTTTTCGATGACAGACATGATGCGAGCCATTAATTTTTCGTCGGGCGATTCTAATTGTACATTGTTTGGCTCCTGGAGTATTTCCATCTTGTATTTTTGCTTTAGACATGATCGTGTGGCAATCAGGTTGTTTATGAGCAATTTCAGTCTCCATACGTCAAACGGAATTGTTGTATAGAAGTTAGCTCCCGATTCGTAAGCGAGGTCTCCTATCTCTATGGGAGAATAGACGACTACGTATATATATTTGGTACGTTCGTCAGATTTTAATTGTTTGCATAGTATGCCGTTGTTTGTGTTCGGCAAATTCCAATTGAGAATAATTATGTCTGGTTGCCGGTCGGCAGCCATAGTGAACGTCGTGTCGCCATTGTCTGCTATTGAAATGGAGCCGAAATCTGACAGATGATGCTTTAGGTAGGAACAGAATGTAATGTCGTTTTCGGCAATGAGAATCGTAATCCCATTGTTGCAGGCATTAGTAGTAACCATGTCGGATTCCATTGTTCCGTTTTTTGGCAAAGAGATGATGATGTTAGTTTGTCCGTGTCCGTCGATAGTTTCCGCCGAGATTTTACAGTTCATGCTTTTGGCCATTTTCCTTATTAATCCAAAAGTGATCGGGTTGCCGTCATCTCCAATCTTCAAAACATCCATGTCTCCCTTTATTTTCATCCCGTCAGCATTGAGAGTGATCAAGAAAGATTTGTCGGTTTTATGTTGTAGCCCCACAAGTACAGTCCCCTCTTTGTTTGTGTGACGAACAGCGTATTCAAGTAAAGAGGAAAGAATATGCTTTAATTTCGGTTCGTCCGTCCGTGTGACAGTCTGGGTTTCCGGCTTTTCGAAAAGCACCAGAATTTTATATTCCTCGGCCTTGACTGTGTAGAGTTGTACGATGGAATATACAAATTCAGACAAATCGCAGGTAGTGTATTGAAGTTGAGAGCCATCTGTTTCCATGCTCTCGAAATCCGGGGTGTGGTTCAGCATGGTCAATACCTGCTCCAAATTCTTTTCGGCTGTTTGTGCGCTATCTAAAATCAATGCTTCTGTAGGCTTTTGGCGTATGATTTCTGTCACGGCCCCCATAATATAAGTAAGCGGCATTTTCAGTTCCTGAGATAAGGAGGTGTGGAATTTCGCCTCCCTTTTTCTAAGGATCTTCTTGTTCTGATAGGCTGCTTTCTCAACTTGAAATTTACTGTATTTCCTTTCTTTTCGTATGATGTGACGGATGTAATAGAAGACGAACGTCAACAGCAGAAGTGATGTCAACAGCCTAAACCACCAAGTTTGCCAGAATGGTGGCAAAATGACAACTCTTATGCTCTTTGTCTTTTCGTTCCAGTGTCCGTCGCAATTGGCTCCTTTTACCGAGAATGTGTATGTTCCGGGATTCAGATTCGTATATGTAGCCCGATTGGAATTTTCTGTGTATATCCAGTCCGTGTCAAATCCGGACATCTTATATTTATATCTGTTTTTCTTCGATTTAGAATATGAAAGAGTGGAAAATGAGAAAGAAAACATGTTTTGGTCATAGTTCAAGACCACCTCCTGCGCCGAAGAGATGTTTTCCTTCATATTGTCTCCTATTTCCATAGGCTGGTTGAATACAAATAAGTTGCGAAGTAGCACGTTGGCCTCGAACTTGCTATCGTTCATTTTTAGCGGATCAAATATGTTTGTTCCGTTCAGCCCTCCTAACGCAATTTTTCCATCGGAGAGTATGCAGGCGGCATTGTAATGGAAATGGTTGTCTTGTAATCCGTCATATTCGTCGAAGTTTTTGAAAGTACATGTGCTTGGGTCGAATTTGGAAAGCCCGTTAAATGTTGCGGCCCAAATGTTATTTGATCCGTCTGTTAGTAAACTTTGGACATTGTCGTTGGCGAGTCCATCCTTCTCGGAATAATGGCGGACAAGTCCATTGTGTTTATGGTATTTTGCCAAGCCTTGCGACAGTGTGCCCAGCCAAATGGATCCGTCTGCTGCCTGTAAAAAGGAACGGGTACGTTCGTTATAGCGTATGATGTCATCTTTCTGTGGGTTATAGACGATAACCTCATCTCCGCTTCCGATCCATAAGTCGTGATCTTTGTCTTCGGCTATCCAATAGACGTTGCTGTCGTGTTTGATGTGTTTCAGGTGGGAAAAGCTGCCATCCTTCGGGTTGTACAAGTCTAATCCTTTTGCTGTGGCAATCCACACAAGACCACGACTGTCTTTATATATGTTCCATACAATATTGGATAATAATGATTCAGGGTCGTTCGGATTGTTCCGAATGATTCGTTTGACCTTTAAAGTTGAAGCGTCGACTACCGCGATGCCCCCAAGGTAGGTGCCCACCCAAATTTCAGAGCCGTTATTGAAGAAGCATTTTATGCAATCGGATGGTAGTCCGTCTTTTTGGGTGATATAGGTTATCCTATTCTTTTCCATATCTAAGACATTGATGCCTCCCGATTCTGTCCCGATCCATAGCCTCTTGGCCTTAGTGTCTTCCAAAAAAGCATATACTTCGCCGTTGTTTAGATAATGGGGGTCGTTTTTAACTTCGTTTATTAGTCTGAATTTCATTTTATCGTGATCCATGTAACTTATTCCGCCGCGTGTGCCCAGCCACATGTCTCCTTTCCTGTCGATATATATATCTATGATGGAATTGTGCGCCAGAGAGATGGAGTTGGCCATGTCATGAAAAAACTGGCCATATTCTTCGGTTTTTCTGTCGTAAACGAGTAATCCTCCGCGTGAGCCAAACCAAAGCAATCCATCTGCATCTTCAATGATGGAGCGTACTGTTGCGTTGCGTTCGGAAATGGGAAAAGAATGTAGTCTGCGGATTGCATAGTTTTGCGGATTAATCACGAAAATCCCTGAATAGTAGGTTCCTATCCAAATGTTTCCGTCTTTTGTTTGGAGCAGTGAGAGTACGTTGTCATCTTCCGGATGCAGGTAAGGAACTGTTATTTCCTTGTAGAAGTTGGTGTATGGGTTATAGACGCAAACGCCGTGTTTCCTGCTTGCCATCCAAATGTTGTCATGTCTGTCTATATGGATTTTCCGAATTTCTCCTATTCCGGAAAAGTTTTCGGCGGTTATCTCTTTCTGTTCGGCGCATCCTTTCTTGTTCAGGAATAGAAGTCCATTGTCTGATGCAATCCATATGACACCTTTTGAATCTTCTTTCACGGAGTTTGCCGTATAGTAGTCTTCCTCATTCCCCACAAGCGGGATGTACGAGAATTTCTTGGCTGCGATGTCGAAACGATTAAGTCCACCATGTTCCGTCCCTACCCAAAATGTGTTTTTCGAATCTTGAAATATTGTCCGTACCAGTTCCCCTCGTATCGAGTTTTTGTCGTCTTGATGGTTCTTGTAAAGCTCGAACGAATATCCGTCGTAGAAATTTAATCCTTGGCTCGTGCCGAACCACATCCGTCCGTCATGGTCTTGATAGATACATTGGATATGGTTGTTTGACAGTCCGTCTCTTTGTGTGAAATTATCGAAGCGGGGAAAAATGGTTCCGATCCTTCCGGCTGATGATGGAAATGTGCTTAGAAGAAGTGCAAGTATGGTGATGATGAGTGCTTTTCGTCTGATCTTCATATGTAGATTCTTTTTATGGATAAAAGATGTATATCGTTTTGTGGTGAATATAATAAGTTTATAAATGTAAATAACCAAAGGTAATAAAATTTGGAATATAATGGGATGTTTAGTTCCTGATGGAAACATCGTTGGCTGAAAAATAAAGAAGGCATTCTGTTGATTATGAAAAAATCGCTTGGTGACGTTCAAAATATCTTGTGTGGTGCTTTTCAATCCAATCAACCCAATCAATCCCATCAATCCAATCCCGTTTTGAGCCGGATGTCGTAGTAAGTGCCCGTCCTACAATGTGAAAAAAATTTTTTTTTCGTTTTTGTTTCAGAAAAAGACCTTATCTTTGCGGAAAGTTAATAAAATCAAATTATAGGGAACCGGATAGAAGAACGTTAAGGTTTTTGTTTATTCGTTTTTTGCAGGAAGGATGTGAGATGTTTAAGTTTTTGTAGACACTTTATTTTGTTACAATAAATGCCATTCTTTATTAGCAACACCCTTTGTGATTTTTGGAAACCCTGTGGAGAACACTCTTTATGTGGATCTGCAAGGCGTGTTTATGTATGAGGTTTTGGACTTGCATGGAAAGATTGTCTTTGCCGGACAATCGGTTGACGGAGAAGTCTCCGTCTCTTCTCTGCCTTCAGGAGCCTATTTTTTAAGGATAAACCGGAATGGTGAACATTATAATTTAAAATTTGAAAAGAAGTAGTATGAAAAAGAAAGTAGCCTCTTTGGCAGGGGGATTTTTGTTTTGTGCGCTGGCTGCGTTAGGTCAGGATGTACCGAAAGGCGTTTTTTCCGAACGTGGAGATGTTTCTGTCGAAGTTGTCGCAGAAGAGTCTTTTTACGAAAAGAGTGCAGAGGAATTATTTAAGGAATGGAAATCTTATGGTTTTAGTTTAAAAGAGAATTCTGGAATATCTACATTGTCAACAGGAATCTATGCTTCCGGATCTACATTTTGGATAGAAAGTGAAAATATATTGCTGCCGGAACTGGACGGCAAAGAATTATTGTATGTGTATTTAGATCATGAGGTGGAAGTGGAGAGTTATTACGACAGAGTAATTCTTTCTGTTAGTGAAGATGGGGGGGGTGAGTTATAAAAATGTTTATGCCTTTTCGGGTAGATTGCTGAAAGATGCGACTACGAACATTGACATCAGTGCGTATGCAGGTAAGATGGTTAAATTTAAACTTTCTCTCGTTTCTGACGAAACATACGAAGGCTTTGGTTGGAACATCAAGGAATTTGCCATTATGAAAGGATATACTAGTGCTATGGCTTTTCTCCGCGGTGGTAGGTTGTCTTACGAAAATACTGATCTGACATTGTCTAATGTGCAAATAGATGAGGAAGGTAACGGTTCTGCCGATTTTTATTTGACGCAAGAGAATAAAGATATTTTGCTTTCTCTTGACACTGCCGATGTCTCCATTTTTGCTAATGGTAACAAAGCAGGGTGTTTGTCCTTCTCTACGGAGACGCAATACCTTAATATTGTTTTCCTTATAGACAATAGTGGCAGTATGAGCGCACATCAGGCTAAGGTGCAAAACTCAATGGTAGAACTAATCAGAGCTTTGGAGAAATATGCGCCCAATGCTGCGCTTATTCGTTTCGGACAAAATGCTAATGATGGATGTATGTTGGTGGAGATGAATAAGAAGAATTCTTTTAATCTTGGAATTTTATCAGGTCAATATGTTTTTTATGGAAAGAACAATGCAAATTCCATTTGGTCACGCAATGTCCAAGATGGATGGTGCGAGCAGTACTATGCGGCGTTGCTCTATGCGGCGCAGACTCCGTTTACGGCTGTGCCTGATGCACAGACCGTGATCGTTATGCTTGGCGACGAGCCTGAGTTTAACGGCGAGAATGAAGGAAACTGTATAACGGGAGAAGTATATACTTCCGTTTCGCAAGCTACTGTCGCCACCCGACTTTCGCAAGCGGGTGCGCAGGTGTTTGTCATTCAAGATTTGTCCAACATGATGGAGTATAAACAAATTTGCGACGAAACCCATGGCGGTTTCTTTGACATAAACAATCCTTCCTATTCCGGTATAGCGCAGAGCATAGGTTCTCTTTTGCAATATAAGATGCGCGTTACGTTTTGCACGCAAAAACAGCTTTGCGGAGAAACAATCCTATTTAGTGCCAATGTGGACGGGGTGAACGCCTCTTCGTCTGTAAAGGTGTCTTCGACTGTATCGGTGGTGCGCGATGCGAAGACCGAATTGTTGGATAGCGTTCCGGAAAATGAGTCGGTGGATCTTGTCTTCCTGGTAAATAGCAATCCTGATTGTGGTGTGTCGGTAGATAGTGCCGCGGTTTGTTATATTTATAATGATGGGAAAGATACGGTCCTCGTAACAAAAAAAGAGTTGCAGGGAAGTGAATTGCGAATAACGTTGCCTGCCGAGCATGTCGTGGGTGAAAAGATAACCTACAGTGTGCTTCTTTATATGAGCGATAATGGAGTACAGATAGGAAGCCCGTACGTTACGCATGCAAGTTGGCAATGGGAGTTGGGAATAGAAAATGATCGACCCCGGTTTTCGAACGAAGAGATAAGCAGCAGGTACGCTTGTTCGGAAAAAACATTCAGTATAGACATACTCGACCATGATGGCATATCGTCTGCGACGTTGTATTATAAGAACGGAAAAGGGAGTACGGTGGCTTATTCTTCTGTAGAAATGAGAAAAGGAGATGGAGATGCTTATGTTGCAGACTTGGATTCTTCCGTAGGTAACGGTTCTGGTTTCTATTATTATGTTATGGCAAAGGACAATAGAGGATTGGAGGCGAACTATGGAGAATCTGTACATCCTCTGTTCGTGAAGTATGAGACTCCTTCGCCGTCCGGGAAAGTTGTTCCTTATACGTTGTTTTTCACCGACGATCCTGTCAGCAATTGTGCTCCATTGGGCGATAATAGCGGTACACTTCTGCTCTACCATAAGAATGCGGACTGTGGCTATACGGAACAGATGGGAAGTTTTTATATAGATTCAAATTTGGGCAGTGAATTTGAATTCAATCTTTATAAAGCAGAACTTGGCGAAGGTGGATTCGGATTTATGGAGGGAGAAAAGGTGGAAGCGCATCTGATTCTGGAGCAAACTGGAGTAGAGTATGATTTGGTGACGTTTGATTTTAGTGAAGATAATAGAGTCGTGAATGTTTGCGTACCGGATGTAGTAGACAGCTTGCCGCTTTCTTCCTATACGCAAGGATCGTTACGTTCGAAAGTGGCATCGGGCGATACAGTCGATTTCGGGAAAAGACAGCCTGCACATTCTCTTCTATTTAAGGTAATCAATCCATACTATACCCCGATTTTGATTAATAGGATTGAGATAGAGACTAACGGAAACTTCACCATAGACGAAGATGTGCGGAACAAGGAGATAAGGTATCAGGATTCAACCTCATTCCATATCACCTATCATCCTGCTGATTCGGAAGTGGCGGTGGTGAAAATTTATAACAATTCACTGCAAAATCCGATGGTATTCTATGTGAAAGGAGAAAAGGACGAAGAGACCTTGTGCCGGGAAATATGTCGTTCCGTTACTGTCTATGAGCAAGGTGCACTCGTGCAGCTCCATGTGGCCGAGAACCTTTCTGAGGTATATCTTGCATTGAAGGATAATGCCGGCAACGTATTGCGCGACATGAAACAATGGATGGGTGGAGATGCAATGCAGAATCTCTATATCTCTACGGAAGGAATGAATGCAAATGAAACGTACAACCTATATGTGAGCATAGATGATAAAGTTTGCCGGAATGCATTCGTTTTTAACGGAGAAAACCCAAAAGATACGGTAGAGGTGGAGAATTGCGATGAGTTGGTGAAAAATTTAACTGTGAATGCGTGGGGAACCATGATTTATGTGGCGGTTGATGGAAGTACGGAAATGATGGACATCCGAGTTTACGATGGGTCAGGAAGAGAAACGGATGTCCATTTCGGTCCTCAGCTGATGGGAGGTCCAACCGTACATCAGTTGTATTTGAACACAACAGGTCTTTCTTCCGGAGTATATGTGGTGAAAGTGAAGGTCGGAAATCGGATGTGTTCACGCCAATTTGTTGTCGGGTAAATGTATGTATGATAATGTTTCAAATATATGTATATGAAAAAAATAATATTAGCAGCGCTGACATTCATGGCTATGAATGTCAATGCTGCGCAGACAGATAAGTTTGAGGTAATCTCCGATGGAGATAGGGGCTTGGCATTGGAGTGGGTGGATGGAGGTGTTGGTCGTAACATTGCGGTAGACTCTATTGGAAATCTATACATAACCACTACGCAGA
>JACJXK010000024.1 GCA_020636675.1 Prevotellaceae bacterium
CGTAAGTTCAATTATTAAATGCAACTCAAGGCGGAAATAATTTTATCAGAGAAAGAGGGTTTCCCCTCCTTCTGCTGAATGGAGAAAATGACTATATTGTCCCCCGACCAAAAGTTTCAATTATGAGTCATATCACCGAGGGACAAAGGTACACAATTTCAGCGATGTACAAACAGGGCTACAGCCAAAAGAAGATAGCGGAAGCGATAGAGAAAGACAAATCCGTGGTAAGCCGTGAGTTAAAACGGAACGCCGACGAGCGGGGAAGATACAGCTTCCGAGTCGCGCAGGAACTTGTTGGCATCCGCAAGGAGAGGTTCCGCAAGACGAGGAGGTTCGACACATCAGTCCGCAGAAAGGCGGAGGAACTGTTGTCCAAAGACTACTCCCCCGAACAGGTGGTGGGCTGGTGCCGGCTGAATGGCGTGAGGATGGTAAGCACGGAGCGCATCTACCAGCACATACGTGCGGACAGAAAGGCAGGAGGCGACCTCTACACCCATTGCCGGCACAAGCTCAAGCACAGGCGAAGGCCAGTAGGGAAACGGTCGAACATAGTCGACAGGGTAAGCATAGACCAGAGACCTGCGGAGGCGGACGGGACACGGTTCGGCGACTGGGAGATGGACACGATCGTCGGGAAGCAGAACAAGGGTGCCATGCTGACCCTCGTGGAGAGAAAGACCGGATACACCATCATAGAAAAGCTGGAGAACGGCAAAGATGCCTGTTCGCTTGCGCCGGTCGTGATACGGGCTTTGCTTCCATACAAGCCTTTCGTCAGGACAATCACCACGGACAACGGAAGCGAGTTCGCGCAGCACAAAATGATTGCCAAGAAGTTGAGTACGAGCGTATTCTTCGCTCATCCGTATTCTTCATGGGAGAAAGGTCTGATAGAATACACCAACAAGCTTTACAGGCAATATATCCCTAAAAAAGCTGACTTTAACAATTATAACAGTCTTATAATCAAGGAGGCTCAATATAGCATCAACAAAAGACCAAGAAAAAAGCTCGGATTCAAATCTCCTCTTGATCTTTTCTTCTTATCTTTGAATGATCCTAGTTGCATTTACTAGTTGAATCTACGGGTAGATATAATTTGCATTATGACTTGCAAGGTGGAGATTTTTCTTTTATTCCGTACACATCGGAATCTCCTTCAAGTACGCATTTGATTTTTGGTTGCTGATGATAGATTTATTGTAGGTTGCTGCAATTCAGATATTTGTAATAGAACTTGTGGTGAAGTGCTAACGGATTTACAATGTGGTATATTCTGCTGATTGCCTTTGGTCACATGGTCTATCTGTTGCTTGTAGCGTTCCTTGCTCGTGATGACAAAGGTATATAAATGGGTGGGTTTACAAGAAATCCACCCATACATTTGATTTACTCGCTTTCGTTTTTATCCTTAATACTTTTTTGTATCGATCTGGTATTGAGTGAAGTGACCACTTTCTCACCGAGAACTTCTTCCTTTTCAAGGCGTGCGTTACGAGCACCTATTGCACCTTTTATCGCTACCTCTGCGTGCTCGTCCATTGTTTTAGTGGTCGCTATTATCTGAAAGACCTTTTTGCCACTTGCGCCATCCATTGCTTGAACGACTCTGCTTTTGGGTGAGGGGATAGATTGAATCAGACGAAATAACAGCTCAGTATCAGCCACATCGGCCATACGCATTTTGCCATCTGAGGCACGTGATTTCAACTAGTGAAATTTGTCACCGTTTCATTTCCTTCCTCTTTTAGGCGTTGTTTTGAGCTTATCCCAATACTTCCGGCCATCAATGCTGTCCGTTAAGATTGAAACCACATCAGCAATAGAGAAATACCACTTCTCTTGCTCGTCATTCCAAAGTGTCCTAGCTGTATCTTATATTGTTGTGTCATAATTATTATTGCTCTTCTTTATAGTTGCAAAGTGAAAGTTTTTAATGTCCGCCACGCTCACCAAAGAGCATAAAAAAATCCCAACCAACTCATTGAATTGAATTGATTGGGAAAAATAAACCCCTTGTCCTTGCGGTGAGAGGGGGATTCGAACCCCCGGTACGGTTACCCGTACGTCAGTTTAGCAAACTGGTGGTTTCAGCCACTCACCCATCTCACCAAACCCCGATATCTCGGTTTTGCGATGCAAATGTAGGGACTATTTTCGAAACTGCAAAATTTATAATGATGAATATTTGAAATAAAATAGCTATTTTTGGACGTCTGATGACATCTTGTTTCGTCGATGAAACGGATTTTTTTTGTAAAATTCAGAGTTTTAATTCTTTAATCGTATTTGTCTATTTTATTAAGAGGAAATGGGTAAAAATAAAAAACATTCTGGAAAGTGGAATTTTAAGCGGGTGGCGATAATTGCCGTCTGTGTTTTGGTTGTTATTGGTGCTGTTGGTGGATTTGTTTATTATAGGACTACCTTCAAGTCTAATATTTTTGTTCCTGGTGATTCGCATAAGTATCTCCTGATTTATAAAGGCGACTCTTTTGAGGATGTGGTGGCAAAATTACAGGCCTCTGGTACGGTGAAAAACATGTCGTCTTTTGTACGGACGGCAAAAAATAATGGTTATCCAAAAAATGTGGTTCCCGGACGCTATGAGTTGGAGGATGGCATGAGTAATTATGTGCTAGTGCATCGTCTGATAAACGGCCGTCAGACTCCGCTTCGCATCACTTTTAATAATATAAGGACAAAAGAGGTGTTGGCACAACGTCTTTCCAAACAACTGATGATGGACTCCGTCGAGATGGTGAATGCTCTGAACAACGATACTCTTCTGGCTAAGTATGGGTTGACGTCTCCTACAACCGTAGCTCTTTTTATTCCTGATACGTATGAACTTTATTGGGACATTACGCCGGAGAAGTTGATGGATAGGATGAAACAGGAGTATGATAAGTTTTGGACGGAAGATAGGCTCTTGAAACTGAATGAGGTGGGTCTGTCCCAGTTGGAGGTGAGCACGCTGGCCTCTATCGTAGACGAGGAGACTAATAAAAAGGACGAGAAACCGATGATAGCTGGTCTGTATCTGAACAGATTGAACAAGGGAATGCCGTTGCAGGCCGACCCTACGGTGAAGTTCGCCGTTCATGATTTCTCGTTGAGGCGTATCTATAACGGACATTTGGATACAGATTCGCCTTACAATACATACAAACACATCGGATTGCCTCCTGGACCTATACGCATCCCTTCTACGGAGGGCATTGATGCCGTGTTGAACTATGTGGACCATGACTATATTTATATGTGCGCGAGAGAAGACCGTTCCGGTTATCATAATTTTGCGGCGACTTATGACGAACATATCAAGAATGCGTCCAAATACAGAAATTCTTTAAATCGGAGAGGCGTTCAGTAATTCGCCTTTTGTAAAAGATAGGGTTGGTTGTGGAAACGAAACATAGTGAAGCTTGAATATGAAGGTTGGTATAATAGGAGGGGGTGTGGCTGGTCTGTCCATTGGCATTTATCTCCAGAAAAATGGATTTGACACGGAGGTGTTTGAGCGTCATTCTGTGGCAGGTGGTTTGTGTACGGGCTGGAGACGGGGCGATTATACTTTCAATGGTTGTATGCATTGGCTGCTGGGAAGCGGAGAAGGAGTCTCTTTCCATACTTTCTGGAAGGAGATACTTGATCTCTCTCAATTTCATTTTGTCTATCATGAAGAGAGGGTGCGTTTTGATGTGCCCGGATTGTTGGATAGACATGGACGTTCTGTTTTCTTTTTTTACAATGATATAAATCGATTCGAAGAGTATCTTTTGGATTTGGCTCCCGAAGATGGGAAAATGATTCGGCTTTGGATGAATCAGGTGAGGTATGTGGGCAAACATCTACATTGTCTACCTCCTACATTCTATGACGAAGGCTTCTTTGCCTCCGTTCGCAGAAATGCGCCTCTCGTAAAGTTACTTCCTATGCTTTTCTTTATGCATAAGTGGAGCAAGGTGACTAATTATCAGTTTTCCGAAAGATTTAAGAATCCATTTTTAAGAAAGGCCATTACTTTATTATATGAGAAGGAGATGCGTATGCCGATTCTTTTCTTTGTGCAGTGTTATGCGGATAAGAGGGTGGCTGGTTATCCGATAGGTTCGTCGTTGCTGTTTTCTCAAAGATTGGAGGCTTCTTATTTGCAGCATGGAGGCAAGTTATCGTCGGGTATTGGTGTCGATTCTATTGAGACGAAAGATGGAAGTGCGGTGGCTCTCCGTCTGGAAGATGGTACACGTAGCTGTTGCGACTATGTGGTCTCTACTGCCGATTGGCGTTGGTCTGTTTTCCATGCTCTTGGTGGTAGGTATCTCACCAAGGCCCAGTCTCTTTTGGAAAATCCACCCAAGGAGTCGATTTTCTACTCCTTTTGTATCTTGTATTTGGGTGTCGATTTGGAAATGAAGGATTTTCCTCATTTTGTGCGATATGCGTTGGACCGTCCCATCCTTTCGCCGGATGGCACATCGTATGAACGGTTGGAAGTCCATCTGTATAATTATGATCCTACGCTGGCTCCTGCCGGTAAGGTGACCATGGCTGTCGATTTTCAGACGCGGGAAGGTGAATTTTGGATCTGTCTCAGGAAAAATGATTATTCTCAATATCTTCAGAAAAAGAGGGAGTTTACGCAAGCTGTCTTGGCGGAGCTGGAGAAGAAGATGGCTGTGTTGTCGGGTCATATAGAGGTGACCGATTTAACCACGCCGGCATCTTATTATCGATACACGGGAAATACGTTGGGAAGTTCGCAGGGTTGGACGCCACAAGACAATGTTTTGAGAAGGTTGCCGGTGACTCGGAACGTGCCAGGTCTGGATAATGTGTTTTTTGCCGGCCATTGGCTCGAAGCCGGAGGCGGTTTGCCGATAGCTCTGAAGACGGCGCGTGACGTGGCTTGGGTTATATCGAAGAAGGAGAACGGAAAGTTTGTGGTGTGAATGTCATTCTCCTAGTTGTAGAACCATTTTTTTGTATTCTTCCCAATTGGCGTCGTCGGTAGAGTAGATGCGGATGGGAAGTTTTGGGAAAAAGCGTAGCGTCTGGTTGGATAGTTTCCCGAATGTCTCCATGTCTTTTGTGTACCAAGTAAAAACATAGTTCTTGTCATTTTTAAAAATGGCGACCATCAGTGCCGTGTCGTTTTCCTCCATGACGGCGGAGAGGTTCTCTTGCAGCTTGTCTACCATGTCTTCCTCTTCCTTGGATTCCGGATCTTGTATGTCCCAAAACAATTCGATACGGAACGGGTATAGTCCAGATTCGGAATATTTCTCCATCTCCCGTCTTATTCTGATGGTGCAGTCCGCACTTCTTGCTATAATCCAATTCATGTCTTTCTCTTTTTATGTCCGCAAAGATAGCTGAATTTCATAAAAAAACCAGCTGAATGTGGAAGTTGAGAGTGTCTGTTCTCTGAATTGTCTGTTGTCAAAAATATTGAAACATTTTCCGTGAAACGCTTGTTTTTAGTGATCATGAAAAAAACTTGATAGATTTCCAAATATCATGTGGTGATTCCAAGCGTTGCATTGACATTAAAACATCCGGAGACCCGTTGTGGTGAATTTTGATTATTACTAAAATAGCGGAAGACATAGCAACAGTAAAAAAACAACTTATGCCGATTTTGACAAAATGCCATAGGCATTATCTCTTTGTTGAGGGGGGAATAGGCATCGGCAACCGCATTCCGGAGGAATGCACCATACACGACAATTATTTCCGTCCTCCTGCCGGACCGGCACTTACTTTTCTCCGGCAAGAAAAGTAAGCAAAAGTGCCTGCGCTGTTGCCCGCTTTTCGGGAGGTACGGCACGTCCCCTCATCCGCGGCCCAAGGCGAGTGCTAGCCTACTAAGTAAGAGACGTTTGAAAAATCCTGTTTCATCTTGTAAATCCTGTCCAAGAATTTACGTGATGTTTGCTATCAATGCAATGACTGGAAAGCATACTTTCAAGATGTTTCGAACTTTAGTAAGTTATTTCTTCATGATCACATAGGGTTATCTATGATGAAAGATGGAAATTATAAGTGGATTTGTTCAAAAAAGAGATGGTTTCTTATTGAAAAGAAAAAACCATTTCCGTCTCAAATTGTAAGTATTTTTTGTTTTGAGTGAAAACGACCCGAAATAAAGCGTATTTTTGTACTATGAAGTGTAATTTGAACCTTCCATATTCATTCATTCGCTTTTACCGATGGACATGGCGGTTTTTAAAATTTATAGAAATGGGAAAAGGTTTTAGAAAATGGTTTGTTCCGAAAGGGGTTGAACCTACGGAGTTGGAAAAGAAAGTCATGTTTTTTGAGGCCAAAGGTTGTCTTGTTCCAAACCGAAAGCTGATAAAGAATGCGGAACAGATAGAGGGTATACGCCAAAGTGGCATGGTCAATACTGGTGTGCTGGATTTGGTGGCTAGGGAAATAAAGGCCGGAATGTCTACCGAAGACATCGATCGTTTAGTGTATGATTTTACGGTTTCACATGGTGCCATTCCTGCGCCTCTCAACTATGAGGGTTTCCCTAAGAGCGTCTGTGTCTCTATCGACGACGTTGTGTGTCATGGCATACCAAGCCCGAAGGTGATTTTGAAGGAGGGTAATATTGTCAATGTGGATGTTTCTACTATATTGAACGGCTACTATTCGGATGCGTCCCGTATGTTCTGCATAGGTGAGGTCTCTCCGGAGAAGAAACGCTTGGTAGAGGTCACTCGCGAATGTCTGGAGATAGGAATGAAAGCGGCTAAACCATACAGTTTTGTGGGCGATATAGGGTATGCTATAGAACAACATGCCAAGAAGAATGGATATTCAGTGGTCCGCGATTTGTCCGGACATGGGGTGGGATTGGCTTTCCATGAGGAACCTCAGGTAGACCATTTCGGAAAACCTCATACGGGAATGTTGCTTGTGCCGGGTATGGTATTTACCATAGAACCGATGATTAATATGGGGAAATATTCAGTTCGTTTCAGTAGGCTAGATGGTTGGACAGTCACCACGTGCGACGGATTGCCATCTGCGCAATGGGAACATACATTTCTGATGACGGAAAATGGATTGGAAATATTGACTTATTAGAGATATAAAAAGTCGGATTTTAGGAGAGGGCCCCGAAAGTTTTTCCAACTTCCGGGGCTCTCTTAATGTTTCTCCCTTTTTGTATGGGAAGATGTCCGCCTTTCTAAAATTCTACAACGGTGATGCCTGCTCCTCCGAACTGCACATGTTCGTCGCGGTAGTTGCTGATGCCGTTTACTGTTTGCAGATAATTGCGTATCAGTTGCCGGAGGATGCCAGTGCCAGTCCCGTGAAGTATTCTAACTTGGTCGGCTCCTACCATCAGGGCGTCGTCGATGAAGTAGGTGACCGCTTGTAGGGCCTCGTCTCCCCGCATTCCCCGAACGTCTATTTCCCGTTTGAAGTTCAGTTTGTGTTGGCGTATGTCATCTGCGGTAGTGGTGCTGATGAAGCTGCTCTTCACGCTGATGTCTTTCTTCACCTGATTTTTGCTGACACGCTCCAGCTGCTCCGTTTTTACGGTCGATTTGATCACTCCGAAGGCAACCACCGCATTCTTACCTTTAACTTCAAGTATCTCGCCATGGGTGCTTTGGCCTTTCAGCCTGACTAGGTCGCCCGGTTTTAGTGCCTCCTCTTGCGTTGGTTGGACCTTCTTTTCTACAGCGGCTTGCTGCTTGCGGAGTTTCCTCTCCTTGAGCCTCTCAATCTTTGTGGCGATGGCGTCGTTGTCCGTCTCGTCACCGCCTTCCTGAAGCTGGGCCTTGAATGCTTCGAGCTCTTGGCGGGCCTCCTTCGTCTTCTCTTTCTCAGCTTGGGCTTCTTTAATCTTCCTTACTGTATTCTCGATGATGGCGTTGGCCTTTTGCATGATTTGCTGACCTTCGCTTTTGGCCTCCCGTATCAGTTCTTTCTTTTGGGAAGCTAGCCCGCTCAGCTCTTTCTCGTATTTCTCGGTGATCTCTTCGAGTTTTTTCTCCTTTTGTCGGATGTTTTGTCGTTTGGTCTCCCAATATCTTTTGTCTCTGGCTATATCTTGCAGATATTTATCCATGTTGATGTAGGCGGCTCCGACCTTCTCGGACGCTTCTTGAATGACCTCTTCCGGCAATCCTATCTTTCTGGCTATCTCGATGGCGAAAGAACTTCCCGGATTGCCTATCTCTAGCCTGAAGAGCGGTTGCATGAGATGTCGGTCGTAGAGCATCGCTCCGTTCACGATGCCTTCCGTCTCCGTTGCGAAATGCTTCAGGTTGGTGTAGTGCGTAGTGATGACGCCGAACGCCTTTTTCTGGTTGAAGTGGTTGAGTAGCGATTCGGCGATGGCTCCTCCTATCTGTGGCTCAGTACCTCCTCCAAACTCGTCTATGAGCAAGATGCTTTTCCCGTCGCAGTGGCGGACGAAGTATTTCATGTTGGTGAGATGGGAGCTGTACGTGCTGAGGTCGTTCTCTATGGATTGCTCGTCGCCGATGTCGATGAAGATGCTGCTGAAAATTCCCATCTTGCTGCTTGCGTTCAGAGATACGAGCATGCCGCACTGCATCATGTATTGTAATAATCCTACTGTTTTCAGACATACGGATTTTCCTCCCGCATTCGGGCCGGAGATGAGCAATATGCGTTGCTCTTCGTTGAGCGTGATGTCTAAAGGTACCACCTCTTTGCCTGCTTTCTGGTGCGACAGATAGAGCAGCGGATGCACTGCGTGGAACCAATCTATCTGTTGCTTGTTTTCTATGGTGGGCAATTGGCTGTTGGTGCGGTTGGCGAAGAGCGCTTTGGCTCTGATGAAGTCTATTTGTGATAGAAATAGGAAGGAGTCTAGTATCTCCGGTATCCTTGGCCTCAGTTCGTTGGTGAAGATGGTGAGGATACGGATGATTTCCCTTTTCTCCTTGGACATCAGTTCCCTAATCTTATTGTTTGCCTCCACTACTATTTCCGGCTCTATGAATACAGTCTTTCCGGTGGCCGACTCGTCATGTACGATTCCTTTTATTTTTCTTTTGTGTGTCGGCGATACGGGAATTACTAGCCTTCCGTCGCGCATGGTCGGATTGGCATCCTTGTCGATGAAGCCGTCTGTCTGGCCTTGTCGGAGTATGCTTTGCAGGTTCTTTGATATGCTAGATTGGGTGCTGGCCATTTCGGATCGTATCTCCGATAGTAATGGAGAGGCGTTGTCTTTTATCCTTCCGAACTTGTCCAATATCCGGTCTATCTGTTTTATGATTTCAGGAAAGGTGAAGACGCCTTCTGCCAATTGTTTGAGGTAGTAATATTCCTCCTCCTCCTTTTTGTTGAAGAAGTTGACGATGAGTCCTATTGTCTCCATGGAGCGGCGCAGGTCAAATAGTTCCCTCTCTTCCAAAAAAGTGCCTTCCACCCGTATCTTGTATAGGCTGTCTCTGACGTCGAAGTAGGCGTCTGTCGGAAACTCGTCCTCTTCTTGGATGATTCTAACAAACTCTGCCGTCTGGTTTACTTGGTCGAGTATCTGAGTATGGTTGGTCGAAAAATTCATCTCGTCCACCAGGTCTTTTCCTAACGGAGAGAGGCAATCCTCTTTTAGCAGTATGCGTATCTTGTCGAATCCGGTCTTGCTTTCGAAATTTTCTGGATATGTCATTTTGTTAATGTCTCTTTCTGACAAACGATTTTAACCGTTGTTTGTTTATATATAAGAGTTCGCAAAGATAGTGAAGAATGTAGAATGAAAAAAGTGGAGATGGTGTAAACTCTAATCCTATCCATTCTTTGCTATGAGTCCATAATTTCAGTCGAAAAAAATATGACATTGATTGATATGTTTGAAGATAGTGTCTCCCGATTCGGAAGGTATGATATGTTATTGGAAAAGGGAAGAACCAAGTACGAGTCCATCTCCTATTCGGAGGTGATGTCCCGTGTCAGGCGTTTTGCGATGGGACTGGTCTCTCTGGAGTTGCGGGAGGGCGACCGCATGGCTATCCTTTCGGAGGGGCGTACGGATTGGTTGGTTGCGGAGTTGGCGGCTCTTTACGTCCGTAGCGTCAGTGTGCCTTTGTCTACAAAGCTGGAGACCTGTTCGGACCTGAAGATGAGGCTTTCCCATTCCGGCTCGAGCATAGCTGTCGTCTCTGCTATCCAACTGCCGAAAGTACGGAAAATACGGTCCGAACTGCCAGATTTGAGGTGGGTGGTTGTGTTGGACGAGATAGATGATTGGCAGGATGGCGAGATTTCCAAGACGTTGGTCTATGCCAAAGGTGACGAGGCGTTGATGATTGGCTCTTTCCTGATAGAAGATAGGAGGAGCCGCGTTGTTGATTCTGATTTGGCAACGATAATCTATACCTCCGGTACGACGTCCAAGCCGAAGGGTGTGATGCTTACCCACCGTAATTATACTGCTAATGTCGAGCAGGCGGCTTCGCTCACAAAGATAGGGAAGGGTCAGGTCAACTTGGCTATTTTGCCATGGGACCATGCTTTTGCCCATACGGCGTGTATTTATATCTTCATCTATTTTGGAGCGGTAATAGCCTCCGTCCAGATAGGACATACTCCCATGGACTATCTGCGCAGCATACCGTTTAACATCCGTGAGGTTCGTCCTGACATTTTGATGGTGGTTCCTGCTTTGGCCAAGTCATTCAAAAAGAACATCGAGACGGCGGTGCGTTCCTATGGTGGCGTTGCCTATTGGTTGTTCAAACTATCGCTTAGCGTGGTTTGCCTTTATAATGGCATCGGATTCGATAGAGGTTCTGGATTGCGAGCTCTGCTGCGTCCTTTCCAACTGCTGGTGGACAAGTTTGTCTATTCGAAAATAAGGTGTGAGTTTGGCGGCAGACTGCGGTACATGATTAGTGGAGGTGCGATCATGGACATGGGGCTCCAACGTTTCTTTTACGCTTTAGGTATGCCCATGATGCATGGGTATGGACTTACGGAGGCCTCGCCCTTTGTGTCGTGCAATATCTATGAACGAAAGAAGCATAAACTGGGTTCGTGCGGACGTGTGGCTGAAGGTATAGAGCTGACCATCCGGGATGAGGATGGCAACTGGTTGCCGGTTGGTGTGCAAGGCGAGGTGGTGATTCGCGGCGAAAATGTGATGCGTGGCTATTGGAAAAACACGAGGGATACGGAGCTTGTGCTGGTGGATGGTTGGTTGCATACCGGCGACGTCGGCTTTTTGGATAAGGATGGGTTCCTTTTCGTGCTTGGCCGCTTTAAAAGTATGCTGGTGGGTGGTGACGGAGAGAAATATAGTCCGGAGGGAATAGAGGAGATGTTTATTCAGAAATCTCCATATATAGACCAATGTATGCTGCATAATAGCCAAAATCCATATACGATGATGCTTCTTGTGCCGGATGTGCGCAGAATAAGAAGGTTATTAGCTTATAAGTTTCATAATGACTTGACAAACGAGTATTATATAAAGGAGGCTATCCAGCTTGTCTATGACTCCGTACAGAGGGTGAAGCGAGATTTGGTCGGTGCTGGGTTCCCGTCGAGGTGGTTGCCTTCGGTGGTTGTCATTACGGGCGAACCTTTCACCAAGTGCGGACAGTGCGTGAACAGTACCATGAAGCTGGTTCGTAACAAAATAGAGGAGTATTATTATAGGGAAATAGAATTCGCGTATAACGCAAAGGCTAAGGATATCTATAATGTGATGAATTTTCAAAATATGAGGCAAATGCTGGGTGGCGACTGAATGTGCTGGAAATTAATGATTTGTTAAAAAAAAGGATGGAGATGTGTGCCTGTTGACCGTTGGAATGTGGTGTTTTTTTTCGGAAATGTGAAAAAAAAGAGAAAAAAACACCTCCGAATTTTGGAGGTTAAGGAAAAAGTGTTACCTTTGCACTGTCAAACGAAAACAATTGGTTTTGATATGGCGCTTTCGTCTAGCGGCTAGGACACATGCCTCTCACGCATGGAACACGAGTTCGATTCTCGTAGGCGCTACAAAGGGACTGAATAGATTATTCAGTCCCTTTTTTTATTTGTGGCGAACTTGCCGACATTATTTGCAAAACGTGGAGGGCCACACGGCGAAGGAGTATAAGCATCTGAGTGATGGGTAGACAGAATAACAGTGTTTTATTAACAAAAGCACTATATGACTTGTGGCCAAATAATCCTGTAGGAAAAACCGAGTTACAAAGCGATGTGAAATCTGATTATTCAAAAGGAGTAGTTATTAACAGTTTGAGCGATTTGAAAACTTACGACCAGAATACAAAAAATCAAAGTTATGCGTCAAAGACGGCTAATTCAGGTAAAGCGTATAATGCGAGTGAATTTAATTGTTCTACGTTTGCTGAAAATGCGTTGAAAACTTAAATGCGGGTCAAGATGTGAAAATTCCAGGTATGTTAAGATTTATGTATAACGATACAAGAGTAACAGCCCCGAATAATCTATACAATGCTACAATGAAATTGCCAAGTGCTACATTGTTACTAAACCTTATTTGCAATATTTTGGGAAATAAAACTATCATATGTTTATGCTGTTTTTTTTATGCTGTCAATTAGTTCTTGCTCTGTTGATAGAACGACAAAATTAGAAACGCCTTTCGTTACGGTTGTAAAACTGATAGACGCGGAACAGGCGTTGCATTTAGAAGACGCAAGACAGTACATTGACGTAATTCAAGTATATACAAAGTTAGGTTCAGAAAATCCAGAAGAAGATTGGGAAAAGCTGATGAAATTTAATAATAATCTTGGTAAAGATAAAAAATTTACAAATGCTTTTGGATATAGGGACTACGACATAGAAGAAACTGTTAATGGCAATAATGCGAGTGTTTGTTTTAAGGCAAAAGACGATAACGCAAGTATAAAAAAAATAATAACTTACGGATTAGAAAAACGACAAAAAAAATGGGTAGTTGTTTCCATTAATTATGTGAAATGAAACGTACATGACTGGCTTTCTCCGTTCCCGCACGATTGTATCGCATGGCATCATTGAAATTTACGCACCACACATAACTATAAATACGATAAAATAGGTAACTTAGTGGCTGATAAAGTACAATCGCAGACCGGTGAAAGGCAAAGTGAATGAAATAGAGTATGGCAGCCATCCGCATTTTGCTGGCACTGCCAAACGGAGGAGCAACCCAAAGTGGCCAAGCCGAGCTATTCCGCCCTCACGTTGGGCTACTAATGCTACGAACGGACCAACCACCTCGGCAACGTGCCGGCGGTGGTCGCCGACCGAAAGTCTGCGGACGACACCGCTTACTGGAGCTCTTCGTCTGTGGCAAACTTAAATTCGATTACCCATACGATTCGTTAAAGAGGCACGACTGATATCCGATGCTTGTGCTTTGTCTGAATATGGGCAGGTGCAGAGACAAGACAAAATCTCTCTTCTTTGCCGTTCGCAAAACAATTGCTACCTTTGTCATAGATGTAAAAAACGTAAAAAGAAAGAGATATGAAACGACTTCCTTACGGAATATCTGATTTTCGGAAAATCATCACCGAGAATTTTTACTTTGTGGACAAATCGGAGATCATTCC
The DNA here is from genome assembly GCA_020636675.1 of Prevotellaceae bacterium. Lineage (GTDB taxonomy): Bacteria > Bacteroidota > Bacteroidia > Bacteroidales > Paludibacteraceae > RGIG10190. The sequence continues at coordinate 13,584 of JACJXK010000024.1, forward strand.
CGACTTGGAAAACATTGCCAACTTCATCTTCCTGCTCCGCCCGCGCCGCTTCGGCAAAAGCATCTTCAGCAACATGCTGGCGGAGTATTACGACATCAATAACAAGGAGTGTTTCAACGAGCTGTTTGGCAACCTCCACATCGGTCAGCACCCCACCAAGGAGGCAAGCAGATACATGGTGCTGAAGTTCGACTTCTCCACCGTGAAAAAAGGACTGGATGAGTTGGAAGGTAGTTTTCAAACAACTTGCGCCAACGAGATAAAACGGTTTATGAATAAGTACCGTTCTTTCTATACGGATTATGAATATGAGGAGGTGGTGAAACAATCGATGGTCAGTGAAATGATGATAAGCCTGACGTATTATGCGCATAGCAAAGGCATCCCCGTTTACCTCTTCATCGACGAATACGACAATTTTTCAAATACGATTCTTTCCATCCACGGAAAGGAGAAGTTCAAGGCCATCACGCACGGCACGGGCTTCTACCGAGACTTCTTTCAGGTGTGCAAGCCGAGCTTCGACCGCATCTACCTCACGGGCGTGAGTCCGATCACATACGATGACTTGACATCCGGCTTCAATATCGGCACGAACATCTCGCTCGACCGTGATTTCCATAAGATCATCGGATTCACGGAGGAAGAGGTGCGTGCGATGATTGAATATTACCGTGCCGAAGGCCGCATAGAACGAGCAACGGACGTAATCATCGAAGAGATGAAACCATGGTATAACAACTATTATTTTGCGGAAGAGTGCTACAACAAGGAATCTTCGATGTTCAACAGTAACATGGTGCTTTTCTATATGCGCAGCGTTCTCCGTTACGACGAAACGCCGAAGGCGATGCTGGACCGCAACGTGGCGACGGACTTCCCGAAGCTGCGTATGCTGCTCGACGTGGAGGATCCGGCCGACCGCCAGCGACGCATCGACATCATCCGCCAGCTGGCCAATACGAACGAGACCACGGGCAACATCGTCATCTCGTTTCCTGCGGAGGAGTTGAAGAAAGCGGACAACTTCGTGAGCCTGCTTTTCTACTACGGTCTGCTGACCTTTGCAGGCGAGGACCGTTATGGAAGGACTATACTTCGGGTGCCGAACAACACGATGCGCCAGATGTATCTCAATTATCTCTTGAACATAGCCGAGGACGAAGGTTTCCGTATCAATGACGAGCGCATCGCATTGGACGATTCCATCGTCAAAATGGCGATAGACGGAGAGTGGAAAGATGCCGTGCTCTTGCTCGGCGACCTTTACTCCAAATACAGCAGCATACGCAACTCGATAGACCGCGAGGCGGACGTGCAGGGTTTTCTGCGCGCGCTGCTCTGCATCAACCAGTATTATGCCGTGCGGCCGGAGGTGGAGCTGAACAAAGGTTTCTGCGACCTGCTCCTCTCGCCCAACGGAAGGGAGGACAACCGGGCTAAGTTCAGCTACCTCATCGAACTCAAATATGCCAAGGCCGACGCCTCCGACGAGCAGATAGCGAAGATGGAGGCCGACGCGAAAGCGCAGCTTCTGCAATATACAGGAGATAAACAGATAGCCTCCGTCCTCTACGGCACGGAGCTGAGAGGCCTCTATTTCGTCTTCCGTGCGCACGAACTGGTGCGGTACGGCGAGGAGGTGGTGAAGCTGTGAAATACATCCGCACGGTGGGCTACAACCGCTACGAACAGACCAACCACCTCGGCAACGTGCCGGCAGTGGTCACCGACCGAAAGTCTGCGGACGACACATCTTACTGGATATCTTCGTCTGTGGTAAAATAAATTTGACCACCCATACGATTCGTTATAGAGCCAATGAAGAATGCAATATTTTTAACATTAATGTTAGTATTATTTTCCTGTAATAGAATAGAACCAAGTGGATTCTGGGCTGATTATCATAAAGATTATTTGAAAAAACATCTTAATAATCAAGAATTAAGAGGTGGATACAGAGCTGTTTATTGGAAAGCCGATTCATTAAATACATTTAATCCAAATGAAATAATTGAATATGCTACAAAAAAAGGTTGGAGTTTTGTAGATAGCGTTAATATATCAAATGAAGATTTAAAAGCATGGCAAGGTGTTAATGGATTATTTTTCCCACTTTCGAGTGATGGGTTTAATAAAAATCCAACGACACAACATAATGAATATGAGTGTTTTTTTAGTTGGATAAATACGGAGCAAAATATTTATATGTTTAAAACAGGTTGGATAATGATAGAACAAGGAACAGATGAAAGTAATGATGTAAACGGTTTTGTTGTAATAAGCAATAAGGGAGACGAAATGTCAGTATATCATTTATGGGGAGAATAGGGTAATGTTCCATATGGGTAATGTATAAAAGTTCTCCTCCGCTACCGCACGATTGTATCGTGTGGTATCATTAAATTTAGGCTCCACACATAACTATAAATACGATAAAATAGGTAACTTAGTCGCCGACAAATCCGAAGAAATAGAAGAAATCAGTTGGACAATGCAAGGAAAAGTGAAGGAAATACGAAGGACAGCTGGCAGCGACAAGCCGAACCTGAAGTTCGCCTATGAACGGCATGGGCAAATTCTGATGTTGTCTTTCTTCTTGTTGTTTTGTCAGTATTCAATGGCACAAACATTTAGTTCAGAAGAAAGAAGAAAAATGGCCGAAAATATTCTTAATTCAGTAATTAACGATGCTATCTTTGATAGTGTTTACAAGCAGAAGCGAGTTTATTTTTTAGCTAATGAGTTGCTAACAGAAGATTCTCCATTAGTATTGAAGCGAAAGAAATGTAAGGCTCTGATTCTTGGTAGGGATAAATTGAAAAAAAATAAACAGTACGTTGTGCTTGGTGATTTTACTTTAAATTGGAATAACCCTACCTCTGTGAGAGTTCAAATCGAAGTGATGCCCGACAGTAAGATTTTAAATGTTCTTCTTAAAAAAGAAGATGAAAAGTGGATAATAAAGAACCATGTGATTTTTGAAGATTAAAAATTCTTTGGTTGGCGTGTCGTTGTCTATAATACTGTCATAAAATCGGATTGCCTGCTATGCTGTAAAAAAGAAGAAATGAGAAGGAAACTGAAAGGGACGAGAAGCAAATTCAGTTCGGAATTCACGGATAAGGTTTAGATGGTGGCGTTGAGATGCCAAGAGAAAGTGTCGGCTTTGTCGGATAAACACAAGGTATCGGCAGTAATATAGCCACCGCATGGTCGGCTGATGACTGTACAACACTTTTGAGACGGGAAATTCAAGGATAAAAAAGAGACATATAGACACATACTGCCGGAGAAAAGTAGTAAGAGCCGCCCGTCTGGAGGAGAGAAATGATTGTCGTGTATGGTGCATACCTCCGGAATGCGGTTGCCGATGCCCATTTCCTACTGCAAAGAGATGATGCCTCCTGCATTTTGTCAAAATCGACACAAGTTGTTTTTTGTAGTTATTGATCAGGAAAGATGAGGGGTAGCCCAATCGGGTGATTCCTATTTTGGCGTATCTGCCATGATTTTGCTTTCGAACACAAAAAGGGAAAGCCGGTTTATCTGGCTCAGATAGACCGGCTTTCCTTATGGAAGAGGGCCCGATGCCCTTTTCCCTTATTTCTGCCTAATGAATATATTGATCGGTGTGCCGGCAAAATCCCATTCATCCCTCAGCTTGTTTTCCAAAAACCTCTTGTACGGGTCTTTTACGTACTGGGGTAAGTTCGCATAGAATATGAAGGAAGGGATGGCCGTCTCCGGAATCTGCATGACATATTTTATCTTGATGTATTTTCCTTTGATGGAAGGTGGCGGATAATTCTCTATTAGAGGCAAGAAGAACTCGTTCAACTTGCTTGTCTGGATTCTCTTCACCTTGTTTTTGTATACCTCCATGGCGGTCTCTATGACCTTGAATATTCGTTGTTTTGTGGTGGCCGAAGTGAAGATGATAGGGAAGTCGCAGAATGGAGCCATGCGTTCGCGGATGGCTTTTTCCATGGTCAACGTCGACTTTGCGTCTTTTTCGGTAATCAAATCCCATTTGTTGACGCAGACAACAAGACCCTTCCTGTTTTTCTGTATCAGCTGGAATATGTTCATGTCCTGAGCCTCTATACCTCTGGTGGCGTCAATCATAAGGACACAGACATCCGCATCTTCGATGGCGCGAATGGAGCGAATGACGGAGTAGTATTCCAAGTCTTCCGTCACTTTTCCTTTCTTTCGGATTCCGGCAGTGTCTACTAGGTAGAAGTCGTATCCGAATTTGGTATATCGGGTATGGATGCTGTCGCGGGTGGTTCCTGCTATGTCGGTGACGATGTATCGGTCTTCGCCCATGAATGCGTTCACGATGGAAGATTTGCCGGCATTCGGTCTTCCTACCACTGCAAACCTCGGAAGTGTGTCTTCCAGCTCTTCTTCTGTCTTTTTCGGAAGTTTCTCCAAAACGATGTCGAGAAGGTCTCCCGATCCTGATCCGTTGATGGCCGACACGCAGAATGGATCGCCCAGTCCTAATTTGTAGAATTCGGCGGAGCCGTATTGCAGTTCGTAATTGTCCACCTTGTTGCATATCAGGACAACCGGTTTGTTGCTTTTCCTTAGTAGACGGGCTACTTGTAGGTCAAGGTCAGTCACTCCGTTCTGTACGTCCACGAGAAACATGATCACGTCGCATTCGTCTACCGCAATCTGTACCTGTTTGCGTATCTCCTCTTCGAAGACATCGTCCGAGTTGACAACCCAACCTCCGGTGTCGACAATGGAGAACTCGACGCCGTTCCACAATACTTTTCCGTATTGGCGGTCTCGGGTAGTGCCGGCCTCGTCGTTAACGATGGCTCTTCTTGTCTGTGTGAGTCTGTTGAACAGGGTTGACTTGCCCACGTTGGGTCTTCCTACTATTGCTACTAAATTGCTCATTTCTTTGTTCTTTTTTTTCGTTAATCAAGCTGGTAGCCGAAGGCTTTTAGCTTGTTGTCTTTGCTTCTCCAGTCTTTTTCAACTTTGACATATAGCTCCAGAAACACTTTTTTGTCGAAGAATGCCTCTATGTCTTTTCTTGCTTCTGTGCCTATCTTCTTCAGCATCCTGCCTTGTTGGCCTATGATGATGCCCTTTTGGGAGTCTCTTTCCACGTAGATGATGGCGTTGATGCGGATGAGTTTTTCGTCTTCCTTGAATTGCTCAACTGCAACCTCTACCGAGTACGGAATCTCCTTGTCGTAGCTGGTCAGGATCTTCTCCCTGATTATCTCTGTCACGAAGAAGCGTGCGGGTTTGTCCGTCAGCGCGTCTTTGTCGAAGAATGGGGGAGAGTCGGGGAGAAGCTCTTTGATCCTTTTGAGAAGGTAGTCCAGATTGAAGTTGTTGAGGGCTGAAACCGGAATGATTTCTGCTTTTGGCAGAAGTTTGCCCCATTTTTCGACCATAGCTCCCAGCTTTTCTTGGTCGCTTAGGTCTATTTTGTTGATAACCACAATGACGGGCGCATTGTTCTTCTGAACTTTTTCGATGAAGTCATGGTTCTTGTCTCCGTTTTCGACGACGTCGGTTACATATAGTATGATGTCGGCGTCCGTTAGTGCACTGTTGGAGAAGTTGAGCATTGATTCCTGTAGTTTGTAGTTGGGTTTCAATACTCCCGGTGTGTCGGAATATACGATTTGAAAATCCTCCCCGTTCACGATTCCCATTATACGGTGTCGGGTTGTTTGGGCCTTGGAAGTGATGATGGATATCTTTTCGCCGACAAGGGTGTTCATTAATGTGGATTTTCCCACATTTGGATTTCCTACGATGTTTACAAATCCGGATTTGTGCATATAAATAATATGAGTTATCTTTTTTATTTTAGAAAAAGAGAAAGATTGCCGGAATGTGATGTCTTGTTCTCATTCTCGATGCTTCTGTCCCATTGTTTCTTATCGTATAAGGGGAGGCTCAAAGCATGGATTTTGCGCATCCTGTGTTTATACAATATTCTTAATCTCTGCAAAGTTAGCGTTTTAATTGGGATTAGAGAAATAAAAATCCAAAGGCTTTGATTTTTTGTTGTTTGATTTTTGATGGAAGGGATGGAAATTATGGGAAAATGGTTCGAAAATTACTTTCAATCTGGGTTTCTAGCTCGGAAGCGGAACATTTCCTTATTTTGGCAGCGCGGATGTATATCTCCTTTATATCGGCGTCTTCGTCATTGTCTGTTTCGAAAAACAGTCTGTTTGCGGGTGTTTGAAGAAGGCTTTCTTCGTTCATCCTATTTCCGAACGATATGTAGAAACCGGCGCGGCATAGCTCGTCCATCAGTTGTGGCTTCCCTCTGAATCCGTGTATGATGGCAGGTGTCGTCATCATCTCTTTGTGGCGCAGCAGTTCGTTGTATGCTTTCACGCAGTGTATGATGATGGGCTTTTGCAGTAGGTTGGCCATCTTTATCTGTGTCTCGAAGACTGGTTCTTGAAATTCGTAGCCGTTTTCGGACAGTTTGTCCAAACCTATCTCGCCCACGGCGGCGACTCTCTCTTGCTGTAGTATGCGGCAGATGTTGGCCAGCCTTGCGGGAACAAGGCTGTCTACATCCCAAGGATGCACGCCCACGGAAAACAGACCTTCTTCAGGGATGGCCTGTTCGCCGGAAGGAAGGTTGACGACACACATGACGTCGTTCCTTTCGTCTGCATGGTGGGTATGTATGTTGACGTACATCTTATTCTCCCGTTCCTTCCGGAACCTTGTATTTGTCGCCGGTGGCTTCGATGATGTCCTTATAATATTTGTCGGAGTATCCGGGTTTCACGATGCCGTCAGGCACACCCCATCCATTGTCGATGAACTTGCGGTTGCGTTCTCTTTTGATGTTTCCGTCGGCATACTTTATCATTAGAAATTCGCCGAGTTCTTTCCATTGGTCCATCATGATTAGGGCTTGGTTTTCCGAATATTCGGTCAGGAAGCGGCAGGCTACCTCCGGTGATTTGGTGTATAGCGATTTTGCGGCGATCTCTACTACTTCGAGATTGTCTTCCAGCTTGGTCTCTATGTCCAATTGTACTTTCTTGATGTCCTTCTCCACGTATTCGTATTTGGAATAGGCCATGCCTGAAACCCAGTTGAAAACCCAATAGGCGGATGTCCATGAAAATTTGAGCAGGCTTCCGTTGCCGGCCCTGAAACATTCGGGAACGGATGTCGTGCTGCAATAGATCGGAATGTATACGGTGAAAGATGCGTCGTCTACTCCAAACCAAAGCACGCCTCCAACCATGTCGGGCAGCCAGCTTCGCATTTGGGCTACGAAGGAGAATGCGTTTTGTGGCCCGGCGATAGGGTTCTCGTTGAAATATTCCACTCCGTCCACGTTCCAGTATCTGGGAGCAAAGCGATATTGTGCGCCGAACGGTTCGGCCCCCGGGTCTTTGTCCAGCGCAAGCGGAGTGCCTTCGAATTTGTCTCTCATCAGGTTCTTCAATTCCAAAAGGGTGATTTTCTTGGATGGTTTCACCCAAAGTGGCATCTTCTCTTCCGACTTGCCGAGTATGTAGTCGATGTATTTCTCCATGTTGGAGTCTATCCTTCTGAATACGCTCCATACTCTGGCGTCGCAGAATCTGCGGGCGATGAACGACATGGGGTCATAGGCGTCGGAGAAGCTGAACTCTTTGTTCTTCCCGTTGTAGTATCCCTTCTCTTTTGCGAAGGAGATGACGTCTTTCGAAAAGCGGCAGTTGTTGCGGTCGTTTAGCGGGAATGTGGTGATTCTGGAATGGTTGGCGTGTACGCTGATGCAGTCGTCGGGCACCTTCATCGCTACCCAAACGGCACCTTTGATGTCGGGTCCTTTGCCTATCATCTCCATAATCCATATCTCGTTGGGGTCTGCAATGGAAAATGTCTCGCCTGCGCTGCAATATCCGTAGGTGGAGACTAGGTCTGTCATCACTTCGATTGCCTCTTTTGCCGTTTTTGAACGTTGAAGGGTGATGTATATCAGATTTCCGTAGTCCAGGATGCCCGTGGTGTCTATCAGTTCGCTTCTGCCTCCGAATGTTGATTCGGTGATGGAGACCTGATGCTCGTTGATGTTGCCTAATACGGCGTATGTGTTGGATACTTGCTTGATCTTGCCTTGGTATTTATGGGTGTCCCATCCATATATGTCTGTCATTGTATATTTGGGATATTCGCTGGCGGGGTAGTGGATCAGTTCTCCATATAGGGCATAAGAGTCTGCCGAGTAGGTGCAGAACGTCGATCCGTCTTCGGAAGCGTTTTTGCCCACAAGTATGTTTGTTCCTGCGTTGGCGATACCTGCCGTTAGTAAAGTGGTGGCTATTGCTGCCAGAATATTTCCTCTTCTCATTATGATGATTTTTTTTCTTGATAAATGGGAACTTTCAGTATAATCTAATCAGTTTAAAATGTCTTTCTCCGAAGAATTATTACCAATAAATGTTCTTCTCGTAAGAGGAAGAGTTGCCGCAGAAATCGGTGACGACAAGTTTGAACTTGTGGTTCTGGTTCTGCTTTACCCGTTTAGGGTCCATACGGTATCTGATGGTTCTTGTCTTCGCGTCGTGCTCGAACAATACCCATTCGTCGTCAATGTATCCGTCGTATCTTGCTATGCCGGAAAGGCCGTCGGCTATTTTGAACACTAGCACGGGATAGCTCTTGAGCCCCTTCGTGTGTACGGGTGTGATGATGGGTTTCGTGTTGTCTACGGCTACGGCAAACTTGCCGAACGTGTTTGTTTTGCCAACGAGGAATCCGTCTACGTATTTGCCGCCGGCAGAGCCTCCTATCAGATTGTTTTTGCTCAGTTTGGCAATGAACAGCTTCTTTTTGTCCTTAATCGAGCTGTCTCTCTCCACCTTTAGTGAAATGTCGCAAAAAGAGTGCAGCGGCATGTCGTATTCTCCGATTTGGAAGATGGAAGAGTAGTATTTTGTGGTCGGAATCTCTTCGTAGTTGGGTTCGAAATCCGCATATGTGGCGTTGGCGGGGAAGTACATGAGAAAATTCTTCTTGTCGAAGAAATGGCACTCTCCGGCTGCTAAAAAGTTGTTGCAGTCGTGCTCCACTGGTTTTATTTCTGCTTTTACTCCGTGAATGGTGAACGAGATGGAGTCTGAATGGCCAAAGTCGTCGATGACCACATACTTCACTTGATAGTCACGTTCTTCGTTGATGTTGACTTTCCCCTCGTTGTATGCTTCTCCGTATATGTTGAGCGGATTGTTCTGGTCTCTGAAAGACTTCATGAAGAACTCTCTGTTCTTGGCGTATTGCTGGTAGTCTATCAGACTGTTGAGGGCCCTACAGTCGGAGAACTTGATGTTGTCTATATATATGTCGGATATGAGTTTGTTGTCCACGTATAGTTTTAATGCCCTAGGCGTGTGAGTGAACCCGGTTCCTGTCATGTAGTCGTTGGCCTTGACAGAGAATCCTATCTCTCCCCATGCGTTGATGTTGGTCCCGTTTTGTAGTGTCTTGACTTTTTTCTTTGTCATGAAGGTGTTGATACGCATCTCTGATTGGTTGTTGATCAGTCCGCCGTTGAGGCCATAAAGTTTGACTCCTAATATTTTCGGGTTCTTATTGTCTTGAATCTTGAAATATTTGTTGAGCTTTAGTGGGTTCTGCAGCGAGTTGTCATCTGTTCTCCTTACCTCGAAGTGAAGGTGAGGGCCGCCGGACGAACCTGTGTTTCCTGAGATGGCAAACTGTTCTCCTTTCGCCACCGGATATTCGGTTGGACTTAACAGAATGTCTATTTCGTAGCTCCTCTTTTCGTATTGTTTGGCTTTTATGATGGAGTCCAGCTTTGGTACAAATCCGTTGAGGTGTGCGTAGAGCGTGGTGTATCCGTTAGGGTGTGTCACGTAGGCCAGTTTGCCGTAGCTCCTTGCCGATATGGTGATTCTGGACACGTAGCCGTCGCCGATGGCGTATATCGGCTTGTTTTCTGCACCTCCCGTCCTGAAATCAAGACCTCCGTGAAAATGGTTGCGTCGGAGTTCCGCGAAACTTCCGCTGAGAGTAGTGACCGGATTTACAGGAGGTACGACCTCCCAATTCTGTAATTGAGCTTGCGTGGTTAGCGAAGATAGTAAAGCAAGTGATAATATGATTTTGCGCATTTTAGTATCTCATTATGAATTAGAATGGCATTGAGACCGATTGGTTTCAAACCAGCATCAAAATTATAAAAAATGACAATGACATTTTCTTAAACTATGTGTATATATTAAAATAATCTTCTTTTTTGTATTTGTTAAGTTTTATTTTCAGATAAAAATATGATTTTGATAGTTTATTTATAATTTTGCAATCCGAATAAAGAAAATAGATCCTCAGAAGAGGAGTCTGTTTTTCCGATAAGTGGAAAAAACAAGAATTAAAAATATAAAATAAAAGAGAAGTCATGAAAAAGTTGTTATTATTAGTCGTTGCAGCCATAGCTTATGCTGTTGCTGCCGTAGCACAAGGTGCGCCTGAGATATCTTTTGAAAAGTTGGTGCATGATTTTGGTACATTCCCCGAAGAATCGGGAAAAGTGTCTTGTACATTTGAATTCAAGAATACGGGATCCAGTGATTTGGTATTGCAGAAGGTGAAGGCCTCTTGCGGATGTACGACTCCGGAATGGACAAAAACACCGATCAAACCGGGAGAAAAGGGTACGGTTACCGCAACCTATAATGCTAACGGTCGTCCGGGTGCATTTACCAAGACAATCACCGTTACCACTAATGCAGGTGATAAGAGGTTGACAATAAAGGGTGAGGTTATCCCGAAGGCCGCTAAAGTGGAGGATCAGTATCCTGTCGACATGAACGGTTTGAGAATCAAGAAACAACATGTATATTTGAACAACATCAAGTATCCTGCCAGCTCAAGAACGGAGCGTATCGCAGTAGTAAACAATACGAAAGGCGAAATCGCACTTTCTTTCAAAAATGTACCTAGCTATATGACGGTTAAGGCTACTCCTGAGAAATTGAAGGCAGGCGAGAAAGGTACTATTGATGTTACCATTGAATCTAAAAACTCTAACGAGTGGGGTTCTTTCACTAAAGATTTTTATGTTGTAGTGAACAACAAAGTGGTAGAGGAAAAATCTTATATGATTTCCGTTCACGGAAATATCATAGAGGATTTCTCTTCAATGACTCCGGAAGAGAAGGCTCAAGCTCCGGTTTTGAGCGTGGCTAATACCATCAGTTTAGGAACATTGAAGATGGACACAAAGAAGAACTTGAAATTCTCCGTTACAAATACGGGAAAGAAAGATCTTTTTATTCATAAAGCATCTTCAGATTCAAAGGCTATTGAATTGGAGGCACCTTCTAAAGCGATTAAGGCAGGTAAGAAGGGTGATGTCAAATTCTCTATCGATACGAAAGGTTTGGTTCCAGGAAAGTTCAGCTACCGTGTTACTTTGGTGACTAACGATCCTAGCAATAGCGTTAAGACAATTGAATTGATTGGTGAGATAAAGAAGTAATCATACTGTTGTCTTAAAAATACGGAAGAAGGATAATCTCACAATTAATGTGTGATTATCCTTTTTTCGTTGATTCTGATTATTAATCGGTTTTGTTGTTTATATGAGGGTTAAAGCAAATGGTGCATCCTGAAAATAGTGCGGCATATAAGGGTCTGATGGTGAATGACGGGGTTTCTTCGCCGCCATCAGTCAGCCCATATTTAAAGCGAGGAACGAGGGTTCAACGTCGGGCGTTTTCCGTGTCGGAGTATGTGGAAGGCATACGGAAAGGAGATGTGTCAATGTTGAGCCAGGCCGTTACATTGATAGAAAGCGTATTGCCCGAGCATCAGGAGTTGGCACAGTCCATAGTGGAAAAATGCCTGCCCTATGCGGGTAACTCTATCCGGGTGGGCATAACGGGTGTCCCGGGTGCAGGGAAGAGCACATTTATCGAGTCATTGGGTATGTTGGTCGTGGATCGAGGTAGCCGGTTGGCTGTGCTGGCGATTGATCCGAGTAGCGAAATGTCAAAAGGCAGTATTTTGGGAGATAAGACGCGGATGGAGAACCTTTCCGCCTCAGATAAGGCATTTATTCGCCCTTCTCCCTCTGCTTGTTCGTTAGGAGGCGTGGCTCGGAAGACAAGGGAGAGCATCGTTTTATGCGAGGCGGCCGGGTTTGATACGATATTTGTGGAGACGGTCGGTGTAGGACAGTCGGAGACAGCCGTCCATTCCATGGTAGACTTTTTCCTTTTGGTGCAGGTTACGGGTACGGGCGATGAATTGCAGGGAATAAAACGTGGCATCATGGAGATGGTGGATGGCATTGTGGTGAATAAGGCAGATGGCGCCAATCTGGAGAGGGCGAAGGTGGCTCGCGTCCAGATACAGAATGCTCTACGTCTTTTCCCTTGCTACGTGTCCGGATGCCAGCCCAAGGTGGAGATATGCTCTTCCTTGAATAATGACGGAGTTGATAAAGTATGGAGCATGGTGCTCGACTATTTGCAACAGGTAAAGGCGAACGGAAGATTTGACAACAGGAGAAACGGACAGTCTAAATATTGGATGTATGAAAGTATAAACGAGCAGTTGCGGGATAGCTTTTTTCAAAACGAGGATGTCCGTAGTATGTTGCAGGAAAAGGAATCTATGGTGCTCGATAATAGACTGACCTCTTTTGCTGCTGCCAAATGTTTGATGAATGCGTATTTCGAAAAAATGAAGCGGTGAAAGCCGTTTTTTTTTCTCTCTTGAATAAATGAATTAAGGAAAGGTATGATATGGTTGGAATAATGAAGACTTATGAAATGAAAAGGAATAGGCTTTTTGCTTATTGCTGTGTCTTGTTGTTTTTCACATTGCTGGCTTCTTGTAAGGGTAAGGATTCTTATGTGATTCATGGCGATCTGCGCTGTGTGAATGCGTCTAAGGTCTATTTGCTGAAACAGAATGAATTGGGAGAGATGGTCGCGATAGACAGTTCCCGTGTCAATGGCGGCGAGTTTAAGTTTCATGGTAAGGTGGACTACCCGACGATGATGTATGTCCAAGTGGGCAAGCGTAGGCCTATTGATGTGTTTGTTGAAAATCAGAGGATTTTGATGACGGGTTCCATCCTCCTGCCGGACGAGATAGTGGTGGAAGGTTCTAAGTCGCATGCTGATTTTTCTTATCTGCAGAAAGAGATGCTAAAGCTCAAAGGCGAGAGCAATTCGTTGCTGATAGAGATGACCAATGCCAAAAAGCAAAATGATTATTCGGAACTGAAGAGACTGAAGACCCAGTATAACCACATTACGGATACGCTGTTGGTGCTGACCAATCAGTTTGTGGTCAATAACCCAACCTCTGTAGGTGCGGCTTATTTCGTTTGTATGCTTGTCCAGTATTTTGATATAAATAAATTGAGGGATATTATTCAGGCGTTCGATCTGTCCATCTCCGGTTCTGAGTATGTGAAGTTCCTGAATGAGGAGCTTATGCTGAACCAAAAGCTTAGTATGGAGACTCCTGCGCCTTATTTCAAAATCCCCACTTCCAATGGCGACAGCATCTCGTTGTCCGACTATGCGGGTGAGTATCTCTTTATTGATTTTTGGGCTTCCTGGTGTAAGCCTTGTGAAGAACGTAGGGAACGTTTGTTTAAGGCTTATCAGAAATATAAGAGGTCTGGATTTAATATCTTGTCTGTCTCGTTGGACAAGGATGAGGAGTTGTGGAGAAAAGCCTTGTCTTTGCACTCTTATGGATGGGTGGAGGCTTCTGATCTTCTGTATTGGGAGAGCCCTGTCTCTAAGGTCTTCAGGGTTCAGAAGATTCCTTATGGGGTGTTGATTAATCCGGAGGGAAAAATAGAGGCGATTAATCCCAGACGTTATATCTTTGATGCCAAATTGGTCAATATATTTGGTTATTGATAGTTTTAGTTTAAAGTTTGTTTTATTCATTTTATTTATATGGAAGAAATTTTGAGTGTTGTGATGGGGAAGGATATTCCTTTGTTCGCCTCCTTTCTGATGGGGTTGGTTGTCTCAATCAGTCCATGCACGCTGGCTGCCAATGTCTCTGCGGTGACTTATCTCACTAAGGATGGGAAAAACGGAAGGAGAGGTATGTTCTGGAGAGGTTTTGTTTATACTTTAGGGCGTACCGTCGCCTATACCTTGCTGGGTGTTCTGTTGGTTCATTTTGCGAGCGGGATAAAGATTGGCGAGGTGTTCCAACGCTCGTTGGGTATGGTGGCCGGACCAATGTTCATCGTCATCGGTCTGCTGATGCTCGACATCATTCATATACATGGGTTGGCCGACAAATGTTTGGCAAAGTTGAATTTTGCCAATATGAACAGATCCTATTGGGGGGCTTTCCTTCTTGGTTTCCTTTTGGCGTTTGCCTTTTGTCCTTATTGCGCAGGCATATATTTTTGTGCTATGATGCCGTTGGCTGTTTCTGTCCCTTATGGAGTGGTGTTGCCTTTGCTTTTCGCTTTTGGTGCGGCAATCCCTGTTATGGCTATGAGCTGGATTTTGGCTTTCAGTATGAATGGCTTGTCTGGGATGTACGACCGTTTTGCTAAGTTTGAGCTTTGGTTCCGTCGCATCTTGGCGGTGTTGTTCATTGTCTCCGGTGTCTTGTTCGTGATGGAGTATTATTTTGAATAGGAGGTGGTTTTATGGAACGATTTTTCCTTTGTTTTATCGTTGTTTTTCTTCCTTCGTTTTCTTTTGCCGGAGGTGAAATTTCATTTGAGACGTCGGAGTTCGACTTCGAAGAAGTTTGTTTGGGGGCTCCTGTCCATCATGATTTCGTTTTCAGAAATGTAGGCGAGGAGCCTTTGGTCGTAAAAGATGTACGTTCATCGTGCGGATGTGTTTATGCGGCATGGACGGCATCTCCTGTGGCGGTGGGTGATACAGGCTCTGTCCGTGTTTATTATAAGAATAATGTTAGCGGAACGTTCCATAAGACGGTAAAGGTCATATCCAACTCGTCCCGACCTAATAGGAAGTTGCCGTTGGTGATAAAGGGGGAGAGTGTCAGAAAGAAGAGGTGATTCTCTCCTTTCTTTGATGAGCTGGAAAATTCTGCTGTTACTCTTTTATTTTTGCTAGCAACGTTTGCTCTTCGTTTTCCCAATTGAAGTGTTCGCATGCTTTTTCATATCTCGCATGGTCGATGGGTTGAACCAATATTTTCCGTATCGTTTCGGCAAGGAATGTTGGCTCGTAATGGCTGATGAGTGTTCCTGTTCCGTAAGTGTTCAGTATGTTGGCTATCTCCGGAAAGTCGGTGGCTAGTAACGGAACGTGGTTTTGCATATAGTCGAAAACCCTGTTTGGCAGCGAGTAGAAATAGCTTAGTCCTTGATTTTTCAGTAGGCAGACGCCTAAATCCGCGCTCCGTGTATATTGGGATAATTCGGAAAATGGTATATGACCTAAGAAAATCACTTTGTCCGTCAGTTGCATCTCTTCCACCTTCTTTGTCATGTCATTGTAGATGTCGCCATCGCCGATGATGACAAACACGGCATTGTCTATCATTGGCATGGCATCGATGATCCACTCGATGCCTCGTCCTACGTTGACGGCTCCTTGATAGAGTATGATCTTCTTGTCTCCGTATTTGAGTTTGTCTGTGCGGCCTTTGTATGTTTGTCTGTTGGGTATGTTCCTGACCACGCCTAACTTCATTCCGT
This sequence comes from Prevotellaceae bacterium, assembly GCA_020636675.1. GTDB lineage: Bacteria > Bacteroidota > Bacteroidia > Bacteroidales > Paludibacteraceae > RGIG10190. The sequence continues at coordinate 29,278 of JACJXK010000024.1, forward strand.
ATCTCCTTTTGTAGTGTTCTGCGATGGATTGGCAGACGGTGTATCCGTGTGTTATGTGCGGAAAGAGCATGTCTTCGATGCCTGTCCATACCTTTTTGACGAATTTTCGGTTTGTCACTTCCGGTACTTCCGGAAACAGCTCATGCAGGTCTACCACCAATTTCTTCCTCTTTATCTTACTGACCAGAAAGTTGGGTAATATGGTGTCGGTATCGTTGGCCAAAAGGATGTCGGCATTCGAAAAGAGAAGGACAAAGAATAGTTTGATGTTGAATTCTCCATAAAACAGGAATCCTTTTTTAAAAAAGACGTGTATCCGTTTTATCTTGTAGGTAGGAGAGAATGCATGGCATTCTTTGTTGCGTGAGCCTATGACCATAACTTCCTGCCCCTGCAGGAGTAATGATGTTGCCACTTTGTTGACCCGTTGGTCAGACTCTAGATTGTTGATTACGGAGAGAATTATCTTTGCCATTTCAAAATTCTTCTTGACGATAAAAAAAAACGAAATCTACATGGTATATGACAATGTCGCTAATCAGATCAGTTGCCGTTGTGTTTTCACGGAACAGTTTATTCCGATAGGCAATTTTCAAAAGAGCTCGGAACATGGAGCAGTAACCAACAGCCGAGTTGAGCGATACGTTGTGCTTTTTTGTGCTTTGCCTGTTTGGATGTGAGCAGATATACCCTGAATCGTTTACTCAAATCAACATTGACTTCACCAAAGGAGCATTTGCCGATGCATTCTATTCACATTCTTAGTTTTCAGCACTTTGCATCTTAAAAGGTACGGCAATCTAATTTCTTTTATTTTCAAAAGCAGTTGAAAACTCATGGTGTTGAATATCAACGTATTGTAACTTTCGCTCGTACCTCGGCTTTTGAGGTTGCCTTTTTGCCCTGAAACTCTTGGCACAAAGGTACGAAAAAACAAGTAGAAACGAACAGAATCAAGATGGTATTAACTTGTTCGGTTTCGAGAATTAGCTTGTTCGGTACTTGTACGGTGTACTATTAATTATTGATAGTTCGCAATGCACATACAGCAATACATCGTTTGAAATTGCATACACTTTAATCTTCTTGTTCGTAATAGTATGGAATCTTATTGATATTTTTTCTGCCATATCTTTTATTATTTATGATTACGCTTCCACTCCAATGCCTTCTCTGTCAGGCGATATTGCTGCTTTGGATGATTAGGTTGCTCCGGATATTTGCTTTCTATTGCACCTTCCTTTATTGCTATTAATAGATAGTTCTCTCGAAAATGTTTTCTATCTTGAAGTTGAACCAATTTCATCATACTCGATCTGTCAATAAATTGGTCATCCACAACCTTTATTAATTCTTCTACTTGGGGGGTACTTGGGGTGTACTTGAGGGGTACTTGGGGGGTACTTGGGGTTACTTGAATACTATTAGCTGTTATTGATCGTTTGAACGTTACGATAACAAAGCCTCCCTGAATAGTCCATATAGGGGTTTCTACGTTCTGATCTTTGCAAGCGTCCATAATACGACCTGCACCAGATCCCCAGTTCTCTAGGAATGTAGTTTTGAAAAGCACATCGGCTATAATAGGGTTATATGGATAAGATATATGTGGTTGTTTTATGGTTTCAGTAGTAAGCTGTGGTGGCAAGACACCCGGACTCTCTATCTCAATGCGGTCATCATAGATAGCTATGCCGATAGTCAAATTATATTTCTCATATTGGCGATGACAAAGCGCATTGATAAGAGCTTCACGTAATGCTTCGGCTGGAACTTCCAAATGTTCTTCACGCACAAAGCCAACAATATCCCCACTAAGAGAAAGATGTTTAAAGAAAAACGACATACCGGCATCTAGCAAATCGAAGAAATTACCTTCGGCACGCTGATTATCAATAAATGAGTTCTTATCAGTACCACGGAAGCGAGCCATGCGCAAACGAAACTGCGTATAGCCATAGATGCTCTTGCCGAATAATGTGGCAGCGGCATTGTTTGGTTCTCCATCGGTAAGTAATTGCAATTTATCGAGAACCTTTTCAAATGGTTCTGTCATAGCTGATGCAACCATACGACCACGTTCCACCCCCAACCGAATAGCACCGCGTACACGTTCCTCATTCAAATCACTTATCGTGACTCGTTCTGCCTTCTGTCGCTCCCAAGCATAGGATTGTGGCTTATTAGCACGAATACGTTCTTCAAACATATCACGAGGCATCAACTTTGTCGTACTTTCTACTTTATAATATGGACGGCTATCGTAAGTGTATGGTTGATGTCCCCATACAAATGTCTCAAATGGCGATAACTTGATTGCCAGGACGTTCAGGAATATCAATATATTCAACCTTAACATTCACCGCAGGCTCAATGGCTGTGAGATATTGAGCAATCTCACGTTGCGTATTATCAGTAACCTCTTGGCCGAGAATCTTCAACGACGTAGGAGCAATGCCAATAATAAGCCAACCACCATCAGTGTTCAAGAAAGCGCAAGCCGTGTGCATTCCATCTTTCAGTTCGCCTGTAGTCTTTTTAAGTTCCAACTGGCGATGCTCGTCTTTGTATATGAGTTGCTGTATATCTTTGAGTGTCATAATTAATTACGATTTATTTAGATTGGAAGAATTCCTTTGTTGTTGGTAAATTGCGGTCGTAATCAAAAAAATACTCCGTATAGATACGGCTTAGATGCTTGCTGGTGGCAGGTATGCCCACACCAAAAAGTAGCGACATAGCCTTCTGCGTGCACCAATTTGTCAAATTTTTTACCACGACTTGCACTTTGCCAGCATCATCGGGCATATTATTAAGGAGAAATTGTATTTCGTTGTTCATATTGTTTTATTATTTCTGATTACGTTTCCATTTCATCTCTCTCTTCGTTATGCTGTATTATTGCTTGGAAGGCAATCTGTATGTTATTGGTATCTATTAAATGCTTCTTTGCCTAATTGCCAAAGGTATTTATCCACATCCTTGACCGTGAACTTTTCCAATCCATAAAACATACACAAGTGATGAATAATTTCGTAATATGAACTGTAATCTTTCAAGTCCATTTCTTTAAACTTGTAGAAATTGTCTCTGTCACGTAAATATTTCAATAATTTGTGTACGTAACTATCATAAATAGGATATATATCGGGTCTATGGTGGCTACAATACTTACTTGCAAATGAATAGAAATAGAATGGTTTCCCATTTATTACAATGTGTGCAAGGTCGCCAACCAAGGATAAGTCACCATTACTTAATCTCTCATCAATATTCTTACGGGAATAGTGTTGGGCTACATTGTGTACTTTGAAAATATTAGTGCTATAAAAGTCATTAAGAGCCGAGCATTTAATGAGAATGTTCTCAATACTCTTATTGTCTAAACATAGATTCAAGAATAATTTATCTAACGCCTTTTCTTGATTGACATAATCTTCAAGGGTACTCCATTTTTGAATATACTCATTAACCTCCTTTATGGAAGGTTTGTGTTCCTTTAATATTTCATTCTCTTTGAACATACGCTATCGTTTAGAGTTATAAACAGCTAACCCTTTCACTGTGAGCAGATATTTCTGTCGTGGGTGCTTGGGCGATTCCGGATATAACATTCTCACAAAACCATCACTCAATGCAGGCTTTAGATAGTTTTCTATAAATGTTGGTCGGTGTTTCAGCCCAATAGCATCAAGCATTTCCTTGACCGACAAGGCGTTTATGCCAATAATTTCAATCAATGCCAATACACTTTCATTATCAGTGCCTATTATGTTATTAGCTTGTTCGGTTTCTATGGTTGACTTGTTCGGTACTTGTTCGGTACTTGTTCGGTTTTTAGCTAATTCTGATGGCGCATCTATTACCATAAACCTGTTTTTGAGTTCATGAGAAGTGTTCATCATCAGGTTTTCAAAGAAACGAATAAGATAGTCCATATCAGGTTCAATACCTTTACGCACATTGCGATAGTTGGCACGAACTAAGGCATTGCGGAAATACCAAGAGTGTTCGGCAAACAAATCATTGTTTACGACAAAGCCGATGCTCCGCAAATACTTAATCGTAAAAACGGCAGTTGTGCGAGTATTTCCCTCTCCAAAAGGATGTATCTGCCATATCCCCGAAACGAATTTAGCAATATGAGTCACAACTTCATTAATAGATAGATTCTTATATGAGAACGATTTTTCCTGTTCCAAATCATATTCCAATGCCATGCGCAAGTCTTCTGAATTTACATAAAGCACAGTGTCGCCACGAAGTACCCATTCTTTCTTTGTAATGTCGTAGTCTCGAATCTTTCCTGCAAACTTGAATACACCTTCAAACAGACGACGATGTATGGAGGTGAAGCCTGTTACAGAGAAAGCGAACGACTGCTCGTTTAGAATACGAGCAATGTTTGCCGATACCTTATCCGCTTCTTCCGTATCGTCATCGGTAGGAGTACGCATGGTCTTCGACTGATAATAGCTATTGATAAGTGTCTTTACCTCATCAATACTAATATCACCCTCGATGTGCTTTACGGCTGTGTCTTTCAGGTAGTCTGACGTTTGAAGCCCATCGACAGCTTGCAAGCCAATCGCCGTTTTCCAAGCAGAGGCTTTAGCCTGTTTGCCTGGCTCGCTACTTTGTATGTATGATTCAAAATCTATATCCATGGCTTCTTGTCATTCTAAATTTGTCTTTTTTATATTCTATCCATCCCTACACACTCATCCAGCTTATCAAAAGCAGTATCAATAAATGTATAGTTAATCATTCTGCTGGTATCTATTGGCTGATAATCGGCGAATTGTCTTCGGCTGAATTTCAGTTCGAAGGCAAGGCGAATGTCATTGCCTCCTTCATCATCGTCTTGCTTCGCTTCCTTTGACGTAATGGTACGAACTTTTGTGATTTCATACACGTCCCGGATTCCATTCCCATTCATATAAGGCATGAAGAAATGAAGGTTATGTAATGGTATGGTGGTCGGAAATTGCGCTCCGGTGTAGTAGAGCGTTGCTTCTCCATTTACAAAACTATCATAATAGCCTTTCCTGCTACTTGACTTGACAAGACCAATTAGGACACGGTTGCCAACATCAATGAATGTGCCTTTTTGTGGAATCACTTTGGCTATGGTTTGTTGTGCCTTTGTGTCAATCAGCTCACCGATGAAGTGTTCAAGCAGTTGCCTGTTTTGCATGTCTTTCGGGCGCAGTGGGAATGCACCAATGTTCACTTCATCAATAGTCTTGTAGAACTTGGAAACGGCAACATCAGCCGGGTCTCCATCTCCAGGAAATAGAATATATCCGCCTATAACTTCCTTCTTCAAATCCTCCTTCTTATAATCTTTATAGTAGATGGCATCCCTATATCGGTGCATCTGATTGATGGCATCTTCTGGCGGAATATCCACGTTCAGTCCCCTCTGTTTGCCATCAATGCGGTATTTCGCATCGAAAAGGTAGGTCATCTTCATTCCCTCTTGTAGGTCGTTCTTGGTCAACTGAAGAACAATATCTGGTTTCTGTGTGACTGTAGGCACAACCAAATTCTGTATGCCTACGCTACCGTTGTCGTTTTCCGTATTCTTTGGGTTGTATACGAGTTCGGCCAATTCTACATTGTCTTTCTTGAACAATATTCTTGAATGCTCGCCTTTGCCAAGTTCCCACGAGAACACACCATTCATCTCCATGCGGTTGCGGTGGTCAAGGTCTTCATCCGTCAAATGCAGCTGTTGCTTAACTATGTGGCTTACCTCTATAAAGCACCATATTTCATAAAGCGTAGCAATGTCCTTTGTCTGTAGTTTATATATGCCGTCATTGAGCGAGTAGGCACGACGAAGCAGATTCCATGTGCGGTACACTTGGCTATATCCAGTGGCCTTTTGCAGCACCATACTTTCCTGATTGATGCCTTTGAATCGTCCAACAGTCCTGAAGAAAGAATTACGCTGAAGGTGTTTCAATGTGTTCAATGTCTGTTCCATATCATTCTTCATGGTCTCTGACGTATTCTGCACATCTTCAATACGTTTCTTCAATCGGGCATACTTATCTGTAATCTGTGATATAGCGAATTTGAGGAATCTATTCTCTTGCGTGTCGTTGGTCTGTATTCGTTCTTCGATACGGTATAAGTGAGCTGCCTCTTTGCGATGTTCCGCCAGTTCGTTCTCGATTGATGAAGGAACGAACTTCAGCTTGTCGGCTTTCTGAAATATTACTTGGCCATGCAGTCTGTGGTGTGGCCTTTCAATTATGTTTTTGCAGGCCGTTATAAACTTCTTCTCTTCACCGGCAAAAATGCTCCACCATACAATCTCCGGTGTCTCGCCATTTTGGTCAGGAGAAAATCCGTGAAACGTTCGTTTCATATAGTCGAGCGAAAGCATGCGGTATTCTTGTTCTATATCGTCAATGATGGCTTTCCAATGCTGGTGGTAATCGAGTTTTGTACTGAGCACTTCAAAGGAGAAAGTGAACTTTTTCTGTTGCCCTTCAACCACATAGACCAAGTTGATTTCGCTTCTGCCTATTTCGTTTCCATAATTCAAGAATCCGGCCAGCATACCATGACGGAAAGAAAAATTTTCGTTTTCGGATCTAAGGATAGAGCCGAACTCCGCCTTCTTTACTGTGCTTTTAAACTCCACCCATATGGGATATTCGACATTGTCAAAGAAGATGGCAGGTGCTTTTGTGTTGTACTCTATCTCTTGCGATTGTTCATCGTCCATATGTCTGATTACGGATTCCACACCGTCCGACCAAGAATAAGACGAGAGTAAGGCCTCCTCTCCAAGGTTGTTCTTAGCCTTTCTCCAAATGTCATCGAACTTACTGCACTCGATGGACATCGTGAAGTCTGCGTGCTTTATAGTCAGCAAGTCCATGTCAGCTCCAGAAACTTGTGTAGCCCGATTCCAGTCGTTTTGTCATCTCAACCAACTTTGGCAATGACGCGGTACTTTCAAAAGCCGATTCGCCAACTATCTTTTGAAGTCCGTCTTTGATGGTCGTTGATAATGTATCGAGTAGATTATTTGAAACCTTTGTGTCGTCTCCCTCGATGCGTGAAAGAATTTTCATGCTCGTTATTTCGTCCAATGCTCGTGCAATAACTACACTTTCTGCAATGTCATTACCGTCGGCATCTTTATTGTATGGCAAGTTATTTACCACATATAGGAGAAATTCATTCCTTGTTCGGTATGCAATCTTGAAAGGCGTATTGCTTAGCACCTCATTTATGCTTTCCAGGTATCCTAAAACATTATCGCACACATCTTTGTGCTCTTCATATACATCTACTCCTTCCACGGCATCACCTACCAAATCAGCACTGCCAAGTTTACCTATCTTTTCAAATCTTGAGCTAAGACCTGAATATAAATCCACACCGTTCATTTCTATAGTCATGGCACGGTCAAGAACCTTGCGTGAGAATGAGAATGTTGTTTCGTCCATATTCACAGTACCTACTACAATCAAATTTGATGGAAGAGATAGGCGTTTGCCTTTTGTTTTCTCTTTAGTCAGATATAAACCTCGTTCATCATCATTAGCTGTAAATAGCTGGTCAATTAAGCTCTTATAGGCATCCGTATCATCATAATCGACAATCGGGTCTGTCTTTATTTCATCAAAATCATTTTTCTTTCGGCTTTCGATAATGCTAAGATATTCAGCAAAATATTGTTCTACCGGAGCAAGGTTCATTTCGTCCAAGCACAAGAAATAAGGTGTTTCCGGGTCTTGAATGGCTTTCACTACAAATTTCAAGAATGGACCAACCACATATTTCTCGCCATTGATTCTACTTACATAGCCTATCAGTTCGCTTGAATCGT
>JACJXK010000025.1 GCA_020636675.1 Prevotellaceae bacterium
AAATGCCCGCCACCGATTATTGGTACGAGATAGACATTGCGGAGATAGACAAGATGTACGTAGGTCATTTTACTCTGCTAAGAAGATAAAACAAGGATTTAAACGAAGACATGTAAAACCGTACAGATTATAACTGACTACAATAAAGAGCTGCGTCAAACTCTACTAATAGTATTGACACGGCTCTTTTTCGTGGACGAAAAACAACAAATTGACTGCTTAACCTAATGTAAAAAACACGATTTCTTATTGACAAAATGCATTAGAAAACGACTCTTTGCTGGGAAAATGTATCGGTTGTGTTTCCATAAGATGCCAATCCCTCCTCCTCGGCCAAAGGCGGGTTCGACTATCGATAACGAGGTTAGGTTTTTGACCGCCGCCTGCGTCCTTTCGTTTATATAATGATGGTTTTAAGGCTGACGGAAAAAATCGGAAAAAATCAGGAGCAGTGACATACCACGACTTTCATCACTCACCAAGACAAATGTGCTCCTTATCCGCAATAGGGACACCAATACTATCGGTACAAAAAGAAAGGATTGATTCACCAGAATCACCGCCACCAATTACAATTCGATAACAAGTATTTGGAAAAAAATCATTGTCAGAAGTAAACACAAGACCTTGTTTATTTACTTCATAACCCCGCATAGCATAATCATTCAAGTTTATCTTTTCAAGAGCATTTGTATAATCCTTAATGTGCCAAACAATATAGCCACCATATTTCTTTTCAATGCTCATGTAATGTATGGAAAATCCTTCTGTATAAACTTCCTTTTTTTTATAATCGAAACAAAAATCATTTGTTCTCATCGTACAATAATAAAAAAAAATGAAGAACACAGGAATCCAACATAACACAGCAAAAGCAGTGATTAGGATATCGACTATTCGTTTTCTTTTTGACATTTTTTTGTTTTAGACATCTCTTCATGTGCACAAGAGAGGTTTGCTTCAGCGACTACACCACCATGACAAGCGATGGGATTTTCAACCACCTATCAACTTAGACATAGTTTTCACTGCATTCGAGATAAATTGCCCACTACTATGAAAAAAGGGAAACCCGCAACGGAATCTCCATGCGAGGTTTCCCTTTCATTTCCAAAGAGGTTATTTAGCCGGCAACATCACCACCTCTATCACGTTCTCCGGTTTCACCAATTTCTTCAATATATCGCGAAGTTTATCACCAGTCAAAGAATCGACCACCTTCATATAGTCAGTGGTCATATCATCCCCATCCTTATAATAAGCGATCATCGTATTCAGCCACCAACGGTTCTCCTTTTGACTAGCATTGAAATTATTCTTCATATTCTCCTTTACCTTCTGAAGATCGGAAGGTCTAGGTCCGTTTATCAAAATAGAGTCGACCTCCTGATGTATCAGAGCCACCATCTTCTGCTGCAACTTCGGATCCGTATCAAACGTCATCTGTAAAGTAGCCTCCTGGGTCGGCCTGCTCGAAACGGAGCCCGTTGTACGCACACCATAAGTGCCACCCTCCTGTTCTCTTAAAGACTCCGTATAACGCATCCGCAAAATGTCGGACAACATGCCCAAAGCTATGCGGTTCTCCAAATCAAAATTCATAGGACCACTATACATCACAAAATTGGAGGCCTTATCGACCGACAATTCCTTCTCAAAATAGTTTTTCACAAGACCTTTCTGCCTTCGGATATTACGGTCTGTCCACTTCTCCTTTTTTCCATGATTAGGAATACCACCCAAATAGGTCAAGATAGCAGGTTTCATCTTAGCCACATCTACATTACCAATAATATAGACCGTAAAGTCGGCCGGATTTCCAAACCGTTGACGATAAATATCCAACGCCTTCTTCTGATCCACCTTGTCCAGTTGCTCCAGATCAAAAGGCAAAGAACGTTCGTCATGGTCAAACACCGTTGTCTGTATGCTATCTCGGAAAGCCGAATTAGGATCAATATTACGATTGTTCATATAGGTTCTATACTTCTGAATCAAAGCTGCATAAGCATCGTCGTCTGCGCGGACTGCCGTAAAATTAAGATAAAAGAGCTGCATAAGCGTCTCAAAATCCTTGACAGACGAATTTCCGGAAAGGCTCTCGTCATACCCACCGACAGAAGGAGACAAAGAAACGATTTTTCCGGCCAGCATCTTGCCTAAATCGACAAGGCTAAACTCTCCCAACCCATTATTCTCCACGACAGAAGTGCTCAGACGGGCAGAAGGAAGATCATCCACGGCGGGCACTGCCGACAGGCCGCCTTCACTGTATGCATAAAGCAGAATCTCATCCTCCTTCAGTTTGGTAGGTTTTAGGATGACCCTCATCCCGTTGCTCAACGTCCACTCTGTCGTTCCTAATTTCGCATTCTTCTTCTCCGACTTTACTTTCCCCTTCTTAGGAACTTTAGGCACCAATGGTTTATCCAAAGCCTTATCCACATAAGGATCCAAGACAATATTGCGGACGCTATCAATAATAGCCAGTACCTCCTTCTCCGCAGGAAGAGACACGCCCTCCTTTTCCGGACCGGAAATCAAAACCGTCATGTTCTTTTCTCCGATATATTTTTTCGCGATAATATTTACTTCATCCAACGTCATCAGAGGCAATATCTCCCGAACAGCCTGATACTCCCACTCGATGCCCGGCACCGGTTCGAAGTCCAAATAATTGCCAATATATTCGCGCACATAGCTATCATTTTTCGTTTTGCTACGTTCGTTATAAGACTTTTCGTACAAGCTAAGCATATCTATCTTCGCACGATCCAACTCTGTTTGGGTAAATCCGAAACGACGCATCCGCTCCCCCTCCCTGAGAAGGGCAAAAAGAGCATCGGATTCCCTTCCTTCATGAGGAAGGGTCAACATCTCAAACACATCCTTCGAACGAACAAGTTCACCATATTCGGCATACGCAACAGCAAATGGTGCGTCAGATTTCTGCGCTATCTCATCCAGTCGTTGTCCGAGCATACTACCAATCAAACGATTGCCAAGCATAGAAATATAGCCAGGCATTCCAGCCTTAGCCCGATCAGACATGGGAGCATGGCGATAAGCCACATCTATGCGTGTATTGCGGGCCTCAGGGTCGGTAATGACCGCAACTATCGGCTTCTCATTGTCTTCCAATTGGTAAATTGGGCGAGGAGTAGGATTCTCCCTTTTCGGAATATCCACAAACATCATCTTCAATCTGGACTCCACCGAATCTACATTCACATCGCCCACAATAACCAACGCCTGCAAATCAGGACGATACCATTTCTGATAAAAATCACGCAACGTCTGTGGATGGAAGTTATTGATTACTGCCGTATCGCCAATGACATCACGTTTAGCATACTGCGAATTTCGGAATAGAATGGGCAACGATTTAGACCAAATGCGACGATCTGCATTAGCACGCATACGCCACTCCTCCCTTATCACACCGCGCTCCTTATCTATCTCGTCCGGCAACATGGAGATGTATCCGGACCAATCATGCAATATCAACAAGGCAGAATCAACAATGCCGGCTCTATAGGTAGGCACAGAAGTCAGATTATAAACCGTCTGGTCCAAAGAGGTATAAGCGTTGATGTTCGCACCAAATTTCACGCCAACGGTCTCCAAATAATCAATCAATCCCTTCCCCGGAAAATTTTTCGTCCCGTTAAAGGCTATATGTTCGAGAAAATGAGCCAAACCATCCTGGTTATCTTCCTCCAAAACAGCGCCGACATTCTGTACAATGTAGAAATCGGCACGTTCTGGCACCACATCATTATGGCGGATGTAATAGGTCATCCCATTATCTAAGATGCCATACCTAAGCGACGAATCCATAGGTATGGGTTCATACAGATTTTGAGAACAGACCGTTCCGACTAACAAGAAGGAACAGAACAGCATCAGTGCAACAAGTCTTTTCATACTTTATTTATTATTTAATCATTTTCCAATTCAAAAAAAATCCGGTTATGTAAGAATACAACATCCGTATAGAACCTTCTATTGCGCAATTATATTCTATAGCTTCACCTCTTCCTCGCCATACCGCACCAGTTCGTGCGCACGGAAGACGAAATAGAGGCCTCTCAGCTCCGTGCCGTAGAGGACGGAGGCTATCTGTTTATCTCCTGTATATTGAAGGAGCTGCGCTTTCGCGTCGGCTTCCATCTTCGCTATCTGCTCGTCGGAGGCGTCGGCCTTGGCATATTTAAGTTCGATGAGGTAGCTGAACTTAGCCCGGTTGTCCTCCCTTCCGTTGGGCGAGAGGAGCAGGTCGCAGAAGCCTTTGTTCAGCTCCACCTCCGGCCGCACGGCATAATATTGGTTGATGCAGAGCAGCGCGCGCAGAAAGCCCTGCACGTCCGCCTCGCGGTCTATCGAGTTGCGGATGCTGCTGTATTTGGAGTAAAGGTCGCCGAGCAAGAGCACGGCATCTTCCCACTCTCCGTCTATCGCCATCCTGACGATGGAATCGTCCAATGCGATGCGCTCGTCATTGATACGGAAACCTTCGTCCTCGGCTATGTTCAAGAGATAATTGAGATACATCTGGCGCATCGTGTTGTTCGGCACCCGAAGTATAGTCCTTCCATAACGGTCCTCGCCAGCAAAGGTCAGCAGACCGTAGTAGAAAAGCAGGCTCACGAAGTTGTCCGCCTTCTTCAACTCCTCCGCAGGGAATGAGATGACGATGTTGCCCGTGGTCTCGTTCGTGTTGGCCAGCTGGCGGATGATGTCGATGCGTCGCTGGCGGTCGGCCGGATCCTCCACGTCGAGCAGCATACGCAGCTTCGGGAAGTCCGTCGCCACGTTGCGGTCCAGCATCTCGTCAGGTGCCTGGTCGCACAGCAAGATGTTACTCATGTAAAACAGAACCATATTGCTGTTATACATCGGCGATTCCTTGCCATAGCATCTTTTGGAGAAGCAGTAGTTGTCATACCACGGCTTCATCTCTTCGATGATTGCGTCCGTTCGTCGTTTGATGCAACCTTCGGCACGGTAATATTCAATCATCGCACGCACTTCTTCCTCCGTGAATCCGACGATCTTATGGAACGGAGACAATAGCGATATGTTCGTGCCGATGTTGAAGCCGGAGGTCAAGTCGTCGTATGTGATCGGACTCACGCCCGTGAGGTAGATGCGGTCGAAGCTCGGCTTGCACACCTGAAAGAAGTCACGGTAGAAGCCCGTGCCGTGCGTGATGGACTTAAACTTCTCTTTCCCGTGGATGGAGAGAATCGTATTTGAAAAATTGTCGTATTCGTCGATGAAGAGGTAAACCGGAATACCTTTACCATGGGCTATGTCTGACAATCCAGTCATCATAGTATTCAAAAATTCATATCCTAATATTTTTCTTCTCTCCTCTTCTGTATAATACATCGAATATTTCATCAAGAATTTTTCGATAGTATATCGGCAATTTTCGTCAAAACTTTTTTCCAACTCATCCAGTCCTTTTTTCACGGTGGAGAAGTCGAACTTCAGCACCATGTATCTGCTTGCCTCCTTGGTGGGTTGCTGACCGATGTGGAGGTTGCCGAACAGCTCGTTGAAACACTCCTTGTTGTTGATGTCGTAATACTCCGCCAGCATGTTGCTGAAGATGCTTTTGCCGAAGCGGCGCGGGCGGAGAAGGAAGATGAAGTTGGCAATGTTTTCCAAATCGGGGATGATCTCCGATTTGTCCACAAAGTAAAAATCCTCGGTGATGATTTTCCGAAAATCAGATATTCCATAAGGGAGTCGTTTCATATCTTTCCTTTTTTACGTTTTTACATCTATCGCAAAGGTAACAATTTTATCCATTGGATTGAGAGAGGCGTTTTGAAAAAAACTGTTTGTCCGGAAAATCTCGTCCGGAAATTTGCGGCAACGGATAGCATTGGCGCATTCCGATGGAATGCTGTCCCGCATCTCATTTTTTTCTTCTACAAATAGACTATCCCTACGGGATGATGATTAGATTGATTGGACTGATTGGATCGAGAGGATTGAGATTGAAGAGGAATGAGGTATTCCAAACGTATTGTTGCGTTTCTCCTGAAACGCCTCGCCTTACGGGACATACTCCACGTGCCGCTCCGCTTCGCCGTCAAAGTTTGTGATTAGAAACAAACTGCCCAAATGGTCGGAGTGGCAAAAAACAGATCTGTTTTTCGGAAGTTTCGCCGTCCTAGTCGTCAGAGACGGGGTACACACACCGTCTGTACAAATAGGAAAGCCGTCCACATCATGCCCCGCATACGGAGCACGACATGGATTGGCTATTACTTGATATTTCACAAAATATGTTTATACATTCAGGCCAAAGGCATCGTATCCACAAAAATCCTACTATAGGAGACACACCCTGTCTATTTGACAAAACCATCGAACGACACTTCTTCCGAATAGACGGCAGGGCAAACCCGTTCCGTAGAAACAGGCCTTACGATATAGACATATTTACTCCCTATGGCAACCGATTTGTCTTCATAAAAAGTATTGTTTGCACGGACCGACGCTATCGGCAACATACGTCCACCATCCTCTTTCCGATAAACGACGAAACGATTAACCACAGCCGTTGAGTTGTTCTTCCAATTCAATATTATCATTTTTTTCGACTCCTCATTTATCAACTTCAGTTTCAACTCACTGACACAGCCAGGCCGTTCTCCTTTCGTTTGGAATTTACTGGTCCTCGACTTGGTCGTGTTACCCACTTCGTCATAAACGACCATAAAATATTGCACTACCTCCCCACTAAAGGGATAGAAATCTTCAAATTTGGACTCTGTTTTCTTCCCTATATTAAAACGCCTCAACAGGACAACCTTGCCCGTGTCGTCAATCTGTCTGTACAACTCCATATATTTGGCGTCCTGACTAGGAGTATTTTCCCATTGTAGCAAGACAGACTCTTTGGGCTGTACAGGGAATGCGAACACGACCCCAACAGGAGCAATCGTATCGGGTTTAGAAACCTTCACCGTCTTCGACAATGCAGACGGATTGTAATTCCTATCCAAAGCAAGAACCTTATAATAGATGTTATTAGTCAACGTATTCAACGATAAAGTATCCACATATAAAGTATCTTTGTATATTGTATCTAACACATCGAAGAAATCATCCTCCCTACCTGAGTTGGAGAAATAGAGTCTATAGCCCAACAAATCACTCTCCTTATTCGGGTTCCAAGATATATGAGACACGCCTGCCGAATCTATCGTTGCTTTCAAACCAACAGGCACTGCGGGCGGAATGCTATCCGGCTTATAGCCATAGTATAGACTGGACGACGAGACTTCACCCTCCTTATACCCATAGGCTTCCACTGCATAATAATACGAACGGCTCGCATCCTCATCCTTTAGTTTTCTTTTGTTGGACGACAAAAGCGTAGGATTGACAATCTTGGAATTTTTCATATTCGACGACTTTGTCACCCGAAACCCCTTAATCTTTCGCTCATATTTTTTATCCACAGACCATCTGACCTCTGCGGTGTTCTTCTTATCAAAGATGACCGTATCTATACGGACGTCAATCTGTTTGAAGTCATACTTTCCTTGCCCCTTCACCACATTAGAGAATGGGCCATAAAGTCCAAATGGAGAATATCCCTTCAGACGATAATAAAAGACATCATCTTGATTTGGCAATGAATCTCTGAATGATGCGATGTCTTCCCGATAAGACTCGTTCTCCATCGGTATAATAGGACGAGTGCGCACAGGCTTGAAGTTGACTTTGTCCACACTTCTTTCTATGACATAACCAGAATAATACCCCTTATGTCCAACCATAGGCCATTCAAAATCAACCTGCCATTCATCAAAATCAACCTTAAAATCCTTAGGTGCCGGCAATACGCTCAACACTTTCGTATCGACATCAAGTACAGCGACATTTGGATTCAAAGAAGACGCATCTTCTCCAAAAACGGCGCGATACTGATACTTCGCTCCTTTTTCTATCGCCTTGTCCACATAATGCAAAGCAGCAGCCTTCGCCACTTCCAATGAGAAATCGCAGGAGAAGAGCGCCATGCCAAACAGCAATTGGTCTTCGATGGAAGGCTCACCCTCCACCGACTCCAGCCGAGGAGATGGATCGTCAGTAGAAGGTATCGCCTCTTCTTGGGAAAAAGCATCGCGTCCTTGGCGATACAATATCTCCCGCAAAGGAACAAATTCCTCATTTAACGCCTCACGAACCATCAGCTTCTCATTTGACTCCGGATAAAGGATAGGCGTTAACGAAGTCCATTCAGAGTCACCCGCAACCCGACGTTGCAGTACATAACCGGACTTTACGCTTCGTTGGAACAACACATCGGATGTAGGAGCCCATCTCAAGGAGACAGAATCTCCGTGATTGAAATAAAGCAATTCGATTTCTCTCTCCGTTGACTGTGCGCAGATTGTCGCGCAAAGGGCAACCAACAATATAACAACTCTTTTCACTTTCATTTTCTCTTTTTATCGCTTTTAGGAGACGCCAGCATGAACAGATGTCATACCAACGTCTCTTTTTATTTTCCTATTTTTCAATTACCCCCATCCGTAGTTGGTGCCGTCGACGACGGATTTTCCTCATTCGATTCATTCCAATACTCTTCCCCTACGCCATTCTCCACATCTTCAAAGACCTTTTCGTTCTCATTTTCATAACCGGAGAAATCAAACCCAGGATTCTGGACCTCATAAGTTCCAACGGAATTCCAACTACATCTCGAACCCGCACTAAACTTAGCTGTTGCATGTCCACTCACAAGGCCTCCCAAAACCCGGTATCGGAACGACACCTTTCCGCCCACATAATATGGTTTCGGAAGTTCCGCCTCAAGAAGAGCATCTCCGGAGAATTCAACAATACAATATTTTTTTCTTCTTGGCTTCACTCCCGCTCCCAAGTCCATATAGATGTACGCCCTTCCGTTCACTCTATAATTGCTTCCTCCACAGGTCATGCCCGGACGACGGATAACCAAGGCGTCTGTTCCGCCTCCGACATCCACATTGGCATAAATGAACCTATTTACGCCACAATTGAGGTTGACCGCAATAGCGAACGCGAATCCTTTTCCCGTAGCAAACATCTCCGTATTGTCGTTTGCCGTCGCATCCGACTGTACAATATTGAACCTCTTCGCTATTTTGGCATCCAACGGCGAAAGATAGGCTGGTATTCTACCCATCATAAAATAGGACTTGGACTGGGCTATTCCCGCAAAGTTCAGACGCGCTGGTTTCTCATTTGTCCCCAAATCAAAATCCCAGCCATCCGGTCCGGAGTAAAGGTGCATACTGGCATTTCCGGTGACAACATCAACCAAGTTGGCGGTCACTTCCGCATCAGACAGGAATATGTCGTTTTCAAAGTCATACGTACAATCCAACGTTCCTCTTATCATTGAATTCTTCTGCTCTGAAGCCAGCATATAGACAGCCCCCAATAATCTTATCTTCTTTATTCCTCCTCCACTGTTGAACTCCATTCCCAGTTGCACAGCAGCGTCAACCAGACTCTTTTGTGCCACATAGACGCCTATTCCTCCTATAAAACCAAAGGCGGTATTCTCATTCGGAGTGAAATTTTTATTCAGGGAATAGGAACTTTCATTCAGAGAAAAACCCATTCTACTGTACACAGCCAAAGAGACGGACTTCAACATCACCGCAGGTGGGAATATCACCACACCGGCCGGCAAACCCACATCGCCAGAAACATACCAATAACGGAATGTCTGATTTGGGGTGACAAGGCTCGCCCGTTTTCCGAAACGTCCCGCTATGTCCACATTCAGATCAAGAGCATCGATACCCAAATTTATATGGCCCTCAAATCCCTTTCCATAAACAGCGTCGTTGTCAAACTGGGCTATCATACCCAAAAGGTGGAATGCGGAAAAATCCAAATCGACGGAGATGGAATCGACATGCAACCCCTCTACCTTCCATCCATTATTTGTCTTGGCCATCATCCTAAACTTACCTGCCACCGAAGCTCCGTTGCCGTCGCCGATAATCTTCAGTTTGATAGCCGCACCCATAGAGGCCAGATGTGATGTCGTGTCATAGCCGGCAGACATGTCCATCAATGCGAAGCTCAAGCCTCCCAATTCCCACTCTTTCGCACCATTCAGGGAGAACGTGCCGCCTCCAAAATATGGTGCCATAGTAGAGAACTGCAGGTTTTGGAAGGTCAAGCCATCAAACTTCAGGAACGACTCACTAAAACCGGCACTACCACAGAGGTTGACGGAAAAGCCCCGGCTATAGGTCGAATCCGCATAGTTTAGCTTCTTCGCATATTGCACGGACGTTCCGGCTCCTATGTTTATATCCACCGACTTACAAATAGGAATCACATATTCTCCGTGAGCTATCTTCGCCTTTATGTCATAACACAGTTCGTCTCCTTCTTTCGTAGATTCCGTATATAGTTTACCATCCAATTTGACGGTCAACGGCTCCACCTTAGAGGTGTTGCTATCCTTCTTCTTTCCTAATCCTTTAATGGAAAGGCTTCCGTTCAGTTCTCCGTCCACAACCTTATTGGAGGCGATACCCACCGCCAACCTTGTGATCCGGCCCGTCATCACCTTCTTGCTCTCCTTGGTATTCTTATCCTTCCCCACAACCACCTGATCCGCATTTTGTGCCATGCTAGGATCGTCAAACTCGTCGCCGAAAGAGAATGCCGCCGAGAACCAGCCGGAAAATCCGGTTTCGTCTATCAGCATATTGTATGCACTCAGAGAATCGACAAACGGCAGCTCCTCATGCACATCCACCTTCAACGTTTTGAAGGCGAAGCCCGTCCAATAGGAGGCGTCTTCCTCTACAAACGGCTGCGAATAGCCTTTCGGGAATGCGAAGCCGTCTGCATTACGCGCCGTACTCATATCGGCCACCAGGCCATGCACCTCATATACCACATCGCCTGTACCTCTCACCTTAAACGGTTTGTTTATGCCCGTCTCTATGAGGATATCTTCCAAATCAGAGATGAACACGTCAAAATCAGCAGCCACCGTAGTGTCTGTAGCCGAAGCTTCTGCCGGATAGATCACGCTCGAACAGAACTCAAACTGCCCCTTCAGACGCATCTCCCTGAATCCGTTACAGTCGAAATCCAAGTAAGAGGTCGAATCCACAATCATCCAAGCCTTTCCGTCTACGATGGGGAACTTCTGATACGATTTCCCTTTTTCCAAATCCACTTTGATTCGGGATGGTCCGGAACCCGCAAGGATGATATTCTCGCCTCTGAATTTGAGCTTCGTTATCCCCTGATTCGGCGACACGGAAAACGGCAACTGGAATCCCGCATGGACATCCATCGCCACACTACCCTCCGTCGGGCTCTTCCGTATATACTTCAGTGTATCAATGGATATTTCCAATCCCGAATTGCCACTTCCCCCCCGCAACATGACGGGGGCTGTAAAGACCACAGTGGCAACATTTCTGACACGTTCCACCAACATCTCCATATCCTTCTGCAACGCATCTACTCGCGCGGAGAAGTCATCCGAAATGCCTTTTATGCTTTTTGCCTTTTCTGAAATCTCCTTAAACTTCGTCTTCAGATTGTCCGTATTTACGGATTTAAAGTCGGAGACGGAAAGGTCGCCTATGGCATCCAAATATTCGCCAAGGACATCCTTCAGCTCTCCGTATGCTTCTTTTGAGACAGACAGTCCGTCGCCGGCATTTCCATAGGCCTCGCCAACATCTTTTATTAAGACATTGACATCTTCCTGTACATTTTTGACCGACTCGTTCAACTTACGGACATTCTCCTTTATCTGCTTCTCCGTAACGTCCGTCACGTCTGCCCTAGCCGGAACCGTTGCCAGCACAAGCAGCAACGCCAACCATCTTAACAACAAACCTAAATCTCTCATTCTATCTTTTTATCATTATTTTTTTCACCTCATCACAAATCTAAAATGTCAACTTTTTCATTTCTAATGACATTTTGTTTTTATTCCATCCCCGACACTGTTCCGAAAAAGTTTACAGATTTTTATGTAAAACAAAGGAATCCGTCTCGAAAAACATAACACTATCACCAATCGTACCAGTTGCCGATGGTCTACAGTTAACCACCGACCTCAAAGCCTATGACAGTGATTGGTCCTTGCGGCAAACAAGACCCTCGCTACCGCGCGATTGCATCGCGTGGTATCATTCAATCACAATCACATTATTCAATAAACCTTTTTCTCCTGCATAATCTGTAGCACTACTATATAAATAATCTTCTGCACGAAAAACAATACCTTCTTCTACCGGATTATTGTGAACATAATTCAACTTTTCATCAATCACTTTATTGCTCCATAATTCTATTGGCTTGTTATCATGCCGCCAAAATTGATATGTTTTTACATTCGAACTTTGACTGCCAGCTTTCAAAAATTGATCAAGAAGAAATTCTTTTCGACTTTCTTGTGGATTTTCTTTTTTATTCACTCTACCACGGCTGCCTCAGTGCCACGCGATACAATCGCGCGGCAGCGGGGGGACAAGGCTTCAGCAAATCTCAAACCCGAAACGCTCTTTTAACAGCCGGGCTCTAACCTCCATCAGATACTTTACTGTTTCCGGTCCATCTTTCGAATGCCTGAAATCAGCTCCAGACTCCAGATATTGATTATACCGCTCCCGTAATAACGCCAACAATCTTTCAGAAAACTTCCATTCCGTCTTGAGGATTTCTTCTTCTCTTGCAATAAAATACCACCATATATACATACTGCACTCAAGGGTGCTTTTGGCACCGCCATCCTCCAATATGTCCACAAGAGTCTTGTCCATCAAGGTAAAGATTACCTGCTCCTGATCGGGATGCTCTCTCAAATATTTTTCAATTTGAATCTCTGTAAAAATAAAATAATGGCTATCCTCTCCAGGTCCCATATCCGAATGACTAATGTATCGATACACCCCGATTCCTAATAGGAACTCCTTCATCTCATTTTGAGCCATTGCCCTGTAAATCAAATTCTAGCTCATACTATTTAACTATTAATTCAACATTATCTTCTCCAAAAAACTGATTCACTCGGTGCCACGCGATGCGGTCGCGCGGCAGCGGGGGCACAGAGTCTCTACTCCAGCATCTCGTCCTGCCACTGCCCCGTTCGGCTGAGGCTGTATCATCATTCTCCTTATTCTTCTTTTTCCATATCTTTCTTATTTAATTCATCTTACTTACTCCCGTCTGGCGGAGCAATTTCGTAACCTGTTTCTTCTTTTATCTCTCGCAATACGTATTTCACAGTATAATCGTCCCAATATTCGTACGGCATCTTCATCAATTTCTCTTTTAACATATCTATGTCTATTCGTATGGTATAGGGGTACTCGGTAAACTGAAGAATTCTTAATTGTTCCTCTATATACATAAGAACCAGCCATGCATTCTCCTTAACGGACACATCAATTTTAGAGAGTTCTCTGTTTATCTGCTCGTTCGTAATAAATCCCTCCTCAAGAAACATTTGCAGATATTCGACCACCAAACTAGGTTTTGTTTTAATAGGTTCCTGATAGGCTAATCCACAAACATCGCCAACCAAAAAAGAATACAATTCTTTTTTTGCTACTTCCCTGATTTTTGGGAACCTATCTCTATTCTTCATTTCATTATGAAGTTCCGCTCTACCTATTTTTTTCATTCTATAATAGTTTTAATATTGTCATTACTTATTTTACTCCATTCAACAGACTCAATCACAGCTTCCGACCAACCTTCAGGAGTTTTTCCGCCTGGAATCCACAAGTTGTTTGCAGACCCCTCCATGCCTGATGACATACGCAGGTTCTTTATCAGAGTCTTATCTATTATGTCCACGCGAATAAGTTTATCTTTTGATTTAGCAATTTCATCTTTCCATGCTCCCTCTGGTATTCCTAACTCTTTTTCGATTAAACTGATGTCACCATTAGTTTTCAGCAACAGTTTATCCATTTCCGACTTCGGAATCACGAATAGTTCGCTATTCCCTAAAGTATTATATTTCCTTGTAGAATTTAACTTTAAGCAAGAGACTCCTTCGTTAAACCTCAACAAATGTTCATCAAAAAAAGCCTTGCCCCAAATTTCTATTGGTGTAGGGAAGCCGGTAGTTTCACCCGCCAATTTCTTAGATAACGCTTCCAATGCTTTCGTGTTTGTACGGACTGCTTCACTTGCGCTACAATCCGAAAGCCGCTTCCACGCATCCACCAGCTCCGGCTTGTCGATAAGGTTGCGGAGTAGGTCGTCGGAAGCTTTGGCGAAATCGTTATACAAGGCATTACCCTTGTCGGAAAGTTGATTCAGCTTAGCAAGGAAAGCGTCTGCTTTTCCTTCTCCAAGGTTCAGCCTTTCGCAGACATCCGCCCACCTTTTCAGGGTGTTGGCATCCAGCCAAGTGATGAGTTTGCCCTCTACATTCTTTCCTATTTTAAGAATACCCTTTTCTCCGGAAACGTCGGTAACAACCGAGGACGATTCGTATATTATATTTATCTGGCTAATTTGTCCAGTACCTACATTTACCTTATTCAATAATTTCATGCCATCGTCGGAGATCTCAATTATTCTAGTCTCCAAATAGGCATCAAGAATTACGATTTTAGCTTCTTCCGACAAATATTTCAAAACGCCATCCGGCACTCTGTCCGCAATGTCAACGACTATTCTTTTAACTGCCTCATCACTTATTTCCGATATTTTCGCAATAACTTCCGGAGTTGTTTTTAATACAACATACGCATTTTTCGGCAAGGTTTTAACAGTATTAGCAGCTGCCTTTACTGACTTTACCGATTTTGAAGGCATCGCTTTTATCACATTACCCAACACCTTAGCCGCTTCCGATACACTACCAGCCTTTGAGATTGCAGCAACCTCTCCCGCTCCCACATAGAAGGAAGCGACAAAAACAAGATCATAGCAAGCACTGTAACTCGACTGATAGGTATCAAAGCCATACCCCTCCACGTATCCATGATGCGCTTTTATTCCGTCCATAATTTCTGTAGACACAGAAGCTAATGCACCATCCTGCGACAAACCATCATACGTAGTCTTTATAAAATCATACATATCTATAGGATTGGTCGTAAGTGCGCCGCCCAAGTCCGTCAATCCTAAAGCCAAATCAACAACAGAGTTCCATCCTCCGCAACCACAGGCAAGAGCGTGTTCGGAAACCTCACGAGGTATCATTGCCACATAAGAATCTGGATTTACTTCATTTTTTTTCAATACAGATTCAATCTCATCGTTTAGTTTTTTTATGCTACTATCAAATCTGTTGGGATTCCAGAAACTTTCAGGAATCTTAATATTCTTCAGCAAACACGACAAAAGTTCAAAAGATTCATGTCCGTTTAAAATTTCATAGGCACCTTGAGAGCATAATTTCATGAATTTCCAGTCGCACAAATCCACGGATCCTTCTTTGTTTATATATTCTACTATACTCTCCGCAACAACGCAATCGCCATCCAATGCAACTTGCTTAATCGTATTATACAGCAGGCACTTATCCCTAAAGCGTTCAGAATCCTCCATTGTGACGACAAGTATGCCGTTTCTGGTGATGAAGGATTGTGTTATCTCCTTGATTTTGGCCAATAAATTCAAATGTCCGTAGTTGAACATTTCTTTAAAATTGACAGTATATACCGAACCTGTCAGAGTTTTAGAATCACCATCTAATTGGTCAATAAACACCGAATCAAAAAGCATCAAACAAGATCCCAATTCCTCTTTATATTCATCTGTCAACTCAACGCCATTAGACGTATGCTCAATGACAAACTTATATAATTCTTTAGCTCTTCCTTCTAAGCAGTTTATCACATTAGAGACTGTCTTTACTTTCTTGACAGACGCACCCTCCATTATAGGTAATTTGTCAATCGCACATCGAGTCTCCCTGAAAAGTTTGCTTTCTGCGCCAACACCTCCATTGCCAGACACTATACTAGAAGCGAAATCCACCTTATAGACATCAATACTGAGACAATCTCCACCTTTTTGCAACGCATAATACACACTATTGGCATTAGTAGACATTGTATAAGGTTTTGCCTTCTTAGAGATTTCAAAGCTTTTGTCACCTTTCTTTTCTGCATCTTTATAAAATCCCGAGAAATGAGTTTGAGATGTCGTGAAAGCCGCCCAACGTTCATCTTCTATTGTGAATCCGACTAGATATCCATCCATAAAAGAGAAATCTCTTGCATTAGCAGGTAATGTTACGATTTTACCTGCAATAGACACAAACGATTTCACTTCGTGTTCATGTTCTGGTATATTCTCAACGATATTGCCAAAAAGAACAGTCCATGACTTGTACATCGCATCTTCGTCCTTCTCCAGCAGGCTCCAGGCGAAGCCGGGGTTGTCGATGAGGTTCCATTGGTAGTAGGCGAGGAAGTCGGGGTCGGAGGCGGCGTAGTCCATCAGGTTGTCGGTGGTGCCTTTGGCCATGCCGTAGGCCTTCTCGAAGGTATGGTCGAGGTTGTAGACGCCGTGGGCCAGCTCATGGGTCAGGAGACGGTCCAAGCCGCCCGCCACGTGGTCCATGAAGACGTAGCCCACGGGGCGGTTCTGCGGCATGTCGCCCGCCACGAGGTTGCCCGTGGCGTCGGTCGCCTTGTCGAGCAGGAAGATGTAGGCGGTGTTGTCTGCCACCTCCTTGCCTTCGAAGTAGAGCTTGCGCAGGAGGAGCATGTCGTCGGACTCCTTGCCGAAGAGGCCGCCGGTGGTGAGGTCGAAGCCGTCGGAAAGGAGGTTCTCCACGTTTTCGTCATAGAAGCGGGCCTCCTTGGTCACCTTCCACGTCACGCCCAGACGGCCGTACACCTCGTCGAGGTAGGCCTGTATCTTCTCCACGTCCACGTTGTCATACCCGTCCGTCACCGGCACCAGCACCAGGTGCTGCGTGCGGCGTTCGTAGTTGGAGATGCGGAGCTTGCCCACGTTGGAGTAGGCGGTTTGTCCACCCTTCCTGCCTATGGCGTAGACCTCGGTGATGGTGCCGGCATCCTTTCCCGGCAGGGTGACGAGGTAGCCGTCGGCGGTCTTGGTGTGGTTCAGCTCCAGGTAGTTGCCGTCGGAGGTGGGCAGTACGAACTTCACGTCCGTATAGCCGGCCATCCCCTTGGAAGGGACGGCGGGCAGCTGCACCACCCTGCCGGGGTTCATCGCCAACCAAGGCACTATATAGCCGGAGCCGGGCGTGTCGTCGTTGCCGAAATAGACATAGTCCGCACCTATGGAGTGCGGTTTGCGGTAGACGTTATGCTCGTCGTCGTCGAAGGCGATGCGGCGCGGGTCTCCGTTGCGGAAGCGTATGTATGCGTTCCCGTCGTCCAGCACGTTCGGGTTGGTATAGTCGGCCGCACCCAGCACGAGCGGCTTGCCCACCTCCACGGCTTGCCCGTCGGCGTCCTTCACGTAGACGGAGCCGTCCACCTCGAAGAAGCCACCCTCCGAGGTCTTCTGCAGCGCGGTCTCCCGGCTGTCGTATTTAGTGACGGAAGTCTCGGTAGTAGGCGACTCGGAGCCGCCGCCGTCGCCCTTGCCCGATATACGGTTGAGGTCTATGATGGCTCCCGTGCTCTCGTCGTAGACGGAGGCCACGCGTCCCTGCGCCATCTCGCCTGCGCAGTTTATCCTGACTTCCGCAAAACGCATCTTCAACTTGAAGTTGGAGAGTACGGGGAAGTTGACGTAGCCCGTACCGGATATGACGGCAGAGTCTGTGGCGTTATAGCCTATGCTGTCTATGTATATCCGGGTGCCGTTGGCGGAGAAGGAGTCGCCTATCTTCAGCACGCGTCCTTTCTCGTCAGCGGCGCAGTCGGTCAGTCCGGCCAGCTCGCCGCACTCCACGGTGTCGGCGGGGTTGGGCACCACAAAGTCGAGCGTGTCGCTGTATGGCGCATAGATCGGGTTGCCGTCCCCGCCCACAAGATAATACTGCGCGCGCACCTGGTAGTGTTCGTTGTACTTCAGCCCGGTAATGTCGTAGGTGATGTCTTCCACCCCGACCATGGAGTATGGCGACCATGTGTCCTGGCTCCGTTTGCGCACCTCCACCACATAGCCCGCATACTTGTTGCGGACAGGCTCGTCGTCGAGCAGCCAGGAGGCCTCCGCACGGCCGTCCATGACGGTCACCGTGTCCATGTGCACGGTATCGAGTTCGGCTATCTCCTTGAATGCGGGGATCTGGCTCCTGACGTACGGATCTGGCACCTGCTTCTCTCCGCAGTTCACAAACGTGAAGACGGAGCTGGCCCCTCCATTGGGGTAGCTGCTGCGGGGGTTCTGCCCTGTCCCGTCGTAGAGTGTGACGCGCCATGCGTAGGTGGTTTTAGGCGAGAACGGCATCGTCGCGCTCTTTTTAACCATGTGCATCGGCATATAAGTCATCGCAGAGTAGTAGCCCTGCATGGCGATGCCGGACTCCATGGCCAGATTAGGCGACATGCCCTCCGGCACCGGACATAGCTCGAACTTGTAGCAGTTGGCCTCGCCCGTCACAAACGGCAGCTGCCACGTGAAGTTGAGGGTCTGTCCATCACTCAGGCACAGGGAGTCGCCGTCCAATGGCGTTATCAGCTGCGGCGAAGCCCCCCTGTCTATGAAGTTGGTCAGGACGCACTCCCGGCTCACCGGTATGTAGCGGGAGTCGTTGGCATCCACCACCTGGTATATGAAGTTGTATGCTCCCTCCGGCATACAGCCGCTGCCGTAACGGGCATAGATGCCCGCCCCGCTTTGGGAGAAGAACTCGGCAAACAGACTCTCGCCCATGTCCATGTTCGGCTGGCCGGGCGTGAGGAAGAAGGGATTGGACATCGCGCCGAACATCAGTTTGCCGGTCATGGACTTCACCGTCAGCTTGACCGCCATGCGGTAGCTGTTCCGGTTCATGTCACGCAACAGCAGGTGGCACTGGAAGCGGCTTGTCCCCACATAGTCCTTCAGGCACGGCCCGAACGGCGGCGTCATCATCACGTTGATGTCTACCGGATAGACGGTCCCTATCTGCGCCGAAAGATCCGCGACAGGAGACAGCATCCCCAGCAACAACGCCAATACCAGAAAAATACGTTTCATTCCCTTATTCCCCTTCCTATTATATTTCATCTGTTTCTATCTTCAAAAGTTAATGCTATAAGTCAAAGTTGTGAGAAACTCATATTCATTGTCCCCCTTCACCATGCCACCCAGATATTTGGTGTAGCCACTGTTGAGAGAGAAGCAATGCCGTCCCAGTTTTTTCTTCGTTCCGTCTATCGCGTAAGAAAGGTTCCATCCCGAATTGAGCAAAGATCCGGTAGTCTCGCCCGACACCGTGTTCCAGTTATAATTGCAGGAGATGCCCGTAGTGAGCCTATTCCGGAAGAAGCCCTTATTCAAGGCCGCACCCGGTCCGAAATAGGAAGTTTCGGAGGAAGATGCGTCACTGAAACTTCCATTTAGGAAGAGAGACCACCCCATAGCCCAAGCCGCAATCTGTTGCGAGAAAGAGAGCCCACCCGAATAGAAATCGGAGAAAGAGGTAAGTTTATCTTCCTGAAATATATTGGCAGTCTGATAGGCCGCATTGCCGGAGATTACATCAACCACCGCCTCCGACCCGAAGGTGTAGGAGACAGAGCCCGACAACGAGCGGGAGAGCTGGTAGAAGTTAAGGCTGTCCAACGCATCCGTATAGTAAGGATACGAGACGGGCTTCAATTTCGTATAGGTGGTGAAGTTGGAAAACGAGAGCGATGCGTTCCAAGCCTTGCCCGAGCTATAGGAGGCGTTGGCGGAATAGACCACATGGTGCGTATCGTTTGCATTGTCGCCGTTGAGGTTGTTATACTGCAAGCCGAAGTTGCCGGAGAGGGTCAACTTGCCCTTCATCAACTTGACATTAGGAGCCAAAGTGAAGTTTTCCAAGTCGTTGGTGAAGTAATAGCCACCAAGCGTGGTGTAATAGGGAGCCACCCTCTCGTATTGGAGAGCGACGCCCCACACCTGGCCCTGATAGCCCAAAGCCGCATTACAGGCATCCACGTATCTCTCCGACACGTTTCTACCCAGGATGCGGTCCAGTATGTTGCCCGTTTTGGCAGGCTCGTCCTCTTCCGTCAGTATATTAGAGTTGTAGATAGAGACGGCATACTCCCCATGCACATAGAAATACTTCAAGAACTTCTGCGTCACAGATGCGGAGACTGCAGTATTCTCCTGAGGCGTAAGGTAGCACTCCATCGGGACCTCATCATCCAAAGAGTTCTTATCGTCCTCGCCATGGAAGAAGGTGACATTATATTCGCCGAAAGAGGCATCATAACCCACTTTGGCGGCATAGCCCATCCTCTTATAGGATACGGTGGAGTAGTTTTCCACCTTCGAGTCAAACTCGACAGCCTTCTTCAACCTACCATACATACCGGATATGTTCCAATTGCCCGGAGTCAGCTCCACCCCCACGCCGGTAAAGTCGTGGTCAGAAAGCGTATATTTCGACATCTCCATCACATTAGTACCCACCAAGAGGTGGACCCACTTATAACGAGGGTCCAGCTTAAACCTATTGAAAGGCTGAGTGTATGACTTCTGCGTATTGCTATACGAGAAGGAGAACGGCATACTGATGCCCCACAAATTGAAGTTCAAATTACCGTTCAAGAACATGGCATAAGGATCTCGGTAAACGAGACTGTCACTACCCGAATAAAAAGAGTTGGAGAACGACAGTCCGCCATTCATCGTCAATCCCTTCTTGAAACTAAACTCATCCAGATTCTGCGACGTGGAGGTGATGGCTGCCTGCATACGCACAGACACACCACCCAACGCCAGCATCACCACCAACAACGCAACCTTCAGCGCAACCACCCCCTTCTCCATTCTCAAACTATTCATATACATTACCCCTTACCTACTTTATCCTTCACCAAGACCCTTCCTGATACAGCCCACTACTTCGTGATCATATACGTTCCATACGAATCATGTTTCGTTTTGACATAGACTACAATCACTTCAGATTCCTTGTTTTCGGTATCGAACATACTATCTTTAAACTTAACGACTTTATTATACACGGTTTTTCCTGACGCATCATATAAAGAGCCAGATTGGGCAATGTAAGAGCCCGCCAGAGTCTTCTCATGCCAAGAGGTGACACCGTTCATGTGATAAAGATACAAATCACAATCCATATCACCGGAGAGGACAATCGAGATGTTAGAAAATCCGTCCGCATCATCATAGATATTCACGGCAAGAATGTCCTTCCGCCTATCCACTCCACCATCATACAAGACAACGTCATCATAAGCTATCTTCAGCCCATAGACCTCCGTCTCATAACGGCAACCCTTGAAGAAAGAAGACATCTGCACATCAAATTCACTCCATACCTTGTCTGCGGTCTTTTGGGAAGACGACCCCGTATTGTCATTCAATTTGACAAGCGTGATATGGTTGGCAAGCGACTCGCTAATGCCGTCTATCAGATTAAACTTGTCCGTAAAGAACTTATCCGGCACAACCCGAGTATCTTCCAGATGTTCCAAAACGGCCCTATCGGCAGGCTTCCCGGCCGCAATGTCAAAGATATACATACGCTTGTCGAGCTCTTCAACACGCGAATCCACCTCTCCACTCGCATTCATGAATTTATAGGAGACGCTGTCGAACGCAGATTCAGGCCCGCAGAAGTCTATCAGAGCAAGAATATCGCCATTGTGAGACCAAGAAGAGGCCAAGAAGTCATATCTGCTAACACTAATGACATCCCTATTGAATCGGAGAGAAGTATCCCGCATACAACCATTCGCATCCTTCACCTCATACTTAAACACGGTGCCAGTATCGCCCACAATAGGGATGAAACCCGACTCCGAATCAAAAACCGCACCCGCATAACCAACACCCTCGGACGAATAAGAGACACCGCCCGTCAACGAGTAAAGATAAGGAGGAGTACCGCCCGTCACATTCTTGGCAGACACCGAACCCACATTCAGATCGTTGGACGCTCCCTTACCTCTACACAAGGAAGAAGAGGCCGCCGTCAACACCAACCGTTCAGGTTCTTTGATGGTGACCACCGTATCCAGAGCAAACGTATCGCCCAAAACCTTATGGCAACCCAAATCATCGACCAATGTGAAGTAATAATCGCCCGGTTCGAGATGTTCCACCGAATAAACATGGAGAGGCAACGCATCCGGCTCTTCCGACTTCCAATCTGTCAGATCAGATGCTTTAATTGTCCAAGACTTCACACTGCCAACCGCCGTCGTATCACCCCACCTATTTGTACGCCTCAACGTATACGGAGATTTTCCTCCTGTGATAAAGAGCTCTATCTCTCCATCATCCGCACCCTTACAAGAGACATTTGTGGAGAATTTGCGGGTCATGCCAATCGTCTTCACCGTGTCAACAACCATCACCTTCACATAACCACCGCAGCCAAGCGAGCCATCGTCATTCATCTCATAGACAAATATGCCATGGTTTCCGACAGACAGATTCAACGTCAGGTCGTTGTTGGCATCGGCCTTCACACCATCCAATATCACACCAAAAGAATCGTCGACACAAGCAGTCACATCGTCACGGCAAGGGCTATAATGTTCCTTCACCACATAAAGTCCATGGTAAGAACGGGCATCGTTGCCCACATGCACCTTCAGTTCCGAGCTAACCTCCCCATGGCACCTTGCCGATGCGGTATCGGCGCTGAGTACCACCCGTGTCTTCACATCCTCCCGAGAAGCCGCCTTGACAATACAGCCCTTCTCGTCCATGACCGTCACCAAATAGGAACCTGGGGTCAGGAACTCACTCCTACCCCAACCTGTCTTCGTAGAAGGATCATATTTTGCGGCAGCACCAGCCAAATAGCCATCATCAAATGCGCCGCCATTCTCCATCTTAACCGTATCCACAAAAGTATATAGATATTCGCCCCAACCACCTTTGGCATAAGCGACCATCTGTCTCTTCTCCGGGTTGCAATCATCACCCAAACCTAAATAACGTACGGAATCGATAACCAAAGCATCTGCCGGCTTCCTAATCTCAATCGTATCATTATAGACACATCCGGCAGAATCGGCCAACTGCACAGCATACCAAGTAGCCGGCAGATTGGACAACGTTTGGACCCCTACATCTTGATAGTTGCCCATCGCATCAAACCAAAACTTCTCCAAGTGGCTACAACTCCATACCGGCACTATCAACGAATCGCCATTGAGATAGTAGGCCTCTTCCGTAACATCGGAGCTATCAGGGAGGACAATGCCGAGCTGTGTCTTTCCGGCAACTTCCTTTCGGTAATCCGGCAACTCCATCCACTCCCCATTCTGCAAGATGCTCCAATCCATGGAAACAAACTCTTCTCCATATATCAAATCTGCCACAGATTCGTCCATTGACTCCAACTCGCCATCACCAGTCTTTAGCCACAACTTATTCTCATTATTTATCAGATTGATGCGTGTCATAACCGGTTTGTCATCATACGAAACCGGCTCATAATGATAAGTTGTCACCTGCTCTCCCAATATCGTAGTTTGCTCTTTCTTTAAACCACAGAGATAACATACGTCATATCCGTCCGTCACCTTCACGAAAGAAGAATCCCGTTTCAACATATACTTAGGATATTTCGGCTTCACACCACGCACCGGCAACACAGACATCACACCATCCGAGTACGAAGAACAGGAGATCTGCATGGTGTCGACCAGGAAGTTCACATTTAGAGGTCTAGACACCGTCACCTTCTTCACAACCGAATCGCGACAGCCTTCCAATGACGTACGGCAAGTGACATAATACGTCTCCGGCAACAGATCCTTATACGAATATGTGGATTCCGACACCTGTGTCGGAGTAGCATCTACCGCCTTCAGTTCGGAGACAATGGTCTGGTAGCAGTGATAGTAGGCCACTGTAGTGTCTTTGAATGTATGCATCTCCACCCTGTCTTTTATCAGATTACCGACACTGTCGGTCACAAAGACTGTTTTATAAACCGTATCCGACTTGATATAGTCAATCGTATTGTCTACCTTGTAGATTGTATCCAACGCAACATGGTCAATAATCGTATCCATCCTATAAACCGAATCAACTCTGACTATATCAATGACCGTATCGACAGACACCGAGTCGCAAAACAGTGCTTTCCTATCAACATAGTGTTCAAACCTATAAGTTGCACCAGGCTCTCCACCCTTCAAAGAGAATGCGACGACACCATCCGTGCTATACGGACATTTCAGCCGAAGCTTAGACAACTTAGTATCTACCGCAACCTCATACGTGTCAATTCCTCCCATCCTGTAAACGGTCTTCGCCGATTCGCCACAGACATTTCCGGAAGTGACCGTATAGTCGCCCTTCGACAAACTATCGACAGAATAATAGGAACAATCACCGACCACCGAGTCGGCCTTCAGAGTGGCAACCATAGAGTCGCCCATGGCCACAGTGACCTCCAACCCCTTACTTGCTCCCTCCAAGTGGAAGTTCATGAATCCATTCGGATCGGAGAAACAAGTCATGCCCTTCGTCGAATCCAAATTGGAAGCGAATGCGAAATCGTTCACCAAGGATTTTATCTCCAGCGTGGAATCCAGAAGAGAAGGACATCCATCAGCAGGATAGCCTACAAAGAACCTATATTTGCCGGGAGCCACGTTGTCTACAAGAATTTTGGAATCCAAGCTATCAGCATCGACCACATCCAGCAGCTTCGCTTCAGAGCCCAACTTCTCCAATGTGAAATAAGGAGCAACCATTTCAGAAACGGAAGAGAAAGAGACCTCCACCCGCGCATTGTCATGTCCCTTACACCTCTGATATGGATCATATTGGAAGTTCTCTATCTTCGTCGTATCAGCACCGGAATATTCTATTTTAAACGTATCCGACTTGATTTCGCATCCGTTTCTATCCGTCACCCTGCACCAGCATGACACACCCTCCGGCAAACCTTTCAAGGTATCGCTACCCATCGACTCCTGTACCGTGAGTTCATCCTCGCCTACCGTCAACATATGCCATTCATACAGATAGGAAGGGACGCCCGCATGTGTGTTGGTCCGTATCTGCGCATCATGCGATTTTTCACAAAGCGTCTTCGTAGCAGAGAACGACACTTTAAACGTATCCGGTTTGACAACGTCAACATGACGCTGCAGATTGTCAATACCCGCCGTACAATCCTCGGCTCCTTGATAAAAAACCCTCACATCATATTGATCAAACTCCAAGCCGGAGAATAGAATAGTGTCATTTGCAGATGCAGAGACCACCTCTTTCACCAAAGCGCCACTCCTACTCAACGCCACACCAATGTTGGAAGCATATGCGTTACCCGAATAAAAGACCTTCACATCGCCCGTTTCCGAGCCGAAGCAGTTCAACGAATTGATAGCCACTGAATCTAACTTCAAGCCCAATTCGCCGGAAGCGACATTGACCAACACGGCACTTACCGTATCGGAGAGCGCACTACACCCTATATTATCGGTAACCGTAGCAAAGAAGCGTCCGGCCCCTACATTTGTCAGGACATACGGAGCAGAAGATTCCTGCTTCATCGGATTAGCGTTTTCATTGCCCCAAGCAAACGAGTATGGAGCGGAGCCTCCGCCCACCTCAGCCAGCAGAAAAGCATTGACGCAATCCTTCCCCTCCTTCCTCAGTTTTATTCGGACGGAATCGGTGGCTATATGAACTGTTTTATCTATTCCGTCAGAACAACCATTTACCGTCGAATAATAATGGAACTTATAATCGCCGGCCGTCAGATGGGTAAGATTAATCACCGAATCATGCATCAACGTAACAGGCGATTCGCCATCCATATAATATTGGTTTTTAGCAGCTCCACCCTTAATCTCGATAGAGATATGCGCCGTATCGTCGGTATAGCATGGTAAGAAATCCGTCTTATCCAAAAGCTCTATTCGATAAGGTTCGATGCCCTTCACCTCGAAATCAAAATACGACCTCGCCCCCACACAAACATCCGAAATCCGGATTCTATACTTTCCTGCCTTCATATTGGAGAATGCATACTGAGCAGACTGTCCGGAAGAGGAGGACGCATACAATGGATTGATGCCGCCTTCCGCAATAAACCCATCATCATCATCTATATGCAGCAGGGCTGCCAAATGATGACTAGACCAACCGGAAGCAATATTAATCTGTGCAAATCCGTTCGGTTCAGACAGGCAGGTGAGATCTTTGATTATCCTTCCATCTTCCGACAAAGGCAACAGCGTCTCTATCTCGACTGTATCCAGCGCGACAGGTCCACCAAGTTCACAGTCTATCCCTCCATAATAGAGTTTGATTTGATAAGAACTAGGAGCCAGACCTTCAAACTTTATTTTTTCACTTCCGTCAACCATCCGCTTTCCTATCAACTTACCGGAAGAGAGGTCGGTCAATGCAAAAGTAGCCCGATAGCCGGATTGTTTGTCTGCCCAAGCCTGAACAGAAGCATTATCCACTCCGATACAATACTGTCCATCCACTTTCTTATTAATCTTCGGCACGGAGAGTTCCGAAGCATTCAGCAGTTTAATAGGCAAAGACAATGTATCACATCCGTTTTTCGCAATCACATCACATATATATTCCGCATCATAATTCACCTCCGCATTCGATATCTCCAATTCAGGCAATTCCGTCATCAACTCTCCCACTCCCGGAATTTTCCATAAATATTCAAACTCATTCGACTCTCCCTTCGCAATGACATTAATCACCGTAGAGTCGGGTTCACAACCCACTATATAATTGGCTTTCAACGTATCAGGACCTTCAATAGTGGCGTCAATTATCTTATAATCGAAACAGCCTTCCACTTGAGAGTCATAATGGAAAGAATAAAGTCCTTGGGATAACGATTCATATTTAACCTTGGCAGGCAATTCGGCAAACTTCTTGCTTTCTAACCCTTTCACCCACAAAACAGAGTTATCGGGAATGCCGCCGGAAACCAATATTTCTACATAACCATCCGTTGATTTGGCACAATCCAAAGATTTAGAATAAGACAAGATTTTCATGTCATACGGTTGGACAGATGGTAATACGACAGTCACAGAATCAGAATGCAAACGACAGTTGTCTTCCGCGAATACACAATAAGACCCTCCCGGCAATGCTACTACATCAAAGAGCGCAGATTCGTCGGACACATTAGACGGAGACAATGGATTACCATTGAGTGTAACCCCATATCCAGAATCCCAACCGTCCACACGGAAATGGATTGCTCCATTAATTGGATTCAGACAAGTGACCGCATCAAATTTTATATTTTCGACAGAGAGAGATTGCGTCTTCGCATGGATAGACAACGGCTCGTTCACGTCAGAGAGAGCTGCGATACAATCTTCCGTACCGTAATAAGCGGTCAGTTGGTAATCCAACGGTTCAAGACCGTCAAACAAGAGTGGCCCCATAGCAGCCGTTCCGGAACGTTTGTACTCCCTCACGCCGAAACTATAATTAGCAGAGGTCAGCACAACAGTTACCGCCTGGTTCGGATTCGGCGTCGAGAGATTAACGGTAACGGTACCATTATTTCCGTCCATACAGGTTTCGTCCGTCGAAGTATAGGAAACAGAAAGTCCTGTAAGGGAAGTCTCCGGCTCCACCTCTGCGGTTCTAATCAATTGTCCACATCCATTAGCCGGATTAATCAGACAGACATAAGAACCGACACCAACATTCTTCAACGAGTCACCGGTCTGGTCTGTGATATAATCAGCATAATCAAACCACTGATATTTGTAGGGAGCCTCCTCTCCCGAAACATGAGCCACGATAACAGCCTCACACCCAAGGCCGAGCACCTCCAACGTGGCAGCCATCGTATCCGGACCTTCCACCTTCAGTGGAATCATAGACATATCCTGACAGCCTTCTGTCGGAGAAGTGATGAGAATCTGATAGTCGCCCTTCTTTCTATGGTCAAAACGGAGCGTCTCACCTTTGGAGTGACGGCCCATATCCTCGTCGTTCAGACGCAGATCGAACAGATCACCGGCACCGCCTTCCACCCTAAATTCGAAGAAGGCTTCCGTCCCTCTTGCACAGCGTACGGACAAAAGAGAATCGACAATCGATATCGTATAAGGATTGACAGACTGGACTTGCAGCGTCAGGGTGTCGATATCCGAACATCTGTCCGAAACGATGAAATCATAAGATGCACCGGCAAGGGAGTCATATTCTATAGTAGCAACAGAATCATCGGAGAGAGTCCAAGACTTCGCCTCCTTCTCCACTCCATCCAGCCGATATTCCCAATCACTCTTCCACCCGGCCACGGAGATTCGGACCATAGCATCCGGCCTTGTCATACATTTATTCATCGTCTGCTTGTCCACTTGCATAGAAAAGCCTTCATCAACTACAGACTTATAGAAATAAACAGTCTTGTCATCGAACGAACGGCAATCGCCATCCTTCACCCAACAACGCACCCTAGTAGAGTCACCCTTAGCCAACGAGGCATCAAAGTAGTGGCCATCCACCACACACTCGCCCTCGAATGTGGCACCTGCCACCTCCGTTGTCAATTCTACTAACGAAGTACTGTTTTTACAAACGACGCCGGCATCTTCCAATCCGCCGAACGGAACATTTCCTGTCCCCGATACCCGCTCAATGATAGTCAAAACCGTATCCACTCCACAAGTGTTGGTTACGGTCAGTTTCATCGGCACTTCCGCCCGACGTGAATAGATATGGAAACGAGCCGGGTTGGCCGCATCATCCAATATTCTTACACTATCCACCTCCGTTGACCACTTGTACTTATAGGTATTAGCTTCCAACGTAGACAAACCAACCAATTCCACTTGCGCTGTATCGTCACGACAAACCACATCGTCGGCCAACTGCAAACCAAACTTAGCATCCGCAAAGCTGCAATCCACTTCGTAGGCTCCCGCACAATAAACCTTATCTCTCGGCACAAAACGCTGGTCGTCGGTAACAGGTGTCGTTCCCTCCGGAATCATCTTCACACTCTTGTCGCCCGGCAAGGCAACGTTAAGAAGAGCGATGTTTTTTCCAAAGCCTCCATTGTCCGACAAGGTAGAGACGAAATATTGTTTTTCCTCATCATAACTTCCATCCAATACGCCACCCAACGCAGAGGCAGGAAGCAGCACGTCATGCTCTCCCATGTGCCAATCATCTACCAATGTCTGCGGATTTACGATATAGACATTATAGTCGGAAACAAACGCAGCGTTCGGAGCGTCCGAATTCTCCATATATCGCCTCATCTCGTTCACATTCAGAATATTTCCATGCATCGTCACAGATGCCATTTGCGATATGTAAACATCTCCATATCCGAATTCCCCTTCCGAAAGGGTATTGTTATATAAGAAATAGGAAATTTTTCTCTGTTTGGATGCAAACGGACCATACAAGGAGATGGAGGTATTGTTCGCCAAGAAAGTGGAGTTCTGAATCACACCCGACCCTTCCGACAACAAATAGAGTCCATTCGCATTAGACCGGAACGTCGACTTATCCACCATCACATAATGGCTATCGGCAAGAGATCTTGACGAATGGGACAATGCCGTGTATTCCATAGAATCAAAACGGCATTCTGACACGAGCAAAGAATCTGTACTGGAATACACACCCACATAATTGTGAGCGAAAGAGCAGTGGTCCAGTTTATAGTAAACACCCTCCACATTACTAGAAGAGAGAGTGAGTGCCGCACTGCTACCTCTCGACACACATGAAGAACCCTCAAACTCCACTCCATATATATTGTTCCAGCCTGCGATCTTTGGTGATATGTTCATCACATAATATCCATTATCCCGTCTATTTCCATAAGCGGCACCCACCGAACCGGGATATGCAGCCTCTACCGACACATCATCTCCTTTATAATCGGCAGTCAACAAAGTATGGTTGACAAAAGGATCGGACAAAGCTCCCGTCCGCGCATCAGAAGGATAACCACCGTCCAGATTGACAAGTCTGACGGTGTTATAGGCGCGGAACCGGCTATCCGTCAATCTACCATAATTGTCCACCATCGGAGTGTACCGACCTTCCGCAATGTGGAAGGTGGCCCCGTTAGGAACAATAGGGAAATATTGGGCGAAAGTGGTATCTGACATGGCATTCTCCCATGTGCGTCCCGTTCCGTCGCCGGATGCCTTCTGCTTCACATAATAATCAACGAAAGTAGGGAACTCGTATGCTCCCACACAACTGGTATCCTTACGAAGGAAACCACGTTGGTCCACATCTACCCGACGCATCTCCCTCGGGATGGACAACACCTCACCTCCGGCAAAGGCGGACGCAACGACAGCGACGGTCGGCGTGTAGCCTTCGTTCAGACGAAGTTTTCCCATAAAATAATCCGGATGGGAATACACGTAATCGCCATCCAACACATTTTTCATTTCCGTAGGGTCCATCAACATATCTTTAGACCCGGCAATCCAACTGTTCCGCACGTCACAGATGTTGTAGTCCGTCTTCGTATTCATGACAGAACCTTCTGCCACAGCAAACGGACTTCCTCCATTACCGACCATGATATTACCGAACATCTCCACATCCGCACGATAGGCAGATGAGAAGACCACCATTCCGTCACCATTGTCCGTCTCCACATTCCCGTTACCGGTAAAGGTGTTGTTCACCAGAGAGAGCGAAACCTTCCCTTGCGCCTCCGATGACCGGAGATGGAACACGCTTCCCCTAAAACTCCTATTGGAAACGAAAGAAGAATTGACAAACGAAGCCTCACCATCCGAAAGGTCTGCCACACCACCATGTGTCGACTCGTAATCCCGGCCGCAAGATGCGGAAGTCACATTAAGTTCGAACGAAGACGAATTGACATTCAACAAAGCACTGTCCAATTGGAACACCGCACCATTTGTCGCCACGTTCTCATAAAAATAGCAATTGTCTATAGACACATTCCCCAACTTTCCCTTAATGGCAGAAGCCACGTTGTTTTTCATCACACATCGTTGCATATTCAACGACGAGCGATTCAGATTCACCGCTCCATAATCGCAATTCGCCGCTCCGCTTAAAGTCAAGCCATAGAGCGACAGGTTATGTTTTCCATCCGTATAGAGCAACAGAGGCGCATTGTCTTCCGTTTTATCCACAACAACAGACTCCAAATGTCCATACATGCTGAAATAATCATTTTCACCCAAATCGGCAGTCAACAGGGTTTCATACAAATCCGGACTGCTCGGAGTACCGACCACCGTCACCGTATCCGGATAACCACCGACCAACGTCACCGAGGCATTGAACTCATATCCTTTTCCTATCTCCCTTACCTTCTGCAACGGCACATATCTACCGGCAGCGACATGGAAGGTGTCTCCATCATAGACGAATGGCAAATAGGCTGCAAAATCTTCGGGCGACATGGCATTCACCCAGTCGCTACCATCACCGGTTCCGTCCACCTTCACGTAATAGCCGTTGCGGCTATGCTCCGGACGAACCACCAGATTCAACGAAACGATGCTGTCGCACCCCTGCCAAGTACGCAAGGTGTCTTTATATTCGATTCGGCAAGGTTTTGACGAAGAGAATATGGTATCGCCAAATGTATAACTCTCGGCCAACAATATAGTATCAGAGACGGTCGCATATACAGGTGTACATTTCAGCTCATACGCACCCATACAAGTCTGTTCCAAACGGGACGCACCACGTTGGTCTTCCGTCACGGTAGTCTCCGTGAGCGGGAAACGGATGAAGGTACCGTCCGGTAGACGGTCCGTCTTCAAAGCCACAGTAGGAGTGAAACCGCCGTTGTAAGAAAGGACAGGGGTGAAAAGGTGTTTCTCCGAATCGTAAGTGCCTTCAAAAAGGCTAGTGAGATAATATTCTTCTGTTTCTTTTTCTGTATATGCGCAAGCGTTACAAATTCCATCATTCAAATTAAAAGGTCTAATATATATATTTGTCTCATTATCAGGAATCCAAGTT
The DNA here is from genome assembly GCA_020636675.1 of Prevotellaceae bacterium. Lineage (GTDB taxonomy): Bacteria > Bacteroidota > Bacteroidia > Bacteroidales > Paludibacteraceae > RGIG10190. Next base: position 32,089 of record JACJXK010000025.1, read on the forward strand.
GACATATCATAATTCTCAGTCTGAGGATTCGTTCTTATTACATTCATTAAATTATTTGTAATTTCTTTAATTGAATATAATTCAGACAACATCGCATACCCTCTATTCTCGCCCTCTGATCTATTTCCCAAAATAATATTACCGTACAAATTTTGACTTTGAGCAATTCCCTGAATAGGCACTAAACCTAACACATCATTTCCTACTATCGTATTATTTGTCAAATTCAAAACGGAAGCATATATTATTTGATACGTTTCATTATTAGCCAAAGTAGAGTTTCTTACGGATAGAGAATAAGAATAAATCAGAGGACGACGTTCATCCACAGCAACATTCTTACCGTTTTCCATGAACGTACAAGAATAAATTTCTGTAGGCCCGGTTCCCTGAATATATATCATTTTCTTATTCTTCTCGAACAGAGAATACGCCACCTCTGTTGTTTGTGTACCTTCCCCATATATACACCAATCTTCATTCTCCTCAAATAGACAACTATCAATGCTCATATATGGAGCATTGTTGGCAATAACCTGCGATTGATTTTGTCCAAACTTAGATTTAGAGATCGCATTCTCTTTTTTGTCTGAATTATACAAATAGACAATACCTTCCGAACAATCATTCTTCTCAAAATTAGAATTGGATATATGCAGCTCTGTATTATTTATGCACTTAACATTAGCATTATTATTCACCGCATTCACAGAATCCAACATCACCACCCCTTCAGAAGCCGCAAAGACAAGATTACCAACATTTTTTTCAAAATCACAACCAACTATCGTAGTTGTTTTCACATTAGGCACCTGAATGGCATAGCTTCTGTTCTTGCCGAAATCGGTATGTGTTACATTCAACACCGCATCTTCATATAGCAAAGTTATCGCACTCGAACAATTCTCGAAACTTGAATTATCCACCTCCACGTGTTGATTGTAAACAACTCCCAACACGCCATACGAACCCGCATTCAGCACATTTATTCCATCCAACCGGATATTCACCGCCTTTTCTTTTGCATAGAAAACATTGGAGGCATTATCGTCCGTTCCTGTTACGGTCATTTTCAGTCGGCCATTCTCATCCTTACTTTCTTCCACCTCATCATCGCCCAGAATATCACCATCAAAAACAGTCTTATAGGTATCTGGCACAGAGACCGCACCCGTCAAGGCATCGGCAGGATAACCACCTATAATAGAGACATCACTATTAATAACATAGCATAAATCACTCTTTTTTATGGGTTTATTTAGATTCACATCATAAACAGGCATATACCTACCTTCCGCCACATGGAACGTCACGCCATCGGGCACCAAAGGCAAATAGAGTGCGAAATCCTCGCCGTTCATGGCGTTCTCCCAGTTGCGTCCGGAACCGTCGCCGGTGGCCGTGGTCTTGACGTAGTAATTCTTGCGAGAGAGGTCTAACAAACATGACTCACAACAGACGGGATCGGAAAGATTGCTGGTCTGAATACCCCCGTAAGTAGCAGTGGCTGAAATGCAGACCTTCTCTCTTCCCGCCATCTTTGTCCGGGGAAACGAATAGTTGAAATTACCATTATCGTCCGTAGTTACACTACCGAGAAACTCTTCTGCTGTTTGGTTCGTTCCCGTTGTGTAGAACAACTCCACTGTTGCCACACTGTCCACGTGCCCCTTCACCTTCAAATCCGACCCCGAAATTTCTATGCCATCAATCGTCGGAATGGCCAGTCTTCTAAAATTCGAAATGGCCAGACTGTCCGTCGCAAGAAAAATATTACGGGAAATAACAGGATGAATCCGCACACTGTCCATCTGAATTGCATTTCCTCCGTTTCCATCAAATAAATTATCCCGAATGACAATTAATGGATCCACTGTTGTTTCAATACCAAAATCATAAAAATTAGGTCGCAAATAGACGGCGCCAGCCTCGTTCGGCACTTCATCTATACCAGAACTACCAAACCGATTGTTTTCCGCCACCAATGTATCACTTCCCCGATCATACAAACCGAACCCTTTTGCAATACCGTCTTTCGTTGCACCTAAAAAATCATTATTCTGAATCAACGTATAATCTGCATCTGTAATTACACCCTTGAACGGCTGTCCCTTTATTCCGAACTTATTATTTTTCAAACAAAGTTTCGAATGTTGCTTCGTCCCTTTTTGACGATACAGATACACATCTTGAACTGTTGCTCCATAAAATTCAGAATTAGTAATTGACAAATCAAATCCTGTCAATTTCACATACACGGAATAAGAACCCGCGCCATATACCTGACACGAATCAATCTCTGCGACTGAATGGCAATCAACTCCTCCAAACTGAAAAACGCTATTCACATTGTTTTTCACCATGCAGTTCTTTATTACCATAGAATCGGCATCGCCATTTAGCACAAACTTGTTATTGTAGAACTGACTATTCAGAATCTTCATTTTGGAGGTATACCCACTCGTACCTCCAATGACGACAGTGCCATTGTCCGTAAACACACAATCCTTAATATTTAGTTCCCGCCAAGAATCACTCATTTTTTTCGAACTGAAAATCCGATTAGAGATAGAATCGCATGTGGATTCCTGCATATCTATCTTAATCCTATTCCCGCAGACACAAGCAAAATCATAACTATTCTCAAACACAGAGTTTTTTACCACAAAATTTGTCTCCGTCGAATCAAAATTCACAATCACTTTATTGGAAAACCGTTCGGTATCACCGAATCGAATCTTAATGTTCTCGAAAGAGAACACATCCATTTTTGTGTTTGGAAGGCTAAACATTGTCATATATTGAGAAGCCGTAATGGTAACTCTGCCCTCTGTAAGTGCACCATCTATCCTAACCGAAGATTTCACGTCAATCGTCGAATCTAACACAATGACAGATGAAACCGGCAACTCGAAGCGAACAACGGAGACTTCGGATTCTCCGTTGGCACTCTCTACCGCCCAACGCAAGGAGCCATCTCCCGCATCGTTGGTGTTGGTCACCGTGAAGGTTGATGCTGACAGCATCTGATTCATCAGACACGACAATATCAACAACAGAAACACTCTTCTCATATCATTTCAATTTAACTATTTAATCTAATCGACTATTTCCCCCGATTATCTATTTCTTTTTCACAAAACGAGCCACCTTTTCCTCCTCACCATCCATAACCACCAAATGGTATATGCCCGGCTGAAGAGTAGATACGTTTACCTCCGGGCTGGCGTCTCCGGACT
>JACJXK010000026.1 GCA_020636675.1 Prevotellaceae bacterium
CGGATCCACTCCCGCAAATTCGTAGATGTCGTCAAACCCGACAACATTTATCCAATAATCTCTGATCGCCTTGTCCTCTTCTTTCGTTGTTTTCATCGGAACATAATTTGAACTGTCAATTTGTACATTGTTTTCTTCCTCTCTCGCTAATGTTTCGGACATATCCGAAGAATTCGCCGAATTGTTGCAGGCCGCCAACAAATAGGCGCCGACAATAACTGTCATGATTTTTTTCATCTTCATTAAAATTTTGTTTTTCTCTGATAGGGAACCAACCCCCTATCTTTTCTCTCCTTTTGTATCTCTTTTTCTTCTTCGCTCTGCTCATCCATCTGCTTATAATAAACATAAAATGCAGGATTACATCTGTTTTTCAAACCATCCTTGAAACTATTCTTTGATTTGATTTCAAAATGCAGATGAGGCCCTTTCGTCCCTGTTGTGGCAGGGTATTTAACCCCTGACCTTCCTGAAGTTCCGATAGGTTGTCCTGAATGAACCGTCTTCCCTTTATCCACCAGAACCGTACGCATGTGATAATAAACACAATAGATGGCATCAGAGTCTTTGTCAAAGCCAGAGCCCTCTGCCTTTTCTCCGACATATACTGTTTTGTACTCTCTTCTTCGTCCACGAAAGACTTCCAATGCTTTTTTGTCCGTCACTTTTATTATCACATACTGATTCTTATCCTCTTCATCCGCATCTCCCTCTTTCTTATAATGAGCTACAGTTTCAACTGATCCGTCAAGGCAGGCATATAGCATAGTGCCTTCCTCCGCAAAAAGATCCACCCCCTGATGGCTTCTTGGACTCGAACAAAACACAGAGTTCTCAGGTTTCTCATTTCCATTTTGGGACCAGATGGTCAATTGAGGATTTTTTATTGGATCCGTCCAAAATCCGGAACTTTGAGTTTCTTCCCATTCGCAATCACCTAACAAAAAGTTCGGCTTCATAAGTTCCCTGAACCTCCTTTTCTTCAAATCATAGCTTGTCGTCAAGACATTCTTTTCGTCCCTGCATTGCACATTAAATCCCATTACTTTTTTACAATAAGCCTCAACGTCACCATCCTCCCCATTCCCGTTACATAGTCCATACTGGTTACCATACTTTCCCATAACATAACACATAGAGGCAACAACAGACAATTCAATGTCATTCTCAAATGAATCTGCGCCATTCTTCATTATGTCAACAGTTTTATCATAAAACACATTCAAAAACATCTGCACCTTCTGATAATTATCTCTTCCTGTTATCTGGACATAAGCGCCTCCCCTATATTTCCAGCCGTCTCCACTTGCGAAATCACCATTTCCATTTGTGCCGGCATATACAAAGTTTGCAATAGCCTTTTTTTTCTCTTCTCCTGTCTTTTTATATATCTCATCCAGTTGCTTTTTTACTGACTCATCTCTATAAATACGATTTCCCTTTGCATCAGTTGCGGAAATCCACGGACTTCCTTTCGTATTCTTTTTCCGTTGAAAAATCTTACTTGGATATGTATTTTCCAATGAAGTTCTGTCATAACCTAAATTTTCAGATTTTGGCACAAGAGTCATTCCGGACTCCACCGACAACTGGGCAAAAAAATGAGATTTCACCCAACAAGTATCCATGTGCATGCGTCGCATGTAATGAGAGTATGAGTCCGCCACCTTCTTTCTGTCCGCATCACTAGCCTTAGGAAAGATGGATTCCAATCGGGACTTCATCTTCTCGGCATTTTCATGACATCTGGGACATTTTATCCGGCTCTCTTCTTCTTTTTCTATTTCACTCTTTTTCTCTTTTCCTACAATGACGGGGGCTAAGGTGCTGTATGTTTTATGGTATGTGCTATCCTCCACTTTCTTCGCCAACTTCAATTGGTGGATATAACTCCGTGTCTGGGAAAGGATGGGGCTGTCGTACGAATCTTGCTTTTTCTTTTCTTCCACCTCCTTTTCCAATTGTTTCTGATTTCTCTGTATGTTGAAGTCATACAAATCGCCAGGTGCCGACGGATAGGTGAACAACACATCGTTGCAGAAGAAGGATTTCTTCTCCACCCTGAAATAAAACAAGCGGGGTATCTCATCACTTCCTTCATGGCCAGACTCCGACAAATCCCCGTCGTCGGTAGGTATCTCCAATATGACATCCCCGTCGTCGTCCGGCTTCGGCAGCGTACACTCATACACCATGGAGTCCCAGCCTCGCTTATTCTCATACAGCCGGAATCTCAAATCTTTCAGCAGGCCGTCGCCCACGTTAGTAAGGCGCAGACGTGCGTTCGCCGGATCTCCATACTTCACGATATGGATGAGAGACGACCCTTCCTGATCCGCAAAAAAGCCATTGACATCTATCTTCTTCGTCACCCTCAACAGGAGTCTCGGCATCAAGATTCCGCCACCTTGACCAGATCTGCACGCTCCGTCAATCTTCTCCAAAGGAGAATTGCCAACAACGAAATAGACGACATGCCCATTATCTGCGATGCCGTCCAGGTCCTTCGAGTCCACCTTGACGTCTTCGACAAAGACTTCGCCGCGCCCATCCACTGTCGCAGAGATCGGTTTGCCCAGGATTTTCTTCGTCCGGGCTCCTCTGACATCATACTCATACAAGGTGATGCGCAGCTGCCTGGTTTGTCCGGAAGAGGCCCAGGCGGGGACAAGCAAGTGTATTCCAAACACCCCGGACCTTCCTATCTGTGTGATTTTCTCTTTCTTCTTGTTGCAGAATTCCCAAACTTCAGCTTTTGCGGCGACGACATCAATCGGCATCTCATACTTGGCCGTATCTCCCAATCGAACAGATATCTTATGTGTCCCCGCCTTATCCATACAAAAGGAAAGGGGATCCGTCATCCTATATTCCTGGATACCGGTGAAGCTGGCCGTGAGATTGCCGTCTTCCAACACATCCATGTCAGTTCCGAATTTAAATATCGGGGTGACCTTATATTCCAACCCCGCATAACGCATTCCGTTTGTCGAAGACACATTCAAACCTGTCACATGATTTTTGGATACCAACACCGCCCGCTCCGCGAATCCCTTGTCGTTCTCGGTACGCAGCCCCACAAACTCGGTTCGGATCTTATAAGAGCCCTCCTCCTCAAAACGCATCACAAAGCTATTCCACGTATTGGCCAAAATCCCGTTTCCGTCGTCATCCTGGGCCTCCGAGGTTTCGTCACTATCGGCAGACATGTCACGGGCTGCTTTTCTTGAAATGTCGTATGGCCTTCCATCCTTAAAGACGTACCATTTTGCACTATCCAAACCCACATTGCGGTCTTTGTCCCTCAAAACGATGGAGAAAAAGACACTTTTCCCCGGCCGGATGAAATCAACGCTGGGTTGGGATGACAAGTAAGCCTTGTCATACAGGCAGAAGGTTGAATATTCGTACGTACTTATTGGTTCGGGATGACAGACGCCATCCCCATTTTTCTTATACAACGACAGAGATATGACATACTTCGTCTCCACATTAGTCGGCAGGAACTTCAACTTGCCACTTTGTGGGTCAAAATCAGGTGCCGGCATCTTCTGGTCATTCTCATTCCTGACCACACATTTCATCACATCCAGTCTGTCGTCAAAAGGGAATTTGGTCTTAATTTCGAATACTATCTCTTTCTGTTGTTTCACATACTTGACTTTGTCTCTTTCATACTTGACGATCCGGCCCTCGAAATCAGGGCCTGTCACCGACGTTATCTCATTTTCCGCCACATTGGCGAGGAAGGTGGCATTCACATCAAACGGAGGGACGGCCGCCCCCTTCTTATTGTGGATGAAATCTATATATTTCTGCATATAGATTGGATAATAATCGTCTTTCGAGGTCCTCTTATTGCCAAAACCCTCTATATAATACTGCCCTCTCTTCAGCTCCACGGAGAAAGGAGAACCTCCGTTTTGAATGACCACGACATTGTCCCTGTCTATTTTCCCATTTTTGACGGAAGACAGAGCCCATGACAATTCCGATTTGTCTCCCGCCTCATCAGTAATCTCCGCATCGAAAGCATAAGCCTGGGCTCTCATCTCCGGCAGTTTTTTTACCTCGGATTTTTGTGGCGTTTTTTTCACGAAAGATCCTTGGTCCCCGTACTTTATCTGCCGGACACCGAAAGTGGGGGTGAGACTCTTTTCAAACGAGAGCTCGGAAGCGTCCAGGCCATGGGTGTGAGTTCCGTCTCCTTTTCCTTCCTCTTTGCCGCCGGCATCATCAGATGCCGCCGGGGCGGATTTTTGACCGTGGTCAACGCAAGTTATTTTCCCTCCTTTCGGGGAAAACTTGGAGCAATACATGCAACTGACATCCAGTACCGCCATTTTGCCATGGTCAATACACGTCTCCTCGTCCCATTCGCCTTGGGCATATTCGCATGGCTGCCCGGCCTGCGTGTTCGGATTCAGATTGCATTTGCCGAATGGAGCGACAGGGGTTTGGAAGATGGTGTCGTCGGTTGTCACCATAGGTTTGTTTTGGATGAAAACCTTTCGGTTGGTCGTCACTATATAATTTTCTAACGAGCCTTGGCTGCATCTAAACTTGGCTCCGCCAATCACATAGTAAGCCCCGCTCTTATCTTTCTTATCAGGCATATTTTACTTCGTTACTCATCAAACATATTTTTCTTCTGGGATTTCTCAGTCAGCTTCGATAACGGCGACAAATATATGAAAATTATTTAAAAATTTAAATTTACATTAATAATTTTATCGGAAAGAAAAAAAACACATGGCGGTCGAAAGGAAACATCTTGTGGCGATTTTGATTGTCTTTTGCCTGCCGATAGTTTGATGAAGTCGACCATGCAAGATGCCTTGAACTTTATCAATTTGTTTTTTTGCGATTGCTGTGTTTTGAAAAAAAACGCTCGTTTGTTTTTTAGTTTTTTTATATTGATTATTTTTGTGAAACTAAGAATCTATATTTTTGTGAGCTATGGGAAAGTATTTAAACCCGTTTACGGACTTCGGTTTCAAAAAGATATTTGGAGAAGAAGTTTCGAAAGATTTGCTGATAGCGTTTCTCAATGATTTGTTGGAAGGAGAACGCGAAGTGAAGGACATTACGTTTCTGAATAAGGAACGGATAGGAGTGTCGCCGGACGACAGAAGTGCGATTTATGATGTGTTGTGCGAATCGCCGAGTGGAGAATGCTTTATCGTGGAGATGCAGAACCAGCGGCAACGTCATTTTGATGACCGTTCGATATATTATGTTTCAAAAGCATTAGGTAGTCAAGGCGAGAAGGGAAAGGCGTGGGACTTTCATCTGAATGCGGTGTATGGTGTCTTCTTCATGAACTTTCCGTTCCGTGCCAACGAACGGAATCAGAGATGTGGGATAAACAAGTTGCGGACGAATGTTGTTTTGATGGATGAGGATTTAAAGGTCCGCTTTTCTGATGTGATGAAGATGGTCTATATTCAATTGCCGTTCTTTGAGAAGGACGAGGATGCGTGCAAGTCAAATTTTGAACGATGGATATATGTTCTTAAAAATATGGAAACGTTGAAGAGAATGCCGTTCAAGGCGAAAAATGCGGTTTTTGAAAAATTGGAGGAGATTGTAGATGTGGCTTCCCTCAATAAGGAAGACCGTGTGCAGTACGATCGTAGTCTGAAGGCTTATCGTGACTATAATAACACAATAAATTTTGCCAGAGAAGAAGGAGAGGAAAAAGGCCGTAGGGAAGGAAAGGAAGAAGGAAAAATAGAGGAGCGTAAAAATATAGCCAGAAAACTGAAATCACTAGGTATGGATGTGCCACAAATAGAGGAATCTACGGGCTTGTCTGCGGAGGAGATTGAAAAAATAGAATAGGAACATGATGATGGACGTGGATTTCGGTTTCATCAATCGTATGTGTTAGACAGTGGAAAATTTGAAAAATTAGAATAAAAAAATAGAATGCCATGAGTGTGGATTTAGAACAATGGGGAAAAGAGTTAGATGCTATGGAGGCCGCCCTACGTAGAAACGAACGAGAACGAGAACAGTACGAACGTAGTCTGAAGGCTTATCGTGACTATAATAACACCATAGATTTTGCCAGAGAAGAAGGAGAAGAAAAAGGCCGTAGGGAAGGAAAGGAAGAAGGACTTAGGGAAGGAGAGGAAAAAGGAAAAATAGAGGAGCGTAAAAATATAGCCAGGAAAATGAAATCACTAGGTATGGATGTGCCACAAATAGTGGAATCTACGGGTTTGACAGCGGAAGAGATTGAAGAAATAGAATAGGAACAGAATGATGTGATGAACGAGGATTTCCAATCAACCCGTCAATCCAATCAATCTTGTATATCCTGTCTGAATTGTTCAACCCGTTCAATCCAGCCAATCCAACCAATCCAATCCATCTTAATGCCGTAGGCATTCTTTATTTGTAGCAAAGCCTAGGTGTGATCGGGCGATTCCGTAGGAATGCACCATCTCCAATAAAGGTTCTGATGTGCATGGCGCATCCCTACAGGATGCCGTTCCATTCCTCCACCGTTTTTCTACAAATAGGTAATCCCTACGGGATAAGCGGCAAATCGCACCCCTCCGCCCAATCCAATTAATCAACTCGTCAATCCATCCTGTCCATCCTGTATATCCTGTCTGAATTGTTCAATCCAATCAATCCATCAATCTAATCCATCCAATCAATTTTGTCCATCCTGTCCGAATTGTTCAACCCGTCCATCCAATCAATAATCTGCTGTTTCTTCTTTTGACAAGAATCAATAAAAATATATTTTTTCTTTAGTTTTTTGTTAATGTGTTGTTTGCTTGACGGTTGTGCAGGTGTGTAGACGGGAGAAAGCCGTTTGTTTTTATCCTCCTTTTTGCTGCTATCATTAAAAAATGTTATCTTTGTAGGGGGGTTCTATTAATTCGAAATGCGGAAATTTCAAAAAAACAGGCATCATATAAACTGCCGAAATTCATGAGAACTCCGACAATCTGCCCGCTGGTTCCCAAAACTTGCCTTAAGTTATAGGAAAACGCACTGACGACACATGCCTTTCGCTTATGTTTTCTCCATCATTGCTTGCTTTTTTGACTCTTCAACACGACACGACCCACTCATCCGATGAAATGTGGCTGACGCCTTAAAATCTGTTCGTATCTAGAGATGTTATAGATAAGACAGGTGAGAGCGACGTTGGCCTTAGCCCTCGCAATCCCTATCGTCCTGACAACCAGTCCTTTCATGCTCTGTTCCATGAAGCCGAAGACATGTTCCACTCGGCATCTGACCTTTGACTTCCGACGGTTGTTCGCCTTCTGTTCCTGTGTCAACGGTCTGTTCCTATACCCTTTCTCGCATATCACGGCCTCGACTCCGTACTTCTTGAAGACGGCCTCCGTCCCCACGTACCCCGCATCGACAAAACAGGTCTGTCCTCGGTCCGTTTCGTCAAGAAGGGGTTCGAACCCCTTTGAGTCGTGCACGTTCGCCGCCGTCGTCTCATATTTGGTCACGAACTTGTGCCTCTCGTCGACCTTGGTGTGGCTCTTGTAGCCGTAGAAGGTCTCCCCCCTTTTTTTCGTCCAACGTGCGTCTATGTCCTTGTGGCTCTTCTTGTGGGGGGTGTCGTTCCATAGTTCGTCCCCATTCCCTTCCTTTATCTTCTGGTTCTCTTCCCGCGTGTTGCGTTGCCGGGGTGCCACGACAAAACTCGCGTCGATCATCTGGCCTTTGTTGAGTTCGTAACCCTTCTGGCGGAGCATTTCCGTGAACTCGTCGAAGAGCTTGTCGTAGGCATTGGCCTTAGTCAGCTCCTCTCTGTATTTCCATATGGTGCGGGCGTCTGGCACGTCGTCCACATTCTCGATGCCGACGAATCTGCGGAAACTGCCTCTGTCTACTATCTGATATTCAGTCTGTTCGTCACTGAGGCCGTAGTAGCGTTGTAAGAAAAGGACTTTGAACATCATTACGCAATCTATGGGACGACGTCCGGCGTTGCTCTTCCTCTCCTTTGTGAACAGGAGCCCTTCCAATGTCGCCCTGAAGGTCTCAAAGTCAAATATGCGGGTGATGTTCTCCATTGGATTCCCCATCTTGACCAGTCTGTCCTTGCTGTTGTCCTGTTCGAACAGCCCCGTACTCTTTGCCGTACGGAATGCAGTGAGTTTATTCATCGCTTTCTTCTTTTATGTACCACATATACAGCAAAAAACGTACCAAAACTCAATTAATTATCTGATTTTTAAATATTTAATTTATAGAAGTCCCCTGTAATTAATTATGGGGTAGACTATACCCCTATGTGTATGGACTTTAATGTTTTAAGAAAAAATATTACGAAAGATAGGTGTGGATGATGAAGAGGGTAAGGATAGCTTGCTGCTTGGTGCGCTGTCCATTCTTGATATTATTCGCATTACGTACTGAGATTATGGTTGAAACTGAAAAAATGTGGCTTATGAAAACTCATGATAAAATAAAATATATGGGAGGTTTGAGGTGTCTCATTCTCTTAATCTTATCCTTTGTGTCCCTGAATGTACAGGGTACGGTGACCGTTAGTAATAGCAGTGATGTGACAAATTTGTTATATTCCAATGGTATCCTTACGTTTACTGCTGGCAATACCAACCAAATAAAGATATGTAGTGATGGCGTATCTATCTTTGATCAATATGGAAATCCTATTGGTTCATCTATTGTTCTTGAAAATGTAAATGCAACGTATTGGAAGTCTGAATCTTGTCTTATTTTTCATTTTACTAATCTGGTTAATGATACTACCTATTCTTATTCAGTAACAGAACAGCAGATTGACGGTGTGTGGAAACTAGTAATTGCAAAAGCTTCGTCTTCTACGTCTCCTACTGTCTCTATCTCCAACTGTTCAAGTAATAATGTGACAACTACGGTAGGAGGAAATGCCGTGTCTGCGGGTAGCTTACAGATTACTACTACAAATGTTTCTTCTACTAACCAGTTGACGATTAATGCTCCATCTGGATTTTATATTTCGGAAAATTCTGGTAGTGCGGGAACCTCGACTTCGATAACATTGTCAGATAATGTTTCGTCAAATAGTTATTATCTCTATTTGGCCTCTTCTACTGCGGGTTCTTCTAGTGGACCAGTGACGGTGAAATATAATGGTAATACATTGGCAACTAGTTGCACGTTTTCGGGTACGGTAACGTCAGGTTCTACTCCTACTGTTACCATCAATTCTTGTGATGCGTTGGCAAATGTGACAGCAGGTAGCGATGTGAAAGCAGGAACGATTACCATCACCACATCAAATGCGTCTTCTCAACAAATAACGGTTTCGGTTGCCAATGGCTTTACTATTTCAGAGACGGATGCGAAAGGCAACTCTTCTCTGAATATATCTTCCGATGTAAGTAATAAGACCTATTATATATGGGGTAACAATGCGGGTTCTACGACGGTGTCGTTCCAGTCGAATGGCACTGCCATTACGCCGTCCGGAAATAGTTGTACCTTCTCCGTTGGCTCGTCATATACGCCTGCCATCTCTTATAGTTCGTGTGCTACGACTGACGGTTTGACGGCGGCCTACAATACTGCGGGGACAAACTATGGCACTTTGACGGTGAGCGGCACGAATATGACCTCTGCCATTACCATCGCCGCTCCTACGGGTTTTGAGGTGAGCAGAAATAGCGGCAGTGGCTATGCTACGAGTATTACTACAAGTTCAAGTAGCGGCAGTTTTTCGGAAACGATATATGTTCGACTGGCTGCCTCTACTACAACGGGACCTAAGACCGGAAGCCTCACTTTGACGGCTAACGGAGCAACGCAAGTGTCTAGTTGCACGTTTTCGGGTACGGTGAGTGCGCAACCTTCCATCTCCCTTTCCTCCACCGCTTTGTCCGGGTTTACTTATGTGCAGAATAGCGGTCCGTCTCAACCACAGACGGTTACGGTGACGCCATCTAATTTGTCAAGCAACATAACTGTTAATTGCTCTACATTGGGTGATTTCGAGTTGTCTACGGATGGTACTAACTATAATTATTCCAGTTCAAGCGGAACTGTTGCGATAAATAATAGTCAGTCACAGTCTCAAACATTGTCAGTTCGTTTGAAGTCAGGCTTGTCGGTTAGTGATAGCTATACGGGTACGTTGTCTTTGTCTTCGGGCTCGGCTACGGCTACGGTGAGTTTGTCGGGTAGAGTATCGGAAAGTGGAGGTGCTTCTAGCTGTGATAATTTGTTGATTTCCTCTGTTTTTACGGCAATAGGTTCTACTTCTGGGTCTCTACCTTCTGGCTGGAACCAGAATAATGTTAATGAAGGATATAATGGATGGTGTCAGCATTATGATAGTAAAGATGGAACACATGCTGCATATACAATACATAATAATGCTGGATATATATATAGTGCTTTGCAATTAACGAATGGAAATACTTATAAAGTAAATGTATATTCCACCTCTTGTACTTCAGGTGGAGAGCCAATAGTTAAAATTAATGATGATGCAGTTGTTGATGTAGATGGAGATCCGTTTAAATATGAGTTTGTTTATGATGGAGAGACTGGTAGTCGTCAAATCAGAATAGGATATGGAGATAATATTTATATTGATTCTATTAAAATATATGAATGTGCAGGTGCTGTCACTACCCCTACACTTTCTGTTTCGTGTCCAGCTTCTTCGTTTACGGCAAATGCAGGTAGTGATGGCGCAGAGCAGACGTTTACCGTGTCGGGAACAAATCTTTCCGACGCTATCTCTGTTTCGGTAGGTGCTAATTCTGATTTCGAGATAGCAAGGGAGTCTGATCAAACTTATTCCAATATAATAACTGGTATATCTCAATCGGAGACGACAACGATAAAGGTTAGATTGAAGAAAACAGTAAAAGCGGGCAGTAAAAACGGCACGTTGACGGTCTCTTCTCTGAATGCGGTGGATGTAAACTGTACTCTTTCGGGTACTGTCACTTGTTCGTCTCCAGTCACGTTGGATAATGTCGTGAATGTGTATTATAATACTACTAGTCTGACATATGCTTTGACAGATGCCTCTAACTATGCCGGATGGTTGCTTGCTACGATATCCAATACAACTGATAACGAACGTACTTGGTCTCTGTTTAATCTTCAGTTCAGTTGCATCTCATCTTCCCTGTCGTCGGCAAGTTATGAAGGGTCTATAGGAGACGACGGTGATTCCCTTTATTATGACAATGGGGCTAATTATGTTGACACTGTCAAACTGGCCGGGCATCGGGGGTTGACCTATAAGATAGCTTTCTCGCAGAGTGGCAGCACGCTGAACTATACGCTTGTTCCGTTAATCACTACCTCCACGAGTCAAATTGCAGGCATGACGGCTACCAAAAATACTCCTGGTACAGCTGTGTCCTATACATTCTCAGCTACAGGTTTGGATGGTGATGTGACGGCTGTTGCAACCTCCGGTTTCGAGTTGAGTTTGGATAACTCTACTTGGAGTTCTAGTCTGGATATTTCTAGAACGTCCAATTATATAACATCCAAAACTGTCTATGTGCGTATGGCATCATCTTCTGCTGAAACTTCATCCGGAACTGTCACGATGAGTTCTACAAATGCGGAGAATGTTACCATCTCTTTGTCGGGTGCGTTGCTCCCTGAGCCTACGGTTTCGTGCGCAGATCTGAATTTCTCGGTTGTGAAAGGAGATTTGGCAGGGAGCAAGTCCTTCACATTTAGCTGTGGTAAGTTAGGAGCTCCGATTGTGCTGTCTGCTCCTGAAGGGTTTTACCTGAGTAAAGATGATTTGACATGGATGCCTACTTTGGAATATGCACCGGAGAATGGCGCGCTTGCGGAGCAGACGGTCTATGTGCATGTGATGTCGGCCTTCACGGGTAGCTGGTCCGGTAATCTCTCGTTCGCTCTCAAAGACAAAACGTCGTTGACGGCATCCGGCACTTGTCCCATGACCTTGACAGTGTCTCCCCGCGTCAGGATTGTTCCGAGCGTCGTTTTGGAAAATGGCATCGCCTGCGGCTCTTCGCTTACGTTGACGGCTTCTGTGGAAGGTATGTCTGATGTGACTTATCAGTGGAAGAAGGTTGGCTTAGATAATGCAGTTGCCAGTTCCAATAGTTATACCATTTCGGAATATGGAAATGGAAATGGAAATAGTGGGATTTACTATGTGGTGGTGAGTGGCAAGTTGGATGATGGTAATGATAGTTCTGTTTCTGATTCTGTAACTTTGGGCGAATGTAAGAACGCGATAACACCAATCCTCGAACCTACACTCTCTACCATCTTCGTCGGCGATACGGCTCACCTCACGGTCTACAATGACGGCGGTGCGTTTGCCGATAGTACCACCTATACGTGGTATAGGAAGAAGGGATCCTCTTGGGTGGAGGTGCAGGAAGGTACTTCCAACGTACTTGATGTTGTTGGAGGTTATACCTATGATGATAATGATAAGTCAGTTAAGACAGACTCCACCTTCGCCAATTATAAGGTGAAGGTCTCCGGAACTTCTTATGTGTCGGCAGAGTCTAATTTGGTCTATGTCTCCCGTCTTGATACCAAGATAGGAACTTCTTGTGAAACATCCGGCGATTCGTTGCGCTATACTGCCTATGACATCTTGACGGCCTCTACTGGTAATAACCGAGTGACGGCCGCCCATGGTAATGAGAATCTGTATGAATTGCATCATGTAGCTACTGCCAACTATTCGAGCATCGGAAAAATGACGGAGCAGCATGCCATCTTCTATATCGGGACAATCGACTTTATGGACGGATGTTGTTGGGGAGGCGTCCGTTTCAACTATGCTAATTCGGCGAGCAATTTGCAGCTCTCTTTGGTTACTTATGATGCTGACAATGTAGTTACATTGGCTACCGCTAGTGCGGTCAATACGGCTACAGATACAACCTTCGTCACTACGGCAACCACGTTGAGTAGGTATGTGAAGGGTAAAAAGCCCGTTTATTTGCAGGTGTCTGGTGTGAATGACAACCCGAATGTGAAAGTCCAGTATGTGGAGTTGGTGAAGAGTCAGAATGCTTGTCCAACGGTTGTTCTGGATAGTCTGAAGGCCTCGGCCGTCTTGTTTTGCAATGAACATGACCATACTCTGACTGCCCATGTGCGGACGGAAAATATAGGCAGTCATACACTCTCATACCAATGGTATAAAGATGGAACGTTGCTGGTTGGCGATAGTTCTGAATATGTCATTCCTTCCTCTGTTAGCGATGCGGCAGGCTGGTATGCGGTGAATGTATATCTGGATGGTGAATGGATGGACGGGGATAGTATAAAGCTGACATCATCATTCAAGTCTAGTGCTATCACGAGATTGGACTATACGGAGGGCGAAGGCCCGTCTCCAAGTCAGTCTTTTCTCGTCAATGTACCCGAATGTACCGATTCGAAGACAGCAACGGTGACTTCTTCCGATACCTTTGTCGTTGCTCTCTCTCCTTCCGGTCCATTTGTCTCTTCTCTGTTGGGTGTGAGAGACGGAGATCTCGTTTATGTCCGTCTGAGGAGTGGTTTTCCTATTGGCAATTATACGAGTAGTATTTCCGTCAAGTCCGGAGATGTCCATACGCAGACGGTGGCCCTTTCCGGTAGGGTGACATCCGTTTGTTCTCAGGACGATGTGTTTAATGTCTTCTCTGATATCTACTCCTACTTTAATGGAGGACAAAATGGAGATATTGTGGCTACTGATTCTGTGACGACAAAAAATACCTATCATTTTGAAAAAGGTTATTATAAGGTGGTTTTGGAAAATACCAGATCAGACAGTAACTCCGATTTTACTTTTGATGTCCGTGACAATACGGCGGATAGCTCGGTCTTGGAAAAAACACAAACGATAACTAATCTGCATACGCAAGATGCTTCCATCCAGACTCTCTATGTGAATGTTTTGACGACTGGCAACTATGTGGTCAGGATGGATGCCGGCGCCGGCAACAGCTTGAACTTGACCGGTATGTCCATCACCCGTTCTTGTCCGCCGTTGGTCTCTTTGTCTCTGACTGACGACCCTTGTGACAAACAGACGACAGGTGCATATTTCTCCGCAAATGTCAGTTTGGGTGTGGAGCCATACACCTATAAATGGTACAAGGGAGATAAGTTGATTGAAACCGCAACTACTGATACCCTCTCGGATTTGAAAGACGGTATGTATCGTGTAGTGGTGGCGGACGCCAATGGCCAGACGGGTGTGGCAGATTTCGTCGTGAATTGTTTGATAATTCGTAACGACACATCATTTTGCCCCGGCGATGTAATTCCGTTTGTCATTCCAGACGTGCAGTATCAGCAGTCAAACTATACTGTGAAGGGATATTATCTGGTGAAGAATGAGAAAGATACGGTTAATAGTTGGGACAACTACGGATCTCATTCTATAACTACGGATGGAAATTCAGCGGGATCGTATAGGATAAATGTCGATTATACGAATTCGGATGGCACCCCGGGAGTCGTTCCAATCTATTCAAGAGAATTTATCCTTTCGAAAAAGAAATTGTGTGGAGGTACTGCAACCATAGAGGGATCCAATGATTTTTGTGGCTCTCCCGTTCTGTTGTCTGCAACCATGGGAGGAGTCCCTGATTCTGTTATGAATACAATAGAAGAATTGGGTTGTGAGTGGAAGAAAGACGGTGTTGCCATGGCGGAAACGGGTACGCAGATAGAAGTTGAAGAAACGGGTTCCTATCAGGTTAGATTTTATATTAAAAATGGATTGTCCGATTCCTCTTCCTGGTCTCCTGCGTTTAATGTGCAACGCGCCCCTATGTGTGGAGAACTGCAACTTACGGCCTCTCCTTCTGTTGTCTGTGACGGAGGAGTGAAACTCTCTTGGAAAGCGGAACAGATGAATCCTGATTCGTTGTTGACAGGCTTTGTATGCAAGTTGAAATATAACAACGGCGGGACTGTGGATGATTATTATAGTGGTTACTCGGAAACGGTCAATGAAAGCATGGGAACTATTACCATTCCTGCCGAAAGATTGACTGCTATGTTTGGAGACAGTGATAATGTCTTGATATATCTTGAACTCACATATGGAACCCATACCTATTTGTCTTCTTCGCTCTTGAGAAAAGGAGTGGCCTGCAATAGTGCGTTGACAATGCCTGTGGATACGATTGTCTGTGATGGCTCTCCAATCGGGAAAAAGACGGTAGCCCTGTATCCTGCCATTGAGGAGAAGTCCGGTTATAAATATGAATACTCTTATGTTTCGCATGGAGGATATAGAGTGGGTGATGAGGATGTGTCGACAGACCCTCTTGTAGATATATCTGTTCCCGTGACTCCGGTCATAAAAAATGACTCTCTGAAATTTTCTTTGGATTTAGGTCAGGTGAACCATAGGAAATCCTATTACTATGTGGATCTCGTGGTGAAACGGAGCGGAAATGCAGGTGCTGTTTCTTCGGAGACGACATTTATGGACACTATAAGCTCGGATACCATGTGGGTGGACCATAGGATTACGATGGAATTAGTGTCTCCTGTAGATGTGAAAGTCTGTAGCGATGATTATGACACATTGGAGGCTAAATTCTCGTTTAACACTGACAATGTTAGTGTGGGGGATGAGTTTCCTTATAAGTGGAAAGAGGCTGGCTCGTGGTCGCAACCGGAAGTGTATTCCTTGTCTGATGGCGATGTGTCGAATGGATATTTCTCTTTGAAAAAACGGATTAATCCGGGGCTGACGGAAGATCGCGTCGATTCTTTATTGGTAGAAGGGTCTTGTATTCCAATGGGCGTGCGTTTTGAACTGAGTGTTGATACTTGTGGCAAATTCCAAGTGCCGGATACTGTATATTTCTGTGAGGATGTCACATCTTCGGATGAGAAGAAGGGTCTGTCGCTGACTTATACGGGCTCTATCCCGATGGATGATTTGACTCTGACATGGACCAACTTACGTAGTGAAGAGACAAAAACAGGCAATAACCCTGTGTTCTCTGTGTCAGAAAACGACAGGATAGAGATTGAAGTCAAACATGGGGATGTGGTCGTTTATCGGGATTCGGTAATCGCAGCCTGGGATGTTTCTTGTGTTCTTAACTACTTCGTCAAGTCTGGTTCTTCCGGTACGGGAGTCTCTTGGGACAGTGCTTTTGCTACCATAGATAAGGCTCTCTCCGCCGCTTTCAATTATCATGAAACGGATCCTGACCAGCCGATAAACATCTATCTGGCGGAGAAGACCTCTGTCGATGAGAGTTATATGGTCTCCAATATGAATGAGTATGCAACATTGAACCATGTCTCCATCTATGGCGGTTTCCCTACTACCAATACGGGAACGCAGGTCGACAATGCGGATAGCTATACCTTGGTGACAAAAGCGAATATCGAAAATAACTTGTCTCCTTGCTTTAAGGTAGGAGAGGGCGAAGTGCTCTTGTCCCGCTTGATGTTTGATGGGATGAAAGGTGCCCGTGTCATTACTTCGGAGAATGGGGAACGAAAGATAGAGGAGAACCTGACTCTTTCGAATTGTAAATTCTCGGGGATTGAAAATGGTGCTGTGATTTTGACTTCGTCCATTGGCGGTACATTCAATGTTTATGATTGTTCTTTCATTGGTTGCAATCAAGTAGCAAACAATCAAGTTGTAAATGGAGGTGCCCTCTATGTAGAAGGTCCTTATGACGTGAAGGTCTCTTCTCTCAAGGAGAAGACGGAACTTCCTGGCTTACGCAAGGATTCGATTGATGTCAACAAGGAGGATGGTTGCTCTACCTTGAAGCAGATGACTCTTACCCTGCTCGACTCTCTCGATTGGGAAAAGTCTCCGAATCTGTTTGTTGGAGATGCCAATGAATCGACGAATGATACTGTGAAGGGTGGTGCCGTCTACATTTCGGGTGCGCGTAGCGTCAATGTCGAATATGCGCTCTTTAAGGATAATATAAGTAAGCAGAATGCCATCTTCTATGGCGGCGGTCTCTATGTTGATTTTACGTCGTATGTCAACATATCGCACTCTTATTTCACTGGGGCAGAGGCTAGACAGCAGGGCTTGACGGGAGGTGCCTTGTGTCTCTCCGATGTGGCATCTGCAAGGGTCTCTTATTGTGATTTTTACAACAACAAGGTGTTGAAAGGGGATGGTGCTGCCTTTGCCGGCATCAACTCGAAGATAGATTTGTTGAACTCCGATTTCGAGTCTAATAGTGTGAGCGACGAGGGGCATGGTGGCGGTTTTTATGCTACCAACTCGGCTTTGTTAAATATCATCAACTCCAAGTTCCGTAATAACACCATGCCTAACGGCAATGCTTCCGGTGGTGGCGCTTATGTAACCAATGCGGTGGTAAACGTAACCAACTCGGCCTTTATCTCGAATAAGGCAGGCGAACAGGGTGGAGGATTCTATGCAGGAGGTGAAAGTAAGTGTGATTTTACGACGTTGATTTCCGTCAAAAACTCTCTCTTCCGTGACAATTCCGTGCAGAGTGGAGTGGGTAAGGGTGCGGCTATTGCGGCTTCGAAGATGAATATAGAAATTCGCAACTCCGAGTTCAGGAAGAATGTCACATTTGAGAAGGGTGCTGCGGTCTATATCACGGAGGGTGCTCTGGATGTCTTCTCCTCTTCCTTCTATGACAATAAAATGGTGCAGGCCAATCAGGGTGCGTCTGCCATCTCCGTGGAAGGATCTTGTGACTCATTAGCTACGCAAAATGTTCATATTTACAACTCTACCTTCACCGGCAACTCTGGTGCCCAGTATGGTTGTATAGATATCTCCAAGGCATTTGCCGACATAGTGAGCTGCACGGTGGTGGGTAATGTGTTCAATTCTGGCGAAGGTTATGCCATCACGGTAAGGGATGATGGTAAGCTAAATCTCATGAATACCATTGTCTCTAATAATGGACAGTCGGGAAATATGGAACGTAACTTAAAGATAAATGGAACTAAGTCTGATGCTACAAATAAATTGGAAGCAATAAATAAAATAAACATATTTAAACGCAACACAATAGGTACTGATATTTATGGAAATACATCGGATAAGGATTCAATGATTTCGAATAATACGGTTACTGATGTATATTCTTGCGACCCTGCGAAGAAGAATACGGACAACTGTGTCTCTAGCGCTTCTTGTACCTATAGCTTCTCTCCTGCCAATCTGTTGACAATCTGTAACTACGGCGCGCCCGTGGCTTCTACTCGTCCGTTCAATTTGACGGAGAATGCTTACTGCCGTAATTATGGTATGACCATCGACGAGCTGGCCGGCTACTCTTCAGACCCTATTCTCTCTTCTGAGTTGGTGCTTGACGAGCATCGCTCCATGAGGGGGTGGCGTTATCTGTGTCTGGAGTGCGGACAGACCTCGGAGGATATCAAAGGCGAGTTCCGTACTTTCCAAGGTGCGGTAGAGGGTGGTGTCGGTGTTTATGAAGGCAAGAAGTTCGACTTGGAGCTGACCCGTATGGTGGGCCAGTGTTCGGGTGGCGAGCTTTCTCCTGCTTACATTACTATCAAGGTGCTGGAGTCAGGAACAATGAATACAATTGCTACAGATACCCTAGGCATGTTCTATTGGATAAAGGTGTCCCGCTTGGTGCAGAACAAAACGGATGAGAAGAAGATGGATACGCTGGCCTATTATTCGGATAGTTTGATTACAAAATATAATGTCATGTATGGCGATACCTGCATCTTCCTCAACGAGGTGCCTGCCGGAACTTATCTGGTGACGGTAGGTCGTTTGGGTAATACAGGTAGTGGTAGTGATGGAAATGCAGAGAAACAGCTGCAGGAGAAACATACCGCCGCCATTTTGGTGGAGAGCATCACCGAAAGGGCCTTGGCTTGGGTGGGCAATGAATCTTCTAATTTTAACGATGTTGGGAATTGGCGTTATCGTGACGATGAGGGTAATGTTGACTCGGCGAAAACTGTGGCTGCACCTCCTAGTCCTTGCTTCGACATTCATATCGGCTTGGAAAATCCTATTTCATCGGGTACTAATGTGTCTGTTCTTCCTACTATTAATGACGATAAAGGCGAGTGTGCCGACGTCTATTTCCATCCGGGTGGTAGCCTTGGCCAAATCCAAAAACTAAGCTACAACAAAGCCCATGTAGAAATGCGGGTGGATGCATATAATAGAACTGAAGATTCAAAGTGGAAGATGATAGCTGCTCCGCTGAAGGGTTTGGTGTCGGGAGACTATATGTATGATGATAGGGCTGTCTATATCCGCTATTTCAATATAAAGAAGAGTGATAACTCCTATGCCGGGGAATGGACATACTCCGTATCCAATGTGGGAGAGTCTCTCTCTAATATGGGTATGGGCTATGCTCTCCGTTATTATACATTGAGGCCATCTTTTTATATGTCGGATGCCATTACCTACTCCTTCCCGAAGACGGCTACCTCCTACAAATATTACGACGGTACGGTAGAGAGCGTACGTAAGGAGGCCTCCTTCCGATTCTTGCCGGAAAACGAGAAGACGAACACCATACCGGAGGTGACGGAGATAAAGATTAAATTGCAGGATAGGGGATTCTCTTTGGCTGGCAATCAAATGGGCTTTAATGTTGATACAGTGGCCAAAGGCTATATCATTGTGGGTAATCCGTTTATGTCGCACATAGACCTGCTTGCCTTCTATAAGGCAAACAGGGACCGGATTAGTCCGGATATCAAACTCTATACGGAGTGCCATTTCGAGAGCTATAAGATTACGGAGGCCAACGAAAACATGACGGGTGCTAGTACGGGTAAGGATGGCGATGCAAATCCTGCGTATAACCGTTACATACCGCCTATGCAGGCCTTCTTCGTGAAGCCTACGAAGATGGATGCCGACGGTTCCGTGACGCTCCGTTTTCCAACCGACTCCGTCTCTTGTGCGGTCACCTCTGCCGGCTCTACGTTGAGGAGTGCCGCCGCTCCGGTGTTCAACCGATTGGCCATCCGGGCTACGTATGATAAGTGGAACTCTACTTTTGCCTATGTGCTGGCACAGGGTGGTGCCTCCAATTCCTTCCTCGGCAACGAGGATTCGCAGAAGCTGCTCTATGCAGGCTCTATTGTCGACGTCTATACCCATGCCGGAAAAGTGGCGGTAGATATTAATGCGCTGGATGCCGACTCGCTTGGCGAGTTGCAGGTGCCGGTCTCCGTCTCCACCTACAAGGCGGGTGTGGTCACCATCTCCCTCTCCGGTGCGGATGCTTTTGACCAGGCAGACAATCTCTATTGGAATGATGCGCAGACGGGCAGTAAAATCTCTCTTCACGAGCAGTCTGTCTTTAACTATACGCTGGCCAAGGGTACCACCTCCGGCCGTTTCTTCCTCAGCTTCGACCAGAAACGTAGGGTGAAGGTTGCCGTCAGCGACACCATCTGTCTGGGCGATGCCTATAAGTATAAACTGGGTACGCTGCGTCCTACTTCGGCAGGAAAATTCACCTACCGCCGTCTGGAGGAGGTAGACCAACCGACGGCGGCAGACACCGCCTATCTGGTCTCCCTGCTGGTACGTCCTACCTACCGCATGGCTATTCAAGACTCCGTCTGTCTGGGCGAGGAGTACCATGCCCATGGTTTCCATCTCCCCGCACAGCGTGCGTTGGGTGTGGTGCATGACACGCTGCGCCTCTCCACTTCGTTGGGCTGCGACAGTACGCTCTGCTTGACGCTCAAGGTGAAGGGCATCCTCTACGATGCGATCGTCTACTACGGCAACGCCACTCCGGTACGGGTGCAGTCAGACTCGCTTGGCAACGGTCTTCACCTTACGGGCAATGCGCTTGCCTACTTTGAAACGCAGGTGCCGCCATCGCTCTGTGGCGTCACCAATGTGCTGTGCCGCAAGGGCGACATCTATCATGCCAAGAGGGTGATGTTGGCAGATAGTGCCGACCTCTATATCCCTTACGGATTCTATGCCGACAGCATAGTCTACACCCGCAAGCCGTCGCTCTATGCTGACCGTAGCCGTGGATGGGAAACCATCGTGCTGCCGTTTACTGCCACCGAGTTCCGCAACTCCGGTTGCGCGGGCGACACGGGCTTGACGGCCCGCGCTCTGGTGCCGTTCAACAAGACGGACGATGTGGCCTATGGGGATTTCTGGCTCAAACGCTTCGTCTCTTCCAAGACAAACGCACTCGGTTTCGACTATCCGGACTCGCCTGTGTTGGAGGCCAACGAGCCTTATATCGTGGCATTCCCCGGCAGGGCATGGGGTGCGGCCTATAGCCTGCTTGGCCAGACCATCCGCTACACCGCCACCTCGGCTTCCGTTGCGTCCACTCCGGATTATATCCGTAGCGCTACCGACCATTTCTACATATATGGTGTTACCGAGCATGCGGAGGTAGACCGTGTCTATACGCTCCACTCCATGGACAACCGCTTCGACTATGAGGAAGCAGAGGTGGTGATACCTCCGTTCCGTGTCTTTGTGGTGGCGCGCCAGTACTCGCCGTCGCCATTACGCTCGCTCTCCATCTACGAGGAGGCTGGAGACGAAGAAGACTATACCACCCTCGGCTCTTTCGAGGCCGACGGTCCGGATGTATTTGTAGTTTACGAGAAAAATGGCAATCTTTGCATCTACTCCTCCAAGCCGGGCGAGGCCGACATCTACGATGCCAATGCCCGCAAGGTGGTGCGTAACCGTGTGAAGTACGTCAAGGGCGAGACCATCGTCTCCGGCTTGCCGAAGGGTGTCTATCTCGTGAATGGTGCGAAAGTGATTTTGTAATGTAAAAATGTATGAATATGAAGAAGATTATATATATATTAGCATTGTTGGGTTTGTGTGTAGAACATGCTTGTGCTGAATATGCATATGAATGCGCAATTGATGGGGAAGGTCAAGATATGACTTTTTCTTCTGATTCTTCTACATGGGTTCAGTATGAAGAGGATCAGGCTAATGGGGATAAATGTTTTTGGTATGTCAATAACGACCTATACGCTCGCCGATTTTCCGTACCCATGCCGAAACACAGGCACACAGGAGGATGCTGCCAACAATAGACGGTCAAACATGTCATTGAAGTATCTACGATTGAACTTATAGCAGAATTCATCCAGATAGAACTGCAGGAACTTGCGTTTCACCTCGTCATGCACTCCTTCTATGCTTTTCTTGCACCTGCCGGCAACCACGTGCACCCATGGCAACTTTTTTGTCACGACTTCTCTCTTGTCGTGTTCGACATACGCCTCATGCCCGGCAAACACGTCCTTAAATTGGGTGTGAGACCTGCACCCATCCGTAACCACTCCACTGCCACTGTCTATGACCGCCGTGGCCGCCTCCGTTATCGTGGCCGCCCTCATGTCTTTTATGACCTTCATCCTTATATGTCCCACCTTTTTGTTAATGGTATGCCGCCTCACCTTGTCGCCGTCTTCTGGGGATATTTCGCTGCTTTCCGCCATGACAAGCACCTTTGTCTGTGACTGGCTGCCCATGCCTCGTTTGTTGGGTTCGTCGTCTTCCTTCTCCGTATCCGTGGAGAACATCATCTCGTCAACCTCTACCATCTCCTTCAACTTGTATTTTCCGTCACGCTGACCCATCACGTCCCTTATCTTCTGCATCATCTCCCATACTCCTCGGTAATACTTCTTGCCCAGCTGGCGTTGCATCTCGGAGGCCGATATGGCTTGCTTGGTAGAACTCATCAGATGGAAGACTATGTACCATTCCCTGAACGTGAATTTGCTGTGCTCCATCACTGTGCCCTTCTTCAGGCTCATCCTGTAGTGGCATTCCTTGCATTCATATACTTCCTTGTCGTTTTTCCAATAGAACGCCGTCCCTTGGCAGTGCGGACACTTCTTGGCTTGCGCATCCCGCAACGCCTTAAAATGTGTTTTGCAGGACTCCTCGTCCGGAAACTTCTTTGTGAATTCTATCAAGTCCATCGTCTCTTTTTTTTGCAAAAATAACAATTTTACTTCACTTTAGGTAGTTATTGCCACATCAAATAAATGTTTGTTATTCTTTGGTGCTAGTGACAAATGTGTTTATTCTGGTGCATGTACTGACATATCTATTGGAGGAGGAGGAAAACGTGTTAAAATTGTTCCACTTGACACCTCCCTTCCGTTTGTGACTCTTATAGTTGCGGGGTATGTGGCTTTTATCTGTTACCGAAGGAAGAAAAGTGTAGAAAGTAGGGAAGGGTAGCGTCTGGCAGAATGCTGTAAAAACAGAAAACGGCCATTTAGACAAAGTAGTCTGAATGGCCGTTTTTAGCCGAGTCTGTTTGCTTTATTTTGCCATGGCGCGTTGCATATCCGTCACGTCGCTCATCGATATTTTTCCGTCTTTGTTGAAGTCGGCTTTTATCATCTGGAATCCGTCCAATGTCACATTGCCGGCCATGTAGTTTTGTAGAAGTGTCACGTCCGCATTCGTTAGTTTTCCGTCTCCGTTTATGTCTCCGTCCTTCCATCTTTTTGCTTTTGCCTGTTGCATGGCAACCACATCTTGGAGGTTAATCACTCCGTCCTGATTTACGTCAGCACGATTTTTGAAACCGCTCTTGAGCATTAGATTTTCTGCAATGTGATTTTGCACCAAGTCGATGTCTGTCTGATTGATTCTGTTATCGTTGTTTACGTCGCCCAAGCCGCCGGCGAAGGTGCTTGCTGTAGCCATCGTTGTGGCTAATAGGATAAAATCTTTCTCATAATAGATTGTTTTTAAAGTTGTTTTATATAAATAGGTCTCCTTTCTTTTCGATTGTAGCAATCAAAATAGCAATTGTAAATATATAATAATTTTATTTAAAAAAATAAAATATTTTAAATTATTATATGCGATTTACGAAAATGTTCCTGTTGTTCCTGTCCTTATTGTTCCATCCATCCAATCCAATCAACCCGTCAATCAATCAATTTGTCCATCCATCCTGTCCATCCTGTATATCCTGTCTGAATTGTTCCATCCATCCAATCCAATCAATCCAATCAACCCGTCAATCTAATCAATCTTGTATGTCTTGTCAAATGCCGTAGGCGTTCTCTCTTTGTAGCAAATCATGAGGGTGGTAGGCCGCATTCCGTAGGAATGCACCCGTTCATAAATAAGGTTACGAAGAAAATGGCGCATCCCTACAGGATGCCTTCTCTACCCTCGGCCGCATTTCTACAAATAGATAATCCCTACGGGATAGGCCGCCGATCACCCGTCCATCGCATTCCATCAACCCGTCCAATCTAATCACCCCGTCCATCGCATTCCATCCATCCAATCCAATCAACCCGTCAATCTAATCCATCAATTTGTCCATCCATCCTGTCCATCCTGTATATCCTGTCCGAATTATTCAATCCATCAACCCAATCAATTTATCAACCCGTCCATCCATCCAACCCAATCAACCCAATCAACCCATCCATCCAATCGATCTTGTATGTCTTGTCAAATGCCGTAGGCATTCTCTCTTTGTAGCAAATCATGAGGGTGGTAGGCCGCATTCCGTAGGAATGTACCCGTCCATAAATAAGGATAAGAAAGAAATGGCGCATCCCTACAGGATGCCTGTCCAGCCCTCCACCGCATTTCTACAAATAGATAATCCCTACGGGATAGGCAGTAGATCGCCCGTCCATCGCATTCCATCAACCCATCCAATCCAATCAACCCGTCAATCTAATCCATCAATTTGTCCATCCATCCTGTCCATCCTGTATATCCTGTCCGAATTATTCAATCCATCAACCCAATCAATTTATCACCCCGTCCATCCATCCAACCCAATCAACCCATCCATCCAATCGATCTTGTATGTCTTGTCAAATGCCGTAGGCATTCTCTCTTTGTAGCAAATCATGAGGGTGGTAGGCCGCATTCCGTAGGAATGTACCCGTCCATAAATAAGGATAAGAAAGAAATGGCGCATCCCTACAGGATGCCTGTCCAGCCCTCCACCGCATTTCTACAAATAGATAATCCCTACGGGATAGGCAGTAGATCGCCCGTCCATCGCATTCCATCAACCCGTCCAATCTAATCAACCCGTCAATCTAATCCATCAATTTGTCCATCCATCCTGTCCATCCTGTATATCCTGTCCGAATTATTCAATCCATCAACCCAATCAATTTATCACCCCGTCCATCCATCCAACCCAATCAACCCGTCCATCCAATCTTTGATATGTTACAATTCTATGAAATTTAAACAAACTCTGATTGTTTAGAATGTATCTTTCTTAACTTTGAAGGAATAAAAGAAGAAACTTATGGCACAGAAAATTTTGGTTGTTGACGATGAAGAGTCGTTGTGCGAAATCTTGAAATTTAATTTGGAGATAGAAGGCTTTAATGTCGATGTGGCCTACAGTGCAGAGCAGTGTCTGGATAAGAAAATGAATGATTATTCCCTTCTTATTTTGGACGTCATGATGGGGGAAATGAGCGGTTTCCAGTTTGCCAGGAAACTGAAATCGGCACCAGAAACGGCCAGTCTTCCCATTATATTCTGTACCGCCAAAAATACGGAGGATGATACCATACTGGGCTTGAACCTTGGTGCCGACGATTATATTCAGAAGCCTTTTTCCGTAAGGGAGGTGATTGCAAGAGTCCATAGTGTGTTACGCCGCGCCGCTAGAAACGAAGATCCGAAGGAGAAAAAATCGTCGATGCTGGGCTACGAGTCGTTGGTTGTTGATATGAATAAAAAACGGGTGCTATTGGACGATGAAGAGGTACAACTGACCAAAAAAGAGTTCGAAATCTTGGTGCTGCTGCTCTCCAATAAAGGGGTTATCCTTTCTCGCACCGATATTCTGGATAAGGTGTGGAGTGACGAGGTGGTGGTTTTGGACCGTACTATCGATGTTAATATTACCCGTCTACGAAAAAAGATAGGAAAATATGGTTCTCATATAATTACAAAATTAGGCTATGGTTATGGGTTTGAAGAGTGAAACTTCCTATCAGAGGCGTCTGTTCCTGTTGCTGGTGCTTTTTTCGCTAGCTTTGGTGTTCTGTTTCTTGTGGTTTCAATATAAAAGGGAGAAACAATTCAAGGTGGAACAGCTGAACTCCTCTTTGCAGCTGTTTAATGTGCAGATGCTGGATGCATTGCAGTATGGAGTGGATTCGAAGGGTTATTTTGACTCCCATAAGGGAATGTTTGTGGATCTGAGGGTCACTGTCATCTCGACCGATGGTCGTGTGCACTTCGATTCGAAAGAAAAGGGTAGGGCGGAAGATATGCCCAACCATCTTCATAGAGAGGAGGTGGTGGCTGCTATCCGGAACGGAACGGGATATACCGTCAGACGCGAATCGTCGTTAGACGGCCGTGACTATTTTTATTCTGCAACCTGCGAAAACGGGATGGTGGTGAGGTCTGCCTTGCCCTATAATATGACGCTGATGCATGTGCTTCAGGCCGACAGTAATTTCATCTGGTATGTGTTGGCCATATCTTTACTCCTTTATGTGGCAGGTTATGTGGTGACCCGACATCTGGGACAAAACATATCCAGATTGCGGGAGTTTGCCGTGCTGCTCAACTCGGGCAAGTCAATCGGCGATTTTCCCCCATTTCCGAAGGATGAGTTGGGTGAGATATCCAACCAGATTGTGGGCCTTTATAGGAAGATGCAGCAGGCCATGTCCGATTCGAATAAGGAGCATCAGTTGGCTCTGCACGAAGAGAGTGAGAAAATCAGGATAAAGAAGCAGTTGACCAATAATATAAACCATGAGTTGAAGACTCCGGTGTGTGCCATCAAAGGCTATTTGGAGACAATCTTGACCAATACGGACATGGATCATGCCACACAACGTAACTTTCTGGAGAAATGTTTTGCCCAGACAGAACGTTTGAGCAGCCTTCTCTCCGACATTGCCACGTTGACACGGATGGATGAGGCCAGCATGGTGATTAGTAGGGAGCCTGTGCGGTTGGATTTGTTGATAGAAGAAATCGTGAATGAGGTGAAAATTAGGCCGGAGGAGCATAGGATGCGAATCTCCACTAACGTGTCCGGGCCTTTGGAGATGAGTGGAAATCCTTCTCTCCTGAGCTCCATCTTCCGTAATTTGACGGATAACGCTTTGGCCTATTCGGGCGGCCGGGATATCTTTATCACTTTGCTGGAGGAGACGGACGTGTGTTACAAATTTTCGTTCGCCGACAATGGCATTGGTGTGGAGGAGAAGCATTTGGATCATATCTTCGAGCGTTTTTATCGGATAGATAAAGGTCGTTCCAGAAAATTGGGCGGGACGGGTCTCGGACTCTCCATCGTAAAAAACGCTGTCACGTTCCATGGCGGAACCATTTATGCGCGCAATCGCGAGCATGGCGGACTTGAATTTGTCTTCACTCTTGAGAGAAATATGGAGAGTTAGTAGTATGACTCTCCGTCAAGAAGGCGGGAGTTTTGTTATGGAGGGCACATCCTTGCGAAATATGGTAATGATAAAAAAAATAACTTTCGCAACTTTAAGTGATCATAAAGAAACAACTTGCTAAGGTTCGAAACATCTTGAAAGTATGCTTTCCAGGCATTGCATTGATAGCAAACATTTCGTAGATTTTCGAACATGATTTCTAAAACGTCTCTTTTTCAACAGGCGTACACTCGCCTTTGGCCGCGGAGGAGGGGAGGTGCGTGCCGCAGCGTGAAAAAACCTTTTTGCCCGAGGTACGAAGGAATAAAAAAGGTTTTAGCGGAGGGACGTGCCGTACCTCCCGGAAAGCGGGCAACAGCGCAGGCACTTTTGCTTACTTTTCTTGCCGGAGAAAAGTAAGTGCCCGTCCGGCAGGAGGGCAGGAATAATTGTCGTGTATGGTGCATTCCTCCGGAATGCGGTTGCCGATGCCTATTTCCCCCTCTACAAAGAGATAATGCCTATGGCATTTTGTCAAAATCGTCATAAGTTGTTTTTTGCCGATTACATAATCTTTTTGAAATGTTCCTGTTCGGAATATTCGTACAAATCCTTTTTCCTTGTCGAAATAGTTATCCGCACAATTCAACATATATCCCTGTTTTTGATGATTGTTAAGTAATCATGAGATAATATGTTGAAACAACGAAATCAATTGTCCATTATTTATTGTCCGTTATTCATTTTACATCGATGTCCGAAAATTTTTTTTCGTTGTTTGTGGAATAAAATGTCTGAGACTCCTTTTTGTAACAGTTTTGTAATATGTGTTACATATTTTTGTGCCGTTAAAAAAGAGAAGGTATGTATACATTTATATTAGTTACACTTATCGTGTTGGCATTGTTCGGAATTGTTGTCGGAGTTGTGAATGATGCCGTCAATTTCCTTAATTCCGCACTAGGAGCCAAGGTGGCGCCATATAAAGTCATATTGACGGTGGCGGCTGCCGGCATTTTGTTAGGAACGTTGACTTCCAATGGTATGATGGAGGTCGCGCGAAGTGGAGTCTTTTATCCTTCGCAGTTTGATTATACCGAAATCATGCTCTTGTTTTTGGGTGTTATGATAGGAAATATCCTCTTGCTGGATATCTTTAACAATCTCGGACTCCCCACCTCAACGACCGTTTCGTTGGTCTTCGGGCTTTTGGGTGCGGCGATGGCAATCACCCTGTATAAGGTCTATTGTAATCCGGATGTGGCCTTCTCCCATGTTTCTCAGTATATCAATTCGGGCAAGGCAATGGTTATCATATCCGCGATACTTCTCTCCGTAGCTTTGTCTTTCTCTTTTGGTATTGTTGCCATGTATGTTTCCAGAATTCTTTTCTCCTTCAGATATGCTCCGATCTTCCGTAAGATCGGAGCTTTTTGGTGCGGTATATCCTTCACCGGAATCTTATACTTTGCCGTCTTCAACGGTTTGAAAAGTTCAGGTGTCGTGCCTGTCTGGTTTGCGGAAATGCTCAATATGCATACTTTCTACTCTTTGTTGGTGATGTGGTTCGTCAGTTCGTGCGTTTTGTGGGTGCTTCAGCGTTTGGGCGTCCATATCCTGAAGTTGACCATCCTTGCCGGAACGTTCTCCTTGGCATTGTCCTTTGCGGGAAATGATTTGGTGAACTTCATCGGAGTGCCGTTGGCCGGGTACGAGTCTTATCTTATTGCGGAGTCGGCTGGCAGTCAGTCTATCATGATGACGGAACTGATGAAGCCTGCCCATGTGAACCTATATATCCTATTGGGCGCCGGCATTGCGATGATATTGACTCTTTTCTTCTCTAAGAAGGCAATGCACGTCACGCAGACGGAGCTGTCCCTCTCTTCCCAGAATGAGAATGATGGCGAAAGGTTCGGGTCTTCTGTCATCTCCAGAGGGTTGGTTCGCGCGGCCTTGAACATGAACAAGTTCTATTTGAGCTATATGCCGGAGAAAATGCAGAATTTCATCAATAGCCGTTTCGTTCCACTTCCGGAAGAGGAGCGTAAGGATGTGATGTATGACAGGATTCGTGCGGCTGTCAATCTGACATCGGCGTCCATCCTTATCTCCATTGCCACTTTCTATAAATTGCCGCTGTCTACTACTTATGTGGTGTTTATGGTGGCCATGGGAACTTCTCTTGCCGATAGGGCTTGGGGTAGGGAGAGCGCGGTGTATCGAATCACCGGCGTGATGACGGTCATCTCCGGATGGTTTTTGACTGGATTCGTGAGTTTCTTGCTGACATTACTGGTTACTTTCCTTTTCGTTGTCGGTGGCATGTTCACGATTGTTCCGATTGTGGCTTTGTCTCTGTTCCTTATCATAAAAAGCAACTTCATCAAATCTAAAGGAAAGGAAGAAAAAGAGGATAAATTACAGAAAAAGATGATAGAGGGCGAGACTGCGGATGAATTGCTTTACCATTGTATAGAGGAGGTCTGTTTTACAATGGACAATGTGACCCGTGTCTATAACCGGACGTTGGTGGCTGTCTCGATGGAAAATCGCAAGGTGTTGAAGAGCATGGTGGAAGAGTCTAACAAACTATACGAAGACGCCCATGCCCGTAAATGTAACATTTTGCAGACCTTGCGTAAGCTGCAGGACTTTGACGTCAATGCCTGCCAGTTTTATGTACAGGTGGTAGATTATCTGTCTGAGGTTACCAAAGCTTTGGACCACATCACCCGTCCGGCATACGAACATGTGGATAATAACCATGAAGGAATGTCTCGCGACCAAGTGAAGGACTTGATGTGTATAAACGATGATGTGGAGAAGATATTCGAGAAGATGAACGTCATGGTGCTTGCCCGCGATATGTCCGAGCTGGGATATGTGTTGGAGCTTCGCGACAAACTGTTCAACCGCATCGTGGAGGTGATGAATAACCAGCTGTTCCGCATCAAAGAAAAGTCGACTTCTACGCAGTCCAGCGCACTGTTTTTCACTATCCTCACGGAAACGAAGACGATGGTGCTCCAATCTCGAAATCTAATGAAGGCACAAAACTACTTCATCAAGCACATGAAGGACTGAGGTCTTCATAGTATAGGATGCCCATTCTCTCTTCCTGATTTTATACCCCCCCCCATGGCATGGCTTCTGATTTTTGGTCGGATGCCATGCCATGAGTTTTTTCGGCACGCAAATTCCCTGCTCCGCGGCAAAAAAAGAGCGTCGGCCTATCTGTGGAGAGGTGTTTTGAAAAATAATAATGTCCGTCCTGTGAATAATGTCCGAAAATCCACGATAACGGAAGAGCCTAGCACATTCCGATAGAATGCCATCCCTTCTTTCTTCCCTTCTTCTACAATAGAGATTATCCCTACGGAATATTTTGCTGTCAATGCAATGTTAGGAAAGCATATATGAGATGTTTTGACCTTTACCAAGATGTTTTTTCACAATAACTAAAAGGGAATAAACCATAATAATTGATAAATTATTCATTTCCTGTCGAAAAGATAATCGGAAAAGATTTTCGATTTGACCAAATTGAAGTATTTTTGCACTAACAACTATTTTTTTTGATGTTAAGGAAGGAAAAACCAGAATGGAAAAAATTTTCTTCCGGACGTTTTTTTCGGTGATAGAAGCAAATGTATGACGCACACTCTCTTTTGTGCATGTTTTTGAGGGGAAGGTGCGGCGGCTATTTTGAGTATTAAAGAAGGTTTATGAAACAGATTTTGTTGGTGGAGGATGATATAACGTTTAGTATCATGCTCAAGACATGGCTGGGCAAACGAAATTTCACGATTGATAATGTGAGTTCGATTGTCGATGCAAAAAAATGTATGGAAGATGGCAATTATGACATTATATTGTCAGATTTGAGACTTCCGGATGAAGATGGCATATCCCTTCTGGAATGGATGAAGACGAAAAATCTGGATGTGCCGTTCATTATGATGACCAGCTATGCGGAGGTGCAAAGTGCAGTGCAAAGCATGAAGCTGGGCGCATTTGATTTCATAGCTAAGCCGATAAATCCGGAGGAGTTGTTGAAGAAGATAAATGAGGCGTTTGTCCTGAAGTTAGGAAAGAGGAAGGTGGCAAGTAGTGAGAATGTTGCCGCTAAATTGGATTATATAGAAGGAACGTGCGAGTCTGCACGAAAGATGCATGAGTATGTGCAGCTGGTGGCGCCGACCTCCATGTCCATCCTTATCATTGGCGATAGCGGGACGGGAAAAGAGTATGTAGCCCGTCTGATTCATGAGAAGAGCGACAGGAGAGAGGCTCCTTTCGTAGCGGTAGACTGTGGCGCCATCCCTTCGGAGTTGGCCGCAAACGAACTGTTCGGGTGTAAGAAGGGGACGGTGTCCAACGCTCTGTCTGATAAGGAGGGCCATTTTATGGTGGCTAATGGCGGCACTCTATTTTTGGATGAGATCGGAAATCTCTCTTATGAGATACAGATACAACTCTTGCGTGTGTTGCAGGAAAAGGTAATAAAACCGGTGGGAAGTGATGACGAAATCTCTGTGGATGTGCGCATCATAGCCTCCACAAATGAAAATCTCCCGAACCTTCTGGATTCTCATCATTTTAGGGAAGATCTCTATCACCGTATCAATGAATTTTCTATAATGGTGCCTAGTCTGCGGGAGAGAAGGGAAGACATCATCTTGTTTGCCAACCATTTTCTGAATGATGCCAATGAGGAACTAGGTAAGAATGTGATTGGATTTGACAAGGAGTGTATGGCTATCTTCTGCAAATATGGTTGGCCGGGCAATCTCAGACAACTTAAAAATGTGGTGAAGCGGGCTACTCTGTTGGCCAAGGATGATTTTATTACAGTAGACCTTCTGCCTTCGGAGATGAAGACGGAGTCTGGAACAATAGAGTCGGAAAGTTCGGCTCTCCGTGACCATGACTATGAGAAACGCAAGATAATGAAGGCGTTGAAGGAGTGCAATAATAATAAGTCGCAGACTGCATTGGTGTTGCAGATTGACAGAAAAACTCTATATAATAAGATGAAACAATATGGCATATTTGACTAGGCCTTTTCTTGTCCTGAACATGCTTCCATTTCAAGAAAAACAGGATTTATGAGTTTGTCTGACCGAAAAAAGGATGACATAGCAAAATTCATGAAGCTGAAGGTGGCCGGCGGTTATCTTCTTATTTTGTTTTTGGCTGTTGTCACTATGTTCTTTATTCTGAACAATATCCGTGATTTCACTTTCCTGAATGCAAAAGATACTATCACAAAGGAGAAGATGAACTGTCTCAACGAGACTTTTTTTCATCTCTACGAGGCGGAGTGCATCATCGGCGAGACATTGGTGGACCCGGTCCGATTTAAGGATTATTCCCAAAAATCCAATCTGATAAAAATCAAGATAGATACGCTGAAGTGCCTTTTTGACGACGAGGTGCAGCTGTCCCAGTTGGATAGTCTGAAGATTTTGCTGGACATCAAAGAATCCAATGTCCGGAGTCTTGCATTCTTGGCTGCCCGCACCTCCATTGATGATCTTTACAAGAACAACCTGTACAAGACGATTGCGGATAACGACTCCCTTCTGCGGAGCAAAGTGGTGGAACAGACTACCACGGTGAAGAATGACACTGTCATCTATAAACGGCCGAACAAGAAGAAACCTTCGTTTTTTAAGCGACTTACTCGTGTGTTCTCATCCGAGGAGCCTGTCGACACTACCATACAGGTCCGTAAATCGGAGTTCGTGGTGACAGACACTTTAGTGACTTCCTATAATCCGGCAGACACAATCAACCAGCTGTTGGAAAATTTGAAGGGGCAGGTCCATAAAGAAAAGGCGCACATAGATAGGGGTATCACAAAAAAACTGATTGAACTTCAGCTAAATAATAGGGCTATCAATGTGCAGGTGAATTCTATCCTTCATAATCTACAGGACGAGGATCTGAAGAATTTATTGGACACGATGGATGAAAGAGATGCTTCTATGGCACGTGTCTCCTTTTATCTTAGATATATAGCCATGGCAGCTGTGCTTCTGGTGTTCGTCTTTATTTTTATGGTTTGTAGGGACATCAGCCGCAGCAGAAGGTATCGGCGTAGATTGGAAGATGCCAACCGTACAACTCTGAAGATGATGGAGAGTAGGGAGAAGCTGATGCTGGGCATTACTCACGACATCAAGGCTCCGCTGGGTTCGATCATCGGATATATAGAGTTGTTGAACGACAATAAATTGAGTTCAAAGCAGTGTTACTATCTGGACAATATGAAGACATCCTCCGAACATATTCTTCATTTGGTGACGGATATTCTT
This sequence comes from Prevotellaceae bacterium, assembly GCA_020636675.1. Classification (GTDB taxonomy): domain Bacteria; phylum Bacteroidota; class Bacteroidia; order Bacteroidales; family Paludibacteraceae; genus RGIG10190. Next base: position 33,699 of record JACJXK010000026.1, read on the forward strand.
GACTTCAACCGGTTGGATGCAGGTAGGGTGGAACTTAACTTGTTGCCGTTCAATAGCCGGAATCTTTTTACCGAGGTGGCGGATAGTTTTCGTCCTCAGGCAGAGAAGAAAAAACTGACCCTTGATTTTGTGTATGAATCGAATCATGCCACCGATATACTTGTCGGTGATCCGTTGCGCATTAGACAGATTGTTAATAATTTGATGTCTAATGCGTTGAAGTTTACTGTGACGGGATTTATTAAATTGACCGTTAAATTGTCTTGTGTGGAGGCGAACGGCTGCTGTCTGGAAATAGAGGTGTCAGATTCGGGAATAGGTATTTCAGAGGAAGATCAAAAGATTATATTCCAAGAATATACAAGAATAGGAAAGAAGAATATGGCCAATACGGAGGGTTTTGGACTTGGCCTGTCTATCGTGCATAAACTGGTGGATATGCATCATGGACATTTGTCTTTGAAGAGTAAGCTGGGCGAGGGCGCCGTCTTTTTTGTTTCATTGCCATTGTCGCCCGCCTCCGAAGAAAAAACACAGATGGCCATGACTCCCCAGAATGGAAAAGTGCCAAATGTGCTTGTCATTGATGATGACCAGTCGCAATTGACTATGATTTCCGAACAGATGAAACGCTTAGGTTTGCTTTTTACAACTTGCGACAATCCCTACTCAGCTTTGGAAATCATAGAGAAAAACACATTCGACATTATATTCTCGGATATACAGATGCCCGGATTTAATGGTTTTGAGATTGTGAAGCGCATACGAAATGCACATTTCCGGAATGCGAGGACAATCCCAGTCATTGCGCTCTCTGCCCGTGCAGACATCTCCGTCTCGCAGTTCAGAAAACATGGGTTTACCTCATTTCTGAATAAACCATTCACCTCAGACCAGCTCTTTGA
>JACJXK010000027.1 GCA_020636675.1 Prevotellaceae bacterium
TTGCGTCGCCCATACGGGCAGCAGGTTTTCCTCCTATCATCACTGTCATGGACCCCATGACTATGGTATCTGGAGGACCTGCACAGACACAAGTGTCGCCCACCACTGCGGCCGGCAATCCACCTATCAGAACTGTAGGCACACCAGGCCCTACGATAGGCCCCCCAACATGAGGTATGGGCGGCAGTCCCGGCGTCAACATCGGACACGTATGCATATCTGTAACTCTTGCTGCTAATGGCATATTTCTATCTGTTTATTATCGTTATCGACATTCCTAATTTATTTTAACCAAGATACCCTTCACTGTCATATTGAGAGAAGAAGATATCTCCGTGGAAAGGGACGAACTGAATTTCGCGTTCATCTTCGCCTTCACATCCACATCTTTTCCCTCCACCTTCACCGCACCCGCCTTCGTTGAAACGGATATGTTCTTTTGTGCGTTCAATTTAATCTCATTGGCCTCCATCGATATTATTTTAGATGTTTTTAAGGAGATGCCATCTTTCGAGAGTTCCACCTTATTTCCATTCCGATCGGATATCAACACATGTTTATCCTTATCACAAATTTCGATGGAATTGCCATCCGGCGTTTGAAACCGAATCATCTTACTCCCATCGTCCAGCAGGATAGTCAGTTTTTCAGGAGAGACGATAGCCCGTTTCTTATTTTCCGCATCGTAGTCATAAATGGCGGGATACTTGGCGCTATACAAAGAGCCTAGCACGACAGCCATATTCGGATCATTGTTGATGAATCCAAGAATCACCTCATCGCCAACAGAAGGGACAAAGTGGCACCCGGCCCCTTTGGATGCATAGAACTGGGACAAACGAGCCCATACCATATTTTCCTTTCCGTTGAGAATCGGAACTTTCACCATGATACGGAATCCGGACAACGGATCTTCATCCAACCTATGCACGGTTCCCACATGAAGTCCTTCAATGCCAGGCAACAAACCGGAAGCCGGAGGTGCCACCACATCCGTACGCTGCGTTATGTTGGCAGGCGAAATTCCCATTTCCACCTCGGTAATCCAAGATCCAGGCTTATATGTATGCGTCACCCTACCGACAAAGACTTTTCCATTGAAACGGTCTCCCATCCCCTCCAATCTGATGAGGCAACCGGGCATCACCTTCTCACTTCCATAAAAAGAGAAAGAGCCCTGATACCTCGAAAGTTCAAACTTGAAGAGTTGGGATGCGCCCCACTCCTTCAGGATATTCGGATCATAACAAGCTTCATTTTGCAGACAAATCTTATCCACCCCCAACGATTTAGACAAATCGGAGACAGAGACGTTGCCCTGCGCATTCGTAGCCTGAGCTTTCACCTCAGACACGACCAGTTCCTGTTTCGAAGAGCTCCATCCCACACATTCAGCCATCGACGACTGCGATTCGGCAAGTAGTTTGGCATCAAAAGAGAGCAGGTCATAACCATATTTTACAGTTGTCACCTCTGGCACCGAAAAGTCTGGTTTAAAAACATTTACCTTCTTGCCGGAAGTTGAGACCAACAAACCGCTGGCATCGGCACGGGAAAGGGCAAAATCCCAATCCGTACAATAGTACTGCACCATCTGGTCGTGCTTGACGTTCGTTTCATCTACCGAAACGGAGAGTCCGGACCTGCCCAGCACATCGGAAATAACTTCACTGTCCTTCTTTTTCTGGAACACACGGTTATGCCTCACAAACGTTGTCTTCACCGCATGACTCTTGCACTCCACGATGAGCAACATGGGCTGTTGCAACCTCTGCGGCATTCGTATCCGGTGCGAAGTCACAATGCCGCTAAACACCTCTTTTATTTTAGACTCATAGCCTAAATATATCTTGATTTCGGCACCCGGAACAAAATCGGAAGATGCGCTTTCCGGCACATCGCTATTAGGCATATCCCCACATAGCAACCGTATCTCCGCAGTTCCTATCCTATTCACTTCATGGCAAACCGTTATCTTTTCCACTCGTAATTCACCACTCAATACCTCACCATTACTATGAATCTCGAACGTCACCGTTTTTCCTATATTCTTTTTCGTAGAGTCCATTTCCTTCAATTCTGATTTTTATCATTGGAAAGTGGCGGCAATAACAATTGGCGACCCGGCTCCAACTTTCTAAACCCAGACAATCCATTGATGCGAGCTACCTCGTCCACATAATCAATAGATCCATATACATTTAAACACAACTTCGGCAAAGAATCACCGGATTTTATCAAGAAAAGATGGGAAAGATCCGGAGAGCTTGCGTTTTTTTTCTTTTCAACCGTTTCTATATCCGTAAATCGTATAATAAAGAGATTTACCTCCGCTCTTATCGGCTCCCCATTGTTGTCAAACATTTTGTAAGTAATGTTCATTTCTCGCATCCTACCGCAATAGTTCAACGACCCCCAAAGGATTCTTATATAGGGCGGTTCATGCGTATCGCCGATAAAAGTATATACCGTATTTTTCAGATCCTCAATCTTTTTCGGCAACGAATTTTCATCCCTTTCTATTGCACCAGAAGCATCGAGTACAAACTTGAAGCTCAGGATATCTTTCGAATATCCGCTATAGGTAGGCGTAGATTCCGCAGTAGATGGCTCCTTGTATTTAATCCCCATTTTATCACTATACTCCGTAGGATTTACCATCACGGCACACTCTTTCAATCTCTGGGTAAAATCAATATCCTTATACGAGATTATCTTCATTTTCGATAAAGCACCGCCTTTCGATTTGTCGTCACTCATAGCATTCTGTATAAACTATCTATCTGTTGAATTTCTTCTACTATCATACATCAGCCTCAACTCGTCTTCCATCTCATCGAGCACCTGTTGTTTGACCACTCGAACCACCTCGTCCAATTGCTCGGACCACTGTGGATTTTTCTCCACAGTGGCCTTCACAATCACTTCTTTAATAACTATCGGCATTATCAGACTCTCCTTATCTCGTGGTAAGCAAATTCCATCGTTTCCATCGCCAACTCATTCTTCTGAGACGAAAACGAATTAACATTCCACTTTATAGGATATGCATCCGTCAAAATCCAAGAACAGTGAGGTTCCCCATCCGAATTAAGAAGCGAAACGGTAATTTTTTTAGGCAAGACCTTGCCATACCTTTCAAAATGCTGGTTCATCCACCCCGTAAGTTGATCGTTCAAATCAGTAGAAATGACTCTTTTACAAATAAGATTACCATGAGAAACTTTCGTTGGAACATCATATCCCTGAGTACCCCCTTCGTCCAAATGTTCAGTAGTAATACTCATATTCAATCCGGAAACTTCACTGAAAGAAAGAATTCCCAGATTTTCAATCTGCACTTTATAATAAAATGCAACAGGATATGGCCATAAATAATCTGCCATAATTCGTATTATTAGTTGTTACGCATTTTCAATAGTCAGTCCTTCATGAACCAACGTGATGGCTTCCACTGCCGCTTCATTTCCATCCGATTTCAAAGAAACTCCGGTTACCTTTGAAGGCCACGCATTCTTCAACTTCCACACCATCGTCGGGTTACCCGCCTCATCCAAAAGACTGATGGTAACACCTAGACGTTTGATTGTATTCAATTTAATTTCGTTAAACCAACTGAATAGTTTGTTGTCTTTCACAAAAACACCTTTTTTCAACTCCACATCATTATATTTTTTGATGCCAGGCATCTTGATGGTTGAAAACTCAGGGCTGTTTCCATGACGATATTCAATCACTTGAGCTTCCATGTTCAACCCAGAAACCTCCTTAAAAGAGATTTCTCCAATTTCTTCTATCTCTACCTTAAAATAGAACGCCGGCAACGGCCATACGCTATCTTGTGCTTCTCCTGCCATAATATTTTACTTTATAAAATTTATTTATTCCACTATATAGTTCTACAATCTAAAAAAACGACTTGCTCGCCTTACGATTTCTGCATCTGCTGTTGGAACGTGATCTCAATGAATTCAGCCGGACGAGAGATAGCAACAAGCACAGTTATGCGCATTATACCTTCCAAAATATCCTCCGGAGTCATCGTATCGCCCAAACCTACATGTACACTGTAAGCGTCTTCAGGAGAAGCTCCTGCCAAACCGCCGCGTTTCCAGATACTATTCAAGAAGTTCTGGATCATGGTGCGGACGTTCAACCAAGTGTTCGCCTCATTCGGTTCAAAAACGTATGCACGCGCTGCATTCTTGATAGACTCTTCCAACATGATCATCGTTCTGCGAACGTTGACGTAACGCCAATCGAGCGAATTACCATCAAGCGTACGTGCGCCCCACACCTTGATGCCGTCACCCACAAAATAACGGATTGCATTCAGCGACTTACCGTTCAACGGAACATTCAAATCCTCCTGTTCTGCATTGGTAAGATTAACCGCCGGCGAAACGACAGAATTCAGCGACAAATTGGCAGGAGCCTTCCATACTCCACGCGTATTATCTACCATGGTATAAACACCCGCCATAGCAGCCGATGGTGCCATCAAGTTCAGCTGGCGGCACATCTCCTTTATAACTGCATTGTAAATAGCACTCACCTGCGTAAGAGTCTTGTGCAAAGAAGATATCGCAACTTCATCCATCGCACTGAAATCTTTCGAATACATATCCGCCAAGACAGACTTAACCGCATCCGGTTTGTTCGCAATCTCGGCAACAAGCAAAGGCTTCAACTCACTCTCCTCAAGATTTAGGAAAGAAAGGTCTCGCTCTTGCACGATGGTTGTGTTGACCCAAGGATAGTAGGCAGCGGCGAAATCCAAATAATTGCTGCCGATCTTCTCTCGAAAATCATTGACCACGTCCTGAATAGAGCGTTCCTTAAAGCCATCGAATACATCAAGAATCGCAATACGATTACGCATCTTATAACCACAATGCGTCAAAATAGCCTGCTGTACGGAAGCACAAGCATCCACATCCGCCAAAGCCACTGCCTCCGGACAAAGCACCATAGTAGGTTCCTGCTCCTTTAGCAACGTATCCACACCAGCAGACAACTTACTACCGTCTATCTCGGACAAATAATCGCCCACAGATACGATATAGCAAGGACCACCGCCATTGGCAAAGAAAAACAACATTTGATTGTAAAGTGAATACTTCGCACCCGTACGATTGACTTTAATCTTTTTATCGCCACAAACCAACGGATCCACATCTTCATCTGTAGCTTCTGCGATTGAGAATTTAGGCAAAGGAGCACCACCAAAATAAGAGTGAAACTCCGCCATGGATGAAATACGGAACGGTTTGTTCAATAACGAAGCATTACCGTTTGCAGCTTTCTCCGTATAACCGACAAAAGCTGGCACCGCCGTAGCAACTTCTACGGTCGAGTTAGGAAAGGCGTTTTTTTCTACAACATAAACGCCAGGGGTTTTCATTGCACCCATAAGAAATTGAATTTATGATTAATAATAAAAAATCTGTTTACTTTTACACAGAGCCATTATTTCTTTATCTTTCTCACAAGATATATACCTATATTTTTCACAGTCAGCTACAATAAATATCTTAAATCATTCACAAATTGTCTAAATTCCAACTTTATCTTTTTGGAACTTTTCTTTCTAATTTGCTTCTATCGCGGCTATCGCTCCGGCCGCCCATCCTACTCTTTCTGATGGACGGAAATAGAAGCCGTCACAGATAAACCACCGCAACCATATAATCGTCACGACAGACGGACGACACATAACGCCCTGGAACAGGACACTCCACATTTCTCATCCAAACACGCCCTCTGGATGGGCTGTTCTGCTTAAATTCCAGAAGAGAAAGACGGTAGTCATACCGCTCCCTCAATCCGATAGGTTGCAAGGAGACAACCTTCAATGCCATTATCTGGGAATTCCACGGAAATGGCACCATCACCGCCCCCTCAAAAGACAATCTACCATCAGACTCCACCAACTTGAAAGAATCTCCTTTCTTACCATTTTCACCCAGAAGGAAGAAGTATTCCCAATAATAGGACTTCGATTGAAATAAGAGCTCCACCATATTTTCATCTCCTGCTTTCGCCATCTCCAAAAGGACATCCGTCAGCAACACATGACAAGAGAAAAAGATGCCATCACGTTTTTTTCCGGCCTCCTTTTTCAGAGAATCCATCACATCTACCCCGCCACAAAAAGCAGACAACGTATAGTCCGACTCAGCATCATAGGCTTCCATCTTAGTATAATAAGCGAAGTTTCTGTCTAAAAAACGAACTTCAAAAACCAACTCATCCTCAGGTTCCGAAAATCCTGTCAACCCAGTCTCGCACAAAACACTCCATTCTGACAGCGAATTCTGACGAAACAACAAACCACGCCTTCTCATCAACAACATCGAAGCCGATGTTGGAGTAAAGGATAGCGCACGACAGTACCCATCCAAAAAATAATCATGTAGAACGCGTATTTTAAAAAGAGTGATACAAACGGCCATGTCTACATATCTATTTCAGGATTATTGGATAATTGACCTCCGATACGGGTTGTTCCGGCATCAAAGACCAATCTACGAATCTTACAAACAACAGACGGATAGTACTGTCCGCCCAAAGCAGACCACACATTATTCAACTCTTGAGAAGAAAGGGTAACAATCTCGATTGTATAGGTGACACCATCCAAAGAAAAAGACGAATGAGACTGCAAAAATAGCAATGAAGCCGAGAGCATGGAGAGTGACTCCACATAGCGTTTTTCATCAAACACGGCAGCCAGAATGACATTCATATTCATACCAAGCACCGGAGCCGCACAGAGAAAAGAACCTCCTTTCTTTATCGACGAAGAGGCAGATCCTGCCATAGCATCACGCTCCAGACTAAGCAAAGAGACAATCACCTTATTCGGTTTCGCCTCGGAAGAATTACCGACAAAACCAACCTCGGCACATCCTTCCGGGATAGGAAACGAATGACATAGATAATCCTGAAGATGCTGGGTAAATCTCAATAAAACACGACCAATCATAACTCTAAATTCTCAATAAAAAGCAAAAAAAAGTTTTTTTGTTTATTTATATTTCAGAAAACAAAAAACACACTTCGTGTTTGTTAATAACATACATACTGTATAATACATATATAATCAACAAATTAAGCACAAAAAAGCAAAATAGCATCAAATGTTAGATTTTCATTAATTCACAAATATATTCAGAATATATGAAAAAACCGAATGATAATTAATTTTTCTGTCAAGAAATAAACATGATTATTTTTAGACCCATTTTTGAATTTGTATGTTTTTCAAATATTTCATTATTAAAGTCATCTATAAAAACAATAAATTACGGCGTATTATATTTGATTAAACAATGATGGCAAGATGAAAAAGCAGAAGCATAGATACCAATTTAAAAATGAAGACGGCAGAAAAAAAAACAGAAAGTTAACAAATCAAAAAAAAGGTTCATGTGCAATGGGTCGGAAAATACACGTTGAACGGCAATGTCGAGACATACTAAGGCTTCTTTTCCACGGAGGTCAAGGAAGATGACACCCCAAAACGAGGAGTCGGCAGCCAATCCAAGACGAAGATGCTTGTGATGGAGAAAAGAGAATCCGTCGAAAGTCTGAAATCAGGAAAGAAGAAGAAGAAGGTCAACCACATCAAGATGATCATCTTCCCGGATGTGAAGGCGGACTCGATAAACTGTGCGATGCAGGTGATGGTCGACAAGGATTCATCCGTTGTGGGCAACAGCACAAAATCGCACGTTCATTTTCCGGACATCTTCAAGGTGTATTCCGAACCTAAGATTAAAGCCGAGGACCTAGGTAAGGTTCTACAAAGATGCGGTTTGCGGACATGTACCATGGCATCAAGCCTAAATACCTTCAGGAGTGAATGAACGAGTTCAACCATCGGCACTTCTACGAGCAACGATTCGACGGTCTACTGTATGCAGTCTGCTGCTGTCGATTATGCCATTGATTTTAAACAATGAACACACAAAAGAGATTATGCCCCTATTATTCCATGTTGCGGATTATCATAAAAAAAAAGCAAGCTATTCATACTAAGATTTTCAAACAGACTTTCATCCGAAATTTCTTTTCTGATTCTATTCGTCTTTTTCTTCTTCGTCAAGGCGTCCACTCCATAGGTATTTATTCGTCTCGGCTGCGACCACTCCGGAAAGGAGGAGCAACGAAATAAGGTTAGGTATCGCCATCATTGCGTTCATACAGTCGGAGAAGTTCCAAACCAATCCCAAATTAGCCACTGCACCAACATAGATGGCCACTATCCAAAGAACTCGATAGGCAAAAACCCAACGTCCTCCGACTAAATATTCAATAGATTTCTCCCCATAATAGGACCAACCTAAGATAGTGGAAAAAGTGAAAGAGAACAGACCTACAGTCAGCACAATTGTTCCAGCATAAGGCAATTTGCAGAAAGCCGCATGCGTAAGCGCAGCTCCCTGCGTTGTATCTATATCCGGATAGGCAATTATACTACTCACAACGACAAGACCCGTCAAGGCACAAATGACAACCGTATCCCAAAATGTCCCTGAAGCCGAAACCAAAGCCTGCCTCACCGGATTACGCGTCTTTGCTGCCGCTGCAATGATAGGCGCCGAGCCCATACCAGACTCGTTAGAGAACAGTCCCCTCGCTATTCCGAACCTGGCAGCCATCATCACCGACGAACCGACAAAGCCACCACCCGCCGCCTGAGGCGAAAAAGCAGACTTGAAAATCAGCACAATACTATCGTCCAAATATTTATAATTGATAATTAATATCAACACACAGCCCACAACATAAAAGATGGCCATAAAAGGTACAAGAAAGGTACAAGTTCTGGCTATTCCCCTTATTCCGAAGAAGACAACGAGCGCCACCATTATCGCGATTGCGACGCCCGTGACATGGGGTGATAGTCCACATGCCTCTTTCGCCAACATCGCGATAGAATTAGACTGAACCATATTTCCTATTCCAAAAGAAGCCATTGCCGTAAAGACACAAAACAAGGTGGCAAGAACTTTCATGTTCAACCCATTTCGCAAGGCATACATCGGCCCGCCTATCATATCTCCCCTGTCCGTCTTAACACGATATTTGACTGCCAACAAACCCTCCGCATATTTTGTTGCGATACCCAGCACACCCGTCAGCCAGCACCAGAACACAGCACCAGGGCCGCCCAAAGAGACGGCAGTAGCCACTCCGATTATGTTTCCTGTTCCAACCGTGGCAGCCAGCGAAGTCATCAGCGCACCCAGCGGCGAAATGTCTCCCGTAGAACCGGACTCCCTCTGCACCGAAAGTTTTATGGCTTTAAATATCTTACGTTGAGGAAATTTCAATCGAACAGTCAAATACAAATGAGTTCCGACCAGCAGTATTATCATTGGCCAGCCCCACAAAAAAGAGCCAAGCGCTGATATCATATTATTTAACGTTTCCAACATTTTGTGTTTTTAAATCATCAGAAGAGAATCTCCTCGTATATAAATTTTTCACACAAAAAAAAAATAAGCATAACAGTCCACCTGCATTTTCTTTTAATCATTTGAAAAAGAAGAGACGAAGGAATATCATCTTTTAACAAAAGAAACGATTCAAAGAATTTCATTTTGTCAATAAAAATTTGAGAATTACTTTTGCAGCCGCAAAACAATAGACATTTATATAAAAATGAACATTTCAAAAACAATCCTATTCTTTTTCTTCTTGTCTATCTACTCATGGACCATGGCTCAAAACAACAGCCGAACCACCTTTAGCGGAAGCGTAAAAGACGCAGAATCAAAGGAAGCCCTCATCGGCGTTTCTGTTTTCATCAACGAGATAAAAGGAGGTGCCGCCACCGACATAAACGGAAAATTCAAGATTCCGATAGGAAATGGCACATACCACGTCGTGATTTCCTACATCGGCTACAAGACCATAAAGAAAGAGATCGAAGTCAAGAACGCACAACCCATCGTGCTCAACATCAAGATGGAGACAGACAACCAAGAGCTGGACGAGGTGGTAGTCACGGGACGCAAAAAGGACGCCAACATCAGCGAGGCCATCATGAGCGCACAAAAGTTGCAGATGGTAACGATAAAGAAGATACCTGCATTGATGGGAGAAGTGGACGTCATTAAAGCCATGCAGCTACTGCCCGGGGTACAGGCTGCATCGGAGGGCTCTTCCAACTTCAGCGTAAGAGGCGGAGGTACGGACCACAACCTGATTCTACTCGACGATGCTCCCATATACAACGCATCCCACATGATGGGATTCTTCTCCGTATTCAACAACGACGCCGTCAGCGAGGCCACCTTGCTGAAAGGTGACATTCCTGCCATGTACGGCGGAAGGCTATCTTCCGTGCTCGACGTACAAACGAGAGACGAAGCACCCCGTAAGTTTTCGGGGACGGGTGGCATTGGCCTCATCTCCAGCCGACTGATGTTGGAGGCTCCCCTATTCAACGAGAGAACTACCGTCATGGTGGCAGGAAGGAGAACCTATGCGGACATTTTCCTTCCGCTTGCCGGAGATGACTTCGAGGACACTTACCTCTACTTCTTCGACCTCAATGCCAAAATCACACACAAGATAAACGACAACAACCGGCTATACCTCTCTGCTTATTATGGGCGAGATAGATTTGGAATGAACGACATCGCAGGAATGGGATTCGGCAACCAAAGTCTCTCTTCCAAATGGAAACACATCTTCAGCAAAAACCTCTATTCTAATTTGGAAATTAACGGGACAGCCTACAGCTATAACATGGAGATGGAGATGAAACCCTATGGCATAGAGTTGAACGCGGGAATGAAAGACTGGAACTTACGGTACGACATGACCAAGATATGGAACAGCAAACACACCTCCCGCATAGGAATATCCGGCATATACCACAGATTCACCCTCGGTGACCTGAGCAACAACAACGACGAGAATTCCGTACAAATCATAGAAGACACGACCTTGGGTTGCAGAAAAGCTCTCGAATACGGAGCCTACATTGCCCACGAACAGGTCGTGAACAGACACCTCACTTTAAAATACGGATTGAGAATGTCTATGTTCCAAAACATAGGTGGAGAGCGACTCTACAAGTTTGACGACCAATACAACAAGGTAGACTCCGTCGATTACAGAAGCGGAAAAATATTCAATACGGAGATTAATCCGGAACCAAGATTAGGACTGTTATACAAAATAGACAAAGCATCGTCCGTCAAAGCCTCTTACTCACGAACCGTACAATATGTACAGGTGGCATCCAACTCGACAGGAGGACTGCCTTTCGATACATGGATACCGTGCAACCCAAACATCAAACCGCAGAAATGCGACCAATGGGCCGTCGGTTATTTCCGCAATTTCATGGACGACAAGCTGGAAGCATCCGTCGAAGTATATTATAAGAACATGAAGAACGTGCTCGATTTCAAAGACAATCCGGAATTCTACGGAAATCCCGAAATTGACGGAGAACTTAGATGCGGAAAAGGACGGGCTTTCGGAGCTGAATTCCTTGTCAGAAAAAACATAGGCAAGCTAACCGGATGGGTATCCTACACCTACTCCCGCACCTATAGGACCATCGAGGAGATCAACTTCGGAAAGGAATACCGTTCCCCTTACGACCGTCCGCACAACCTGGCCATCGTGCTCAGCTATGACCTGACCAAACGGTTCAACATATCGGCAAACTGGATATTCAACACGGGGCAACCGGTCACCTACCCTCACGGGAAATACACGGTAGACAACACTCCATACTCCGTGTATAGCGGCTCACGAAACGCCAGCAGATATCCAGCCTATCACCGATTGGACCTTTCGGCCACATTAAAAACAAAAAAGAGAAGCTGGAAGAAATGGGATGGAGAGTGGAACTTCTCCCTCTACAACGCATACGGGCATCACAACACATGGGCCGTCATCTTCACTCCGGAGGGAGAAAACATGATCAAGACGGAAAGGATGTACCTCTTCACATTTGTCCCTTCCATATCTTATAACTTCAAATTCTAGAAACAAATGAATACAATATCTAAAAGCATATCATTACTACTCACCGTCCTATCTCTCTTCTCCTGCAAGGAAGAGATGGAGATAGACATAGAAAACGGAGAGAAACTCATAGGCATCTACGGATCCATCACCACGGAAAACATCAGACACACTGTAACCGTGACCCGATGCGCAGACTTCTACAGATCAGGAACACCGGAGATGATAAGAAACGCCGACGTTTATTTGATAGACAACGGGAATGACACCATATTCTACCAAGAACAGAAACCGGGCATCTACGAAACGAAAGACATTCTCAGCGGCAAAGAAGGACACACCTATACGCTGCACGTCAACATCAGCAACGACAAGGGAGAAAGACAGGAATACACGGCAGAAGAGACTCTTTTAGAAGCCACGGGCCCTATTGACTCAATAGCAGTGAAACCGCTCAAGTTCAACGGAAAAGAGATAGACGACATGTTCAAGGTATGTCCTTATTTACAATCATTGGAAGGAAAAGAGACCTCCTACCTGACAAAAGTAGCAATAAACGGAAAGATGATTTCAGACACGCTGACAGAATACAGCACCTTCCACCTGGAAGGATTCGCAGGTATGTATATCAACGGAAAAGAGATGGAGGAGCTTTACGATAAAGACGACTTTCCTCAATCCGTATACAATCTCAACGCCACAAAAGACGACGAGAAGTTACAACCGAACGACCTGCTTACGCTCTATTTCTACCACATATCCAAAGACTATTCGAAATACATCGAAGAGATACAAAACAGCAGCGGAAGCAACCCTTTCTTCGGAAGTCCGAGCAACGTCAGCTCCAACATATTGCCGAAAGGCAGAGCTTTGGGTTTCTTCTATGCCGCCTCTGTAGTAACAGGCGACCTTAGGATAAAATAAGCCACCTCATTTTCACAGGAAACAGACCTGATAACAGATAAAAACAGTTCCATTTACAGAAGAAGGATGATACTTAATGGGTCATCCTTCTTCTGCCATATAGGATTTAGAATGTGTTCTATATCATCATGACAGGAGTGAAACACGGAACAAAAGCTTACTGAATATAACAAAAGCTGTTCAGTCATGTGGCTTCCACTACATTTCAATCAAGAACCAAACCATTAATCATAGCTAGCAAAAAAAGCATATTTCATCCATCAACTATACTTCATCACAGCTTCACCTCCTCCTCGCCGTACCGCACCAACTCGTGCGCACGGAAGACAAAATAGAGACCCTTCAGCTCCGTGCCGTAGAGGACGGAGGCTATCTGTTTATCGCCCGTATATTGCAGGAGCTGTGCTTTCGCATCGGCCTCCATTTTTGCTATCTGCTCGTCGGAGGCGTCGGCCTTGGCATATTTAAGTTCGATGAGGTAGCTGAACTTAGCCCGGTTGTCCTCCCTTCCGTTGGGCGATAGGAGCAGGTCGCAGAAGCCTTTGTTCAGCTCCACCTCCGGCCGCACGGCATAATATTGGTTGATGCAGAGCAGCGCGCGCAGAAAGCCCTGCACGTCCGCCTCGCGGTCTATCGAATTGCGGATGCTGCTATATTTGGAGTAAAGGTCGCCGAGCGTCTGGGCCACGGGCTGCCAATCACCCACAACGGCCATCCGTTTGAGGGCATCGTTCAGCTGTTTGCGTTCGCCATCGAAACCCTCCTCTTCGGCTATGTTCAGAAGATAGTCCAAGTACATCTGGCGCATCGTGTTGTTCGGCACTTTCAATATGGTGTCGCCATACTCGTCCTCACCTGCAAAGGTCAGCAGGCCGTAGTAGAAAAGCAGGCTCACGAAGTTGTCCGCCTTCTTCAACTCCTCGGCGGGAAACGAACTGACGATGTTGCCCGTGGTCTCGTTCGTGTTGGCCAGTTGGCGGATGATGTCGATACGTCGCTGTCGGTCGGCGGGATCCTCCACGTCGAGCAGCATACGCAGCTTCGGAAAGTCTGTCGCCACGTTACGGTCCAGCATCTCGTCCGGAGTCTGGTCGCATAGCAAGAGGTTAGTCATGTAAAACAGAACCATGTTGCTATTATACATCGGCGACTCCTTGCCATAGCATTTTTTGGAAAAACAGTAGTTATTGTACCACGGCTTCATCTCCTCGATGATCACGTCCGTAGGTCGTTTAATGCGGCCTTCGGCACGGTAATATTCAATCATCGCACGCACCTCTTCTTCCGTGAATCCGATGATTTTATGGAACGGAGACAGCAGGGAGATGTTCTTGCCGATGTTGAAGCCGGAGGTCAAGTCGTCGTAAGTGATCGGGCTCACGCCCGTGAGATAGATGCGGTCGAAGCTAGGCTTACAGACCTGAAAAAAGTCACGGTAAAAACCCGTGCCGTGCGTGATGGCCTTAAACTTCTCTTTGCCGTGAGTGGAGAGAATAGTGTTCGAAAAATTGTCGTACTCGTCGATGAAGAGGTAAACGGGAATGCCTTTGCTATGGGCTATGTCGGTCAACCCTTGCATCATGATACTCACCAGATCATACCCTAATATTTTAGATTTTTCCTTTTCCGTATAATAGGAGGAATACTTTATCAAGTATTTTTCAATGGCATATCGACATTGTTTATCAAAATTCTTCTCCAACTCATCCATATCTTTTTTAATGGTGGAGAAGTCGAACTTCAGCACCATGTATCTGCTTGCCTCCTTGGTGGGGTGCTGACCGATGTGGAGGTTGCCGAACAGCTCGTTGAAACACTCCTTGTTGTTGATGTCGTAATACTCCGCCAGCATGTTGCTGAAGATGCTTTTGCCGAAGCGGCGCGGGCGGAGCAGGAAGATGAAGTTGGCAATGTTTTCCAAGTCGGGAATAATTGCAGATTTGTCTACAAAGTAAAAATCCTCGGTGATGATTTTCCGAAAATCAGATATTCCGTAAGGGAGTCGTTTCATATCACTTTATTTTTGCATTTTACCTCTATGGCAAAGGTAGCAAATGTTTTGCGAACGGCAAAGAAGAGAAATGAAGGGGTTGACTAGTTGATGAATGCAGAACAAAGCAAATGTCGGAGGCAGTCATAAACTCAGCAATCCAAATGTTTGAGTTTATCTCCAACATGGAAAAACACTCCACCGAACATAGAAATTACATCCTCAACTGTTTCTTTTTTCTTTTTATGTCAGAGAATTTCGGTATTTTTGCATCCAAATAAATGACATATTTAGCTTTACATCCTTTTTGTAAAGCCACAAACAAAAAAAAACAAACAACTCATGGCGAGGAAGAACAAACAACTGCCGGTGATAGAAAATATCGAGATAACAGACGTTGCTGCTGAAGGCAAGGCCATAGCAAAGAAAGATAACATGGTGATATTCACCCAATATGTGGTTCCAGGCGACGTAGTGGATTTGCAGATAACACGCAAAAAGAACAGCTATATGGAAGGTCGTGTGGTCAAGATCCATAAATACTCAGACAAGAGATGCGAAGCCATCTGCAAACACTATGGTGTGTGCGGCGGCTGCAAATGGCAGATTCTCCCCTACGAAGAGCAATTGAGGCACAAACAGGATCAGATAATCAACAACTTGACCCGAATCGGAAAAGTGGAGCTTCCGGAAATCATGCCAATACTAGGCTCAGAGAAGACACTCTATTATAGGAACAAACTAGAATTCACATTCTCCAACAAAAAATGGCTGACGGAAGAGGCCATCCAGTCCGGCGAAAAATTCGACAACATGAACGCACTTGGATTCCACATTCCAGGCATGTTCGACAAAGTGCTGGACATCGAAGAGTGTTTCCTTCAAGAAAACATATCCAACGAGATACGTAACGAAATAAGAGACTTCGCTCTCCAAAACGAGATGCCATTCTACGACATCCGCAATCGGGAAGGTCTATTGAGAAACATCATCATCCGCACGGCCAGCACCGGCGAGATCATGCTAATCGTCGTATTTTTCAAAGACGAACAAGAAAGCAGAGAAAAGCTACTAGGTCATATCGCGGAGAAATTTCCACAAATCACCGCCCTGCTCTACATCATTAACGAGAAGTGCAACGACACCATCACCGACCAGGAGACCATCGTATTCAAAGGTCGGGATTATATCTTCGAGGAGATGGAAGGTTTAAAATTCAAGATAGGTTCGAAGTCATTCTACCAGACCAACAGCAAGCAGGCATACGAACTGTATAAGATAGCCCGTAACTTTGCCGGACTGACAGGCAACGAACTGGTATACGACCTATACACCGGAACAGGAACTATTGCTTGCTTCGTCTCCAAAATGGCGAAAAAAGTAATAGGCATTGAATACGTACCGGAAGCCATCGAAGACGCAAAAATAAACGCAGAGACCAACAATATAGACAATACCCTTTTCTATGCAGGAGACATGAAGGACATTCTGACTTACGATTTCATACAACAACATGGACGTCCAGACACCATCATCACCGACCCTCCAAGAGACGGAATGCACCCAGACGTGGTGGAGACCATCCTACGGGCAGAGCCAAAGAAGATTGTCTACGTTAGCTGCAACCCAGCCACACAAGCTAGAGACCTCAACCTATTAGACAAAAAGTACAAGGTGGAGGCAGTACAACCGGTAGATATGTTTCCGCATACACAACACGTAGAGAACGTAGTGCTACTCATCAAAAAAGAGCAATAAAACATGCAGATATACGGCATCGTCATATTTCTGATCTTATTTTTGATCATATTCCCTGACTTGTACCTCTATCTGAGGTTCATGCGGCGTAGGGTGAGCAAATCCATCAGCATATTACATTGGATCATATCCGGGTATTTCACATTTGTCACGATGTCCATTTTATTGAACATCAACAACATACTGTCACCAATAACCGGATTTAGACTGATGCTGTTCATCGCCTCGTTGGGTACCATATATCTGCCAAAGCTCATTTTTTCTAATTTCGACCTGATATTTTTCATCACAAGAAAGAGATGGAGAAAGATTCAATACGCAGGCTATCTCTTCGCCTCGATGACATTCATCTCCATTTTATACGCCATCCATTTCGGAAAATTCAATTTCGGAAAGAATGAATATTCAGTAGAGATAGACAACCTGCCCGATGCTTTTGATGGCTACAAGATAGTACAGATGAGCGACATGCATCTAGGCAGTTTTTCTTTGTCCGAAGAGAGAGTAAAGCCTCTGTTCGACTCCATCAACACCGAAAATGCAGACCTTGTAGTATTTACCGGCGACATGGTAAACACCTTTGCCGATGAGATGAAGGGCTGGGACTCCTTGTTTCTGAGCCTCCAATCCAAAGACCGGCATCTCGCCATTCTAGGCAACCACGATTACTCTCCCTACTTCAAATGGAGAAACCCGAAGTTACGGGACACCAACTGGACAGGAATACGTACAGGCATAGAAAAGTTAGGGTTTGTCCTTCTACAGAACGAAGCTCAGATTATACGGCGGGGAAACGACAGCATCGCCATTCTTGGTGTAGAATACAGTGACGGGAAACAGCACAAAAACCTTCCCAACCTATGCGACATCGAAATGGCTGAACGACCGGTCAAGGACACGAAGACAAAGATACTGTTGATGCACGACCCCACCATCTACGACGACAGCATAGCCGGGAAAAAAGACTTTGTGCTGACTCTTAGCGGACACACACACTCCGCACAGATAGGAATAGACCTCCCAAATTTCAAACTTTCTCCCGCCCATCTCAAATTCAAATACTGCGACGGGAAATACAAGGTAGGCTACCAATATATCATTGTGAGCCGCGGACTAGGCTGCGCAGGCATCCCCGCCCGGCTGGGAATGAGTCCGAGATATGAGGTCATCACCTTAAAGAAAAAGGGAGTCCGGACAAACGACGGGAAAACAGAAACGGAGAAAAAAAGACCATGAAGATAAAGGAAATAACAGATCTAATAGAAGAATACGCGCCACTCTGCTACCAAGAGAGTTACGACAATAGCGGAATGCAGATAGGTGACAAGGAAGCCACCATAAAAGGAATACTCCTAACCATAGACGTGACGGAAGAAGTCATAAACGAAGCCATTGAAAAAGGATGCAACCTCATATTGGCC
Source organism: Prevotellaceae bacterium (assembly GCA_020636675.1). Taxonomy (GTDB): domain Bacteria; phylum Bacteroidota; class Bacteroidia; order Bacteroidales; family Paludibacteraceae; genus RGIG10190. Next base: position 18,094 of record JACJXK010000027.1, read on the forward strand.
CACCATCCTCTCATCTTCGGAAAAATAAAAAAGATAACGGGACACGACCATGTGGAAAGGTGTATCATCAAAGCCATCAAGCACGACATAGCCATCTATGCCAGCCACACCAACATGGATAAAATGAAGAATGGAGTAAGCGCACGTCTGGCAGACAAGCTAGGCCTGAAAGACTGCGAAATTCTGGCTCCCGAAACGGACTGTCTTTTCAAACTAATAACTTTCACACCAGACAGCCATGCCGAAAATGTGCGCCAAGCCCTATTCGCAATCGGAGCAGGAGGCATCGGAAAATACGACAAATGTAGCTATGGCAGCGAAGGCATCGGCACATTCAGAGCCAACGACGGCTGCCAACCTTTTGTCGGTGAGATTGGAGAATATCACCAAGAGAAGGAGATAAAGATAGAAGTCATACTGAAAAAAGAGATCATAGGGAAGGCCATTGCCGCCCTAATAGCCGCCCATCCATACGAAGAGCCAGCATACGACATTTTCAAACTACACAACGAATACAACGGAGTCGGGCTGGGTATCATAGGCAACCTCCCTGAAAAGGTGAAGACACTCCCTTTTCTAAAAGAGATAAAAGAGAGACTCCAGATAGGAGCCATCCGATACACCACCCCTACCAAGGATTGGATCCAAAGGATTGCACTCTGCGGAGGCTCCGGAGCCGAATTCATAAACACGGCCATAGCCAAAGGCGCAGACCTCTATATATCCGGAGACTTCAAATACCACCAGCTATTTGATGCGGAAAACAAAATCACAATTGCGGATGTTGGACATTTTGAATCGGAACAATTCACAAAAGAGATATTTTTTGAGATAGTTTCAAAAAATAATCCTAAATTTGCAATTCAATTTTCAGATTATAAAACAAATCCGATAAATTACATATAAGTATGTCAGAAGCAAAAGATTCAAAAGAAATTTCAGTAGAAGACAAGCTAAGGGCTCTTTACGACCTTCAGTTGGTAGCATCTGAAATTGATAAGATCAAGACCTTGCGCGGAGAACTTCCTTTGGAGGTTCAGGACCTTGAAGATGAAATTGCAGGACTCAACACTCGTATCACCAACTGTGAGGCCGAGATTAAAGAGAATGAGCAAGCAATAAGCAACAAGAAGAGAGAGATAGAAAATTCCCAATCTCTGATTGAGAAATACAAGTCTCAGCAGGACAATGTCCGCAACAACCGCGAATACGAGAACTTGGCGAAAGAAATAGAATTTCAAGGTTTGGAAATCGAATTGAGCGAGAAAAAGATTCGCGAATTCTCCGCACTAGTACTTCAGAAGAAAGAGGACTTAGACAAGGCCAACATGCTCATTTCTGACAAGATTTTGGACTTGAACCAGAAGAAGGAAGAGCTTAACGAGATAGTTTCTGAAACGAAGCAAGAGGAGGAGAAGCTCAGGGAGAAGGCCAAATCTATCGAAGAGACTATAGAGCCACGTCTACTAACGGCATTCAAACGTATCCGTAAGAACGCACACAATGGATTGTCCGTGGTTTATGTACAACGAGACGCCTGCGGCGGTTGCTTCAACAAGATTCCACCTCAAAGACAGATGGACATCCGTCTCCGCAAAAAAATCATCGTTTGCGAATATTGCGGACGTATCCTCATCGACCCTGAATTGGCAGACAATGAATCGGAGTCAATAGGAAAATAAGGATAATCTTCATTCCAAACATAACGAAAACGCTGGCATCACTATGCCAGCGTTTTTTTGCTTAATAACGAAACGACTTGGTAAGTTCAAAACAGCTTGTGTAGACGAATTTCCATGCATTAAAACATTCCGCAATTCTTAGACAGGATTTTTAGGACGAATAGGATTTCCTCGAAACACATCGCCATCTGGCAGGCAAATAGACGCCTTTGTACGTAAAGGGAAGGCGGTGGCAGCGCGAAAAACTTTTTCCCAAGGACGAGAAATAAAAAAAGGTGTCATCAGCGAAACGTGCCGTATTTTCCGGAAAGGGGCAACAGCGCAGGCACTTTACCCTACCAAGAAAGAATGTGCCAAAAGAGCCATTCTGGTTGGTGGTGCTTAGGTTTTATTATCGAAATCGTTTCCATTACATTTATACTTCAAAATCAATCTTAGCAATAAAAGAAATCCAAGAATCTACCAGATTCTTGGATTTCTCTATAAAAAGGGAAAATAGACTATTCTACTTTCCTTTTTTTAGTTCAGCCAATTTAGCCGAGTTCTCAATAATTTTCTCTTCATTGATATTGTAGAAGAACAAGGCCAGAACGCCCAACACGGCACCCACAAGAGGGACGAGGGCAAACACATATTTTACCATCTCCTTTGTTTCCAATGACATGCTTAGGTCATTCGACACAAACCCTACTGCTGCAAGGAAGAACAACGGCAACGAATTTGCGTTCGCATATCCGAATTTCTGTGCTATGGTAGCGGAAGAATAGATCAAACCCGTTGCACGTCTTCCTGTCTTTACTTCTGCGTTGTCGGCAACATCGGCGTACATACTCCACATGATAAATCCTGTTGGACCAATAATGAGGGAGAACAACCAGTTAAAGATGATGATTGTCGAAAAGCTGTCCTTACCTAAAACGATAAACACAAGACTAACAAGTCCTGATATTACAAAGCAACTTAACCATGTCTCCTTCTTTCCGAATTTTCTAACCACCGGTTGAATCAACATAGTTCCGAGAATAGTGAGAAGTGTTCCCATTCCGGCAATCAACGTATAGAACAATTCCCAATCCAGTTTCATTCCCCAAAAGCTACCATTTACATCATATTTGAAATAGGTCACATAATCGCCCTGTTCAGGTTTTGCACCGTCTCCCCTTACCTTTTCAATGCTTGCCATCTCACCTTCGGCATTCATGGCAGCAAACGAACGTTCAATAGAGACCGTGGCAACTTCTTCTTTCCCATCTACTATCGTACGCGTCACAATAGAACCTTTTGATAAAGAATCAACCCGTCCGTTCTCAAGAACATAAATATCCTTGCCGGAGTTATCTTGTGAAACACCTACTATTTTACTACCTTCCTCTACAACAACGGTTTCAGCGATGTAATACTTTGCATAATATGCCACACACATATTGTGACAAGCCGTAAATAGAATCAAAGCGATTCCAGCGATTGACAAACTGATCCAAGGTCTATTCGTAACCAAGTCCTTAAGGTCTTGACCTAAAGAATTATTCTCCTCCTTAACAGGCTTAACCCTTTCTTTCGTGCAAGAAAAGCAGAAAAACAAAAGAGCCAATGCCAATACCGTATATACGGCAACGACGTAGGAGAATGCAGTTGAGTTGCTGACAGTAGTTGCACCTTGTGCGAAATTCACAAATTTGAATACCATAGCAAAACTCAAAAAGAAACCGATCTGGGCACCTACATTTCTATAAGCCGATACAGAATCTCTTTCCTTTGGATCTTCAGAAATCACTCCCAACATAGCACCGTAAGGGACATTCACCACAGAATACATGATTCTGAACAACAGATAAGTCACATACGCATACACAATTTTCCCAAAATCAGCAAATCCGGGTGTAAAGAATGCAAAAAATCCGATCACACAGAATGGAACAAATCCATAAAGAATCCAAGGACGGAATTTTCCCCATTTTGTATCGAAACGGTCTGCTGCAGCTCCAATAAATACGTCCAATACCAAATCGAAATAAGAAACGATAAGCATCATGGTAGCAGCGGCCGCAGCCGAAATTCCATAATACTCAGTATAGAACGCACTTGCCACGCAGACTAATCCCCAGAACAGATTGCAGGCCAAATCGCCAGCGCCATAGGCGCACTTCTCTATGATAGAGAGTTTTTGATTATTTTCCATTTAATAAGTTTTTATTTATAAATAATAAGATCATTTCCTTACATATTTATTGGAATCTTTCAAAACGGAAGAATCTTTGACGCCTCCGTTCACCACAGACAAAACCTTCTTTACATATTCACCGGAAGGAGTAGTCGCATTCCAATCGCCCTTTGCGCAAGAACCTACTTTCAGAGCAGCAGACGTCTCGTCCTTATCCGAAAAGCTCCAATTACAGAAACTGACCTTTTGTTTGCCGGCATTATTACCGTCAAACATAATCAACCACTTGTCCGTACGGTCAAAATCAGGTGCTCCGCTTCCGTGAGCCTCAACCGTTCCAAATTCAGAACAGAAGACAGGAAGTTTACCCAAGACATCGTACATATACGAGTACATATCATAATAATTGGATTTACCGTCTTTCTCAAATCCTTCGTTATGGCTCTTTGCATAGAAATGGAAAGCATACATGACATTGTCAAACTTCAATCGGGAGTCTCTAGCAGGCAATGGATCGTTCAAGTCCTTTTCGTTACCTTGATACATACCTTCCTTCAAACATGCATCTACTAATTGATCCCATTGTGGAGTACCTACAATTACGATAGGATGGGTAGAATTGACGCTATCGGCAGCACCATAAATGACAGGGATAATCTTATTCGCATAATCAGCGATCACATCCCATGTCACATTTTCCTCACGAGTACACTCCCATGGTTTCTCCGCATTATCTTTTGCCTGACAGTTGTTAGGTTCATTACAGATTTCATAGATAACATGGTCAGCACCGGCATATTTATTAGCGATGAAACGGAAAAAATTCTCCGCATCCGCATATTTTTCATTTTTAGGATTACCGGGGGTCAACACATGCCAATCCACAATACAATAAATTCCCAATTCGCCACAGATATCGATTAGATTGCACATCATATCGCGATACTCCGCAGGATTGGTATTATAGCCACCCTCTTCCACATACATGGCGAGGCGTAAGATGTTCACATTCCAATCGTTCAGCATGGCAGCGACAGACTCCTTCGTATAGCACTCCTTGCACCACTGCCAACCCATCGTGCTCATTCCTGCCAACTGGACAGGATTGCCGTCCTTGCCACACAACTGGAGGTTTTTGACCTGCAAAGCACCATATTTGGCTACCGGAGAGTTTGCCGGATACTTAAATTTACCCGCAACAGCGTTCACGCTATCAGCAGCGTTCTCTGTCCCTTTTTTAGATCCACATGACGGCAATACAAAAAAAACAGCCATCAGTGCAACCATAGTACCTATTATTAATTTCCTCATTTTATCGTTTTTATACATAGGCAAAAATACGAGTTAGAAGTACCTATTTCGACCTAAAACATTAAACATTCATAGAAACGCCAAAGACACAAAACGAGTAGTTTTGTGTCTTATGGCTATTTCATAACTAAAAATATTAACCCATTATAACTTCAACGTTACAAACCGAGCCGGCTGGCTGCATAGGGATGATGTTTCCGGCAATTTCCTTACCATCAACGACCAACTTCTTCACACCCTTCATCACACCGTTGTTCTTCACTTCGATCTTGTAGGTTGCTCCGCGGAATTTACGTGACACGCTGAATCCCTTCCAATCGGCTGGGATACATGGATCCACTTCCAATCCTGTATAAGCCGGCTTGATTCCGAGGATGAACTGAGTGATTGCATACCAGTTCCAAGCTGCGGTACCTGTCAACCAAGAGTTTTTAGCCTCACCCGGTTTGCGGGCATCCTTACCGGCTGTCATCTGAGAGTAAACATAAGGTTCAACCTTGTGCAGCTCAGAGTTCTTCTCCTCTACGTATGCAGGACAAATCTTCTTGTAGTAATCCCAAGCATAGTCACCACGGCCAAGAACAGTCTCACCGATGATGATCCAAGGGTTGTTGTGAGCGAAGATTCCGGCATTCTCCTTATATCCTGCAGGATAAGTAGAGATTTCGCCGTACTCATATACATATTTAGTGAATGCCGGGTTGTTAAGTACGATACCGTGCTCACAGTCAAGCATTTTCTTAACAGAATCAAGAGACTTCTTAACCATACCGTCCTCAAGTCCGATGCCGGCCATTGTACACCAGCCTTGGCTCTCGATGAAGATTTTAGCTTCCTCATTCTCGTTTGAACCAATCTTGTTTCCGTAGAAATCGTATGCACGAAGATACCAGTCTCCGTCCCAACCATGCTTCTTAACAGCCTCGATCATTGAATTCACGCACTTCTCGGCACGGTCTGCCTCTGCGTCCTTTCCAAGCTGACGGCAAAGTTCAACATAATCCTTACCATAGATAACGAACTGTCCGGCAATCATCAAAGACTCTGCCTTGCTGCCCTTTGAGTTGTTCTCCGTAGTTTGGAATGATTCGTTAGGATCCCAAGAGAAGCAATTCAAGTTCAGACAGTCGTTCCAGTCAGCACGGCCGATGAGCGGCAACATGTGAGGACCAAGGTTCTTAACGACATGGTCGAAAGAAACCGTCAAGTGGTCGAACAAGCTAACTTCCGAACCTTCTTTATTATCGTAAGGTACTCTCTCATCAAGGATAGAGAAATCTCCAGACTCCTTAATATAAGCTACCGTACCGAAGATCAACCACATTGGATCGTCGTTGAAACCACCACCGATGTCGTTGTTACCACGTTTGGTAAGAGGTTGGTACTGGTGGTAGCAACCTCCGTCAGGGAACTGAGTAGAAGCTATGTCGATGATACGCTGACGCGCACGGGAAGGAATCTGGTGAACGAAACCGACCAAGTCTTGGTTGGAATCGCGGAATCCCATACCACGACCAATACCGCTCTCGAAGAACGAAGCCGAACGAGAGAAACAGAACGTGATCATACACTGATACTGGTTCCAGATGTTAACCATACGGTCAAGCTTATCGTTGCCGGAGTTGATGGTGAAGATATCCAACAAATTATCCCAATAAGCACGGAGCTCCATAAATGCGGCATCCACCTTAGCGGCAGTGTCGAATTTAGCAAGAACCTCTTTTGCCTTTACTTTATTGATGATTGGAGATGCAGCGGTAGAAACCTGAAGGCCACCATCAACTATCTTCTTGATGTCTGCCTGCTCCGTAGCCTCGAACTTCTCCTTCTGATCCATCTCGATGTAACCAAGAGTGAAGACATAATCCTTGCTTTCGCCAGGGTTCAACTCAACCTCGATGTAGTGGGAAGCGATTGGAGACCAACCCATTGCCACGGTATTGCTTGGCTTACCAGCCTTAACAACTTGAGGATCATCGAATCCGTTGTACAATCCAAGGAATGTCTCCCTATCTGTATCGAATCCGTTGATTGGCGTATTTACGCTATAGAAAGCGTAGTGGTTACGACGCTCCTTATATTCTGTCTTGTGGTAGATGGTAGAACCGTCGATTTCGACCTCTCCTGTAGAGAAGTTACGTTGGAAGTTTTCCATATCGGCAGCAGCGTTCCATAAACACCATTCAAGGAAAGAGAATAATTTAACACTTTTCTTAGCCTTTGAGTTGTTGGTAAGAGTAAGTTTTGTAACCTCAGCATGAGTTTTCAATGGGACAAAGAACAAAGCTTTCGCTTCCAAACCGTTCTTCTCGCCAGAGATGACGGTGTAGTTCATACCGTGACGGCACTCGTACTTGTCTAGTTCGGTTTTGCAAGGTTTCCATCCCGGATTCCAGATTGTTCCACCATCGTTGATGTAGAAGTAACGGCCTCCCGCATCCATAGGGACACCATTGTAACGGTAACGGGTGATACGACGGAATTTGGCGTCTTTATAGAAAGAATAACCTCCTGCGGTATTAGAAATCAATGAGAAGAAATCTTCATTTCCCAAATAGTTGATCCAAGGCCACGGAGTGCGTGGGTTAGTGATAACGTACTCGCGACGTTGGTCATCAAAATGTCCGAATTTCATACTTCGAAAAGTGTTTAATTATTTAAGAATTATATTTAATTATTTGATATTTTTCAAAACGTACAAATTTAGAATTAAATTTCATAAAATAGCCTTTTTTAAAACTTAAAATATGAACTTTCCGAACAAAATCGGCACACAGAAAAATACAGAAATAAAAAAGAGACCACTTCCATGCAGATAACCAGAAAGGATAATTTCACATGCAGAAGGATGTGGTCTCAAGGCATCACCTCTTCAAAATAATCTATCTTTATTGCTGACACATCGGACGAATAAGAGAAATATTTCTTCTTTCAAAGAAGAAAAGCATCTGCCCTATGGCAAAAAAAAAGAAGGATTCATCTCTTAAAAAAATCCATGTTCCATGACAAAAACTCATGAAACATGGATTTTTCCAAAATGAAACACGGGATTTCGTTACTCCTTTACTATGTGTTTCACCGCAAAACCATTCGTAAATACTATCTTAACAAAATAAGAACCCTGGTTCAATTCTGAAACATCAACACGGTCAACAGACCCATTGAAGGCATAAACACAACGGCCCATCATGTCCACAATTTGGAGTCCATTCATCACAGACCCCTCCGGCAAATCCAGAGAAACCTCATCTTTCACCGGATTAGGGAAGACAAACACCTTATCATTATAAGAGACCTGTTCAACCGAATTTATGCAATTCTCATCGAAAACATCCGGCTCCAATAATTTTCCCTTGATATATCCACCAGAATCCGACACATCATTCCAACTCTCCGTATCGCACGAATTCTTCAACAAAGCAGCAGAGGTCTCGTCCTTACCGGCATAACTCCAATTACACCAACTGATTTTACGTTCCTTCATCCAATCCATCCACACATTACACTCTTCAAGATACACACCTCCATTGCCATCGGCTCTTGATGTCCCGAATTCCGTAACAAACAATGCCAATCCTTTATCAATAGCCGTCTGTGCCTTCTTCCTCAGCATGGATGTATGAGTTCCCGAATAGAAATGCAAAGAATACATGACATTGGTATATGACAATGGATTTTCGGCTGCCACATCCACATCCTGGCTCCACGTAGGAGATCCACACACCACGATTGTATTAGGGTCATTCTTACGGATGATAGGGATAATGGCATCTGCATACTGCTTCACCTTATCCCATGTCACCGAACTTCCATTCGGCTCATTACAAATCTCATAGATTACGTGTTTCGCACCCTTATGCTTCTTTGACATATAATCCCAAAACTCTTTTGCGTCATCAAGCGTATAGTTAGGGTTACCGCTACCCTGATTAAGCACATGCCAATCTATCAAGCAATAGATGCCATATTTAGCGCACAAATCGACCAACTCGTCGATATATTGGTTGTACTCCTCCTTGGTTTTCCATTGCTCCGTGGTATAACCACCCCACTCGTGGGTATAGACAGCCAAACGAAAGATATCTATTCCCCAATCTTCCGTCAAAGCCTTTATGGCGTTTTCCGTATAACACTTTGGATACCAAGCCAATCCATGAGAGCTCATACCTCTCAACTGAATCGGCTCACCACATTCGCTTACCATTTGAGTACCAACGACTTTCGGTTTCCCGTTTTTAGAAACCGGGGAACCGGTCGGATAATCAGCTGCATTTGCATTAACAACAGAAAATGCCATCAATGCACACAATGTCCATTTTAATAAAAGATGTTTTTTTTCCATACGACAAAACTTTTTTACTTTAAAAATTAAAACATTTACTTTAAATATATATACTTTCTTCAAATCACGCACATCACCATCCATGTGTGAACAATTACAGATATTTTTTTCTAAAAATTGGACATCGCAAATATATTTATTTTTTTAATTAAAACATACATGAAAAAAGAAATAGAATATGGAGAAGTTCCTTATTATTGAATAATTGCAAGCGTAAATAGGCAAAACAGCTTCAAATTTACGGCCAGAGACCATCCTACTAATTTGCTTTTTATTGGCATGGCCGGAACATGTAAACATCGAAACGGATTTGGGCATGATACTATAATTTTAAAACAAGAATATTTTTTTAATATTAATTTTACAAATAAAACTTTTTGTTATACATTTGCATACAAGAAAAACACCTAGTTTTTGTCACAAGACATATCATTAGAACCGATTTTCTACTGGATTATTTTAACAACTAAACAAAATTAAAGAATAAGATGAAATCTGATTTTTTCTACTACATTTTAGCAGCAGGACTTACATTGTCTGCCTGTTCACAAAATCCGCAACAAGAAAGCGCAAAAGATGAACAAAAGCAAGAGCAAAAGATTGAACTCAACAGTAAAGTCTGTGCCTCCCCCTATTCCCCCTCATCTTCCCAAGAGGAGGAAAAGATGAGAGACCTATCTCAAAAAATAGGTTTTTCGATAGACGAGGATGACAATCTTAGCCTATACAAAGAAGTGGCCGAATGGCTAGGCACACCATACCTATATGGAGGTTCGGAAAAAAGCGGAGCCGACTGTTCTGGATTCGTGATGACAATATACCAAGACATTTACGGACTCGAACTCGAACGACAAACAAGCAAAATCTACCAGGAGAACTGCATATCCATAGACAAAGACGAGCTGAGAGAGGGAGATTTGGTATTTTTCCATACCGGCGGACAAAACAACGGGACACCCAACTACGTGGGCATCTACCTGAAAAACGGCAAATTCGTCAGTGTAAGCTCAAGCAAAGGAGTTATCATCAACGACCTATCCTCCAAATACTACAGCAAGAATTGGGTAGCGGGAGGCAGGATGAGATAAGCAACCGATCAATCCACAATAGCGAAAAGGGAGGACTCCACACGGACGTCCTCCCTTCTTATTTCGCAATTGTTCTACTCTTATTTCGAAATCAAACACTTGCCTGTCATCTCCTTAGGCTGCTCAAGACCGAGCAAACACAAAATGGAAGGAGCTACATCTGCCAACTTGCCATCTTCGACCTTTGCTCCCTTATTGTCGCTTACATAAACAAAAGGTACCGGATTCAAAGAGTGAGCCGTATTAGGAGTACCATCAGAATTAATGGCATTATCGGCATTTCCGTGATCGGCTATGATGATCGTATCATATCCGTTAGACTTAGCGGCCTCAACCACATTGTCCACGCAATTGTCAATAGCTACAACAGCCTTCTGTATAGCCTCATAGATGCCAGTATGTCCTACCATGTCACCATTTGCGAAGTTGACCACGATAAAGTCATATTTCTGAGTACCGATGGCCTCAACAAGCTTATCCTTCACTTCAAAGGCACTCATCTCCGGTTTCAAATCATAAGTAGCCACCTTTGGAGAAGGAACAAGTATACGATCTTCACCTGGAAATTCTGCTTCACGACCTCCATTCAAGAAGAATGTAACATGAGCAAACTTTTCTGTTTCTGCTGTATGAAGTTGTTTCAATCCCTTATTGCTAATATACTCAGCCAATGTATTAGTTACATTTTCTTTAGGGAATAAGATATGAACACCTGTAAATGATGCATCATATGGAGTCATACAATAAAACTGTAGGTTCTTTATCGTCTTCATTCCCACTTCAGGCATATCTTTCTGAGTAAGAACAACGGTCAACTCTTTTGCACGGTCGTTACGGTAGTTGAAGAAGATAACCACATCACCTTCCTTAATAGTACCATCGAAAGCAGAATTATTGATAGGCTTGATGAATTCATCCGTCACACCCTCATCATAAGACTCCTGCATAGCTTTCACCATATCTGTAGCCTGTTTTCCCTTTCCGTTGACCAACAAATCGTAGGCCTCTTTCACACGTTCCCAACGCTTGTCACGATCCATGGCATAGAAACGACCGATGATAGAAGCAATCTTACCGGCCGACTTTGCCGTATGAGCAGACAACTCTTCGATGAAGCCCTTTCCGCTCTTTGGATCCGTATCACGTCCATCCATAAAACAGTGGATATAGGTATTTTCTATTCCATAAGACTTGGAGATGTCACAAAGTTTGTAAAGATGATCTAGCGAACTATGTACGCCACCATTGGAGGTAAGACCCATGAAATGGATATTCTTTCCGTTCTCCTTCGCATAAGAGAATGCGCTCTTAATCTCAGGATTCTCCATAATCGAGTTGTCCTTGCAAGCCCTGTTTATCTTCACCAAATCCTGATAAACCACACGGCCGGCGCCAATGTTCAGGTGACCGACCTCCGAGTTTCCCATCTGTCCGTCCGGCAAACCTACAAATTCGCCGGAAGCCTGTAACTGAGAATATGGATAATTTTTCAGCAACGAATCCCAATATGGAGTTGGAGTTGATGAAATGACATCAGACTTTTCTTTGTTTCCAAATCCCCAACCATCGAGGATCATCAATAATACTTTCTTGTTCATTTTGTTCAATTATTTTTTAATGTATTCATTTCCTTAAAAATTGGAGTAATCACTCTTTCTCCTCCTCAAAATCGACATCCTCGGCTCCGCTCTTGAAAACACGCATACGCTTCGCTCCCACTTCCGACTGTGACGCAGAATCATCCGTCTGTTCCGAATTACCTTCCATCCGTCCGCCGGACGAGCCATAAGAGGAGAAAGTACGCCTTGGGCGTCCTAAACCCAAAAAGCTAAGGACACCTCCTAACAAACGACCCACTACGCTCAACACGAGAATCAGAAGCACAATGACGAAAAGAAATATAAAAGCCAAGAAACCCATATTTTCCAGATATATTAGTTATTTGAACGACGAAGCTAAGAACCTTTTTTATAACATGAAAAAAGTATGAATGTTTTTCAAAAATCAGACTTCCTTAAAAGTTCGGGCATCTTTTCAATAAACATTCTGAGCCACCTCTTTCACGCTCTTTGCCGCCATCATGGAATAGAAATGGATGCTAGGGACACCATGTTCCTTCAGCTCCTTCGCCTGTTTCGTACACCACTCCACGCCTACGGCACGAGCCTCCTCGTCGGTCTTACACTTACGTAGTTCCGTCGCAAAGTCTTCCGGTATATCCACATGGAATACTTTCGGCAGCATGGTAAGTTGGTTCATCACCGTAATAGGTTTCAGACCCGGGATGATAGGAACGGTTACTCCCTCCTGACGGCAACGTGCCACGAAATCGAAATATCTTTGATTGTCAAAAAACATCTGAGTCACCACATAATCGGCTCCGGCAGCCACCTTCTGTTTCAGCCAATAGATGTCAGAGTCCATATTAGGAGCCTCATCATGCTTCTCCGGATAGCCAGCCACACCATAAGAGAAGAGCGTGTTCTTCTTCTGCAACTGAGGAGTTCCGTCAACAAAAAAGCCCTCGTTGAATCGGTTTATCTGCGTTTGAAGCTCGGAAGCATGTGCATAACCATCATCAGTAGGGATGAAACGTTTATCTTGTTGCGCCTTATCTCCCCTTAAAAGCAGAAGGTCATGTATACCCAAGAAATCAAGATCTATCAACACATACTCCGTCTCTGCCTTCGAGAAGCCACTGCAAAGGATATGAGGAACCACGTTTATCTTATACTTATTCATTATGGCAGAAGCCACCGCCACAGTACCCGGACGGTGACGTTCGGCCACGCATTGATAGAGTCCGTTGGGCATGGTCTTGTAGACCATCTGACTGCGGTGTGTCGTTACATTTATATATTTAGGGTCGAATTCACGCAACATATCGATGGTTTTATATACCATATCTATGCTGTTTCCCTTCAATGGGGGTAATATTTCAAAAGAAAATGCGGTTGATTTACTGTTTTTTATCAAATCAATTACCTTCATCCTATTTTATTTTTAAAGTTCACAAGTTAAATCATGTTCATTAACCACCTCTTCGAGCGACTCCTCACCGCAACGCACCACACGGCCGGGATAAGCATTGCGCCAATATAGATTGTGCGTTGCCATTATGACTGCGGTTCCTTCCTGAGATATACGATGGATGAGTTTCATCAGCTCATCAGCGGTCTCCATGTCCAGATTTCCCGTAGGCTCGTCGGCCAGAAGCAGTTTGGGTTCATTCAGCAAAGCTCTCGCAATCACGATGCGCTGCTGCTCGCCTCCCGACAGTTCGTGAGGCATTTTATATCCTTTATTAGCCATTCCAACGAAACGAAGCACATCGGATATGCGCACATCTATTTCGTTGTTGCTCTTTTTTGTCGTGGCTTTCAATACGAAACGCAGATTATCATACACACTCCGGTCCATCAACAATTGGAAATCCTGGAAAACGATGCCTATACTTCTTCTCAGATAAGGCACCTGTCTGTTTTTTATCCTACAAAGATCGTAGTCAAAAACCTTGGCCTCCCCCGAAAGGATAGGCACCTCACAATACAAGGACTTCAAAAAAGTACTTTTCCCGCTACCTACTTTTCCATAAAGATAGATGAAATCCCGGGCATGAACCTGTATGTTCACGTCTTTGAGTACCGGCTGTTCCTGCTGGTTGACAAATACGTTCCTATAATCTACTAACAATTCATCCATCAACTCTATTTTATACGTGGGCTATACTTCCGGGCTAGGCTCTCCATCACATCCTTCATCTCCAGACCACAAGATGCGAGTTCATTCATCATCTCCTCCATCCGGGATGTAACATCCTTCAATGTCTCCGCTTTTGACGCCGCACACTCCCGCTCCTTATCCGAAGAATCGAGCAATACAGCCTTCTCAATAAACGGAAGCGACGAAAAATCGGCTTTATTCTCCTCATCCCAACAAGTGTCGGCTCCCGTATGGCACACAGGTCCTACAGGATTCACTTTGATCAGAAGTGTGTCGTGGTCACAGTCGTCACGCATAGAGACCACATTAAGAAAGTTACCGCTTGTCTCGCCCTTCGTCCATAGTTTCTGCCTCGAACGACTAAAAAACGTGACTTTCCCTAACTCCAATGTCTTACGATAAGAGTCCTCATTCATGAAACCAAGCATGAGAACCTTCCCTGTCACATTATCTTGTATGACAGCAGGAATCAACCCGCCCAACTTGTCAAAATCCAAATTCATATCCATATATAACCGGCTTTACTAGAATCGCAAATTTACAAATTCTAACTCAAAAACTTAGCCAAATCATCCATTTTTATCTTGCCCTCATAGATGGCCTTTCCTGTAATCACGGCAGGCACTCCGGCCTCCTGTAGATTTTCGATGTCCAGCATGGAACTTACACCTCCACTCGCTATCAGATACAAGTCCGGCATCTCCGACAATATCTTTTTATAAAGTTCCGTAGATGGCCCCTGCAACATTCCATCCTTACTAATATCCGTACAGACAACCTTATCTATCCCCGATTTCTTATAAGATTGGATAAATGGCAACAAATCGGCGTCGGTAGTCTCCAGCCAACCACCTACTGCTATCTTCTCGTTCTTCACATCGGCACCCAAGATGATGCGTTCGGAACCAAACTTATCTATCCAAGAGCGGAAAACGTCGGGACTCTTCACCGCAATGCTACCTCCGGTTATCATTTTCGCACCACACTCAAACGCTATCCGAAGATCATCGTCGCTCTTCAAGCCTCCACCAAAATCGACAGTCAGAGAGGTTGCCGAGGTAATCTTCTCCAAAACCTTATAGTTGACTATATGCTGGGCTTTGGCACCATCCAGATCAACAAGATGCAAACGACGGACACCTACGTCCTCAAACATCTTGGCTACCTCCATCGGATTCTCATTATAAACCTTTTTCTGTTCATAATCACCTTGAGAAAGGCGCACACACTTGCCGTCTATGATATCTATGGCTGGAATTATCTCTATCATATTTTCCTTTGTTTAAAATATCCGCAAAATTAAGAATTTTAAGAATGCAGGACAACGTATTTTCCTATTAGAATAGAAAATAACGACACCCAACACCTTTTTTAATGAACTTTACCAAGTTGTTTTTTTGAGCACTTATAGAAAATTCAAGACAACTTTCCAAAACCAAAAGGGATAGAAAATGGTTATTAAAGAAAAAAAGGAAACATCATGACAATCAACATAGGCCTTTTCTTCCTTCGTGTAGTGAGTTCACTAATGCTATTGAGCCACGGCATCGCAAAAATAGGAATGTTAGCAAGCGGCGATGCCAGCGACTTCTTGAATCCCATCGGCATAGGATCAACCTTTTCGCTAATACTCAGCATATTTGCAGAAGTGGGTTGTTCCATACTAGTGATGATTGGATTGAAACCAAGACTATTTGCGCTACCCATCATCATCAATATGTGGGTGGCCGGCTTCTTGGGGCACATAGGGCAGCCTTACAGCAGCAAAGAAGCGGCATTACTTTATCTGGTTATCTATATTTCCATCGCACTGTTAGGCGGAGGAAAATACACTATAGATTACTACCTCAGCAGAAACAAGAACCGAATCAAGAGCAAGAAGGAGATATAAACATGGGTCTGTATTGAGTCGGTTGGATAACGATTTCGGCAGAAGAATGTAATTTGTACAAATCCTCTGAATTGGAACACTTCAAGAAGATTAGATTTTGTAGGAATTTTCCGAATACGATAATTTCCACTGTCCTCCTGCCTGATTTTGCTGTCAATGCGATGCCACACAAGACATCTTGAGCTTTAGCAACAGTAAAAAAATAACTTCCGCAGATTTCTGCTTACCAAGATTTAAATGCAAAGGGTTTTCTGTTAAAAAGTTGCGGAAGTTATTCTG
>JACJXK010000028.1 GCA_020636675.1 Prevotellaceae bacterium
TTTCCTTTTAGCGTGCCGTTGATGTAGTCGGAGTATAGCTTCAGTGTTTTTATATGGTCTTCGCTTTTGTTGGCCGTTAGACTCACGTTGTTGACGAGTAGGCTCTTCTTCTCTTTCTGGAAAATGATATTGTCGATGGAGAAGGCTCCTTCCAGATCGTCGATGGTGTTTCCTTCGAAGTTTGTCTCCACTTCGAAGGAGAGTGTTGTGTTGGGTGTCTTTGTGAGGTGCAGCGCATAGAGTTGGGCGTCCTTCACATTGGCTTGGAATAGGAAGGACGGTTTTGTCTTGTTGAAGTCTATCGTTCCTAGGAATTCCACTTTTGCGTTATTGTCGTCCAGGGCTATGTTGCCGTTGAAGGCTTTGTTTTCGAACTTGCCGTTTATTAGGATGTTGTTATAAGTGTATTTTCTGAAGACGAGGGAGTCTATCTTTCCTTTCGCATCGAGCAGCAGGTCGTTGCCCTTTTTATTGACGTCTACGTCCAGCTTGAAACTGGCGTTTCCTAGTCCGGACTCTTTGCCGAATATCTTGGATAGCATCAATGTCTTCGAAGCTACATTTCCGTTGATGCTGAATTTATTGTAGCCCAAGTCGTCTGCCTTTATGGTTACGTTGTTGGCTATGGTGCCTATGTCCGAGCTGAGAGAGCCGAAGGCTTCGATGTCCGTTACTGTTCCTTTTATCTTTCCGGAATAACATATCTTTCCGAGCGAGTTCAGAAACTTCGGCAGTTTGATCTCCTTCTTGGAAAATATGTTGGCAATCTCGCTGATGTCCTTCGGTTTTGTGCAAATCTCGTTCAGGTTGGCCTTGAACTGTAGGTCTTTGATCAGAGGAAGTCCTGTTAGTATGATGTTTCCTTTTATGTTCGTGTTCTCGCCATATCTCACGTTAAGGTCGGAGATGAGCAGTTTGGATACCCTTCCGCAGACAATGCCTTCTACGGATATGTCGTCGTTTATCTTCCCGAAGGCAGGGACGAAGGCGGAGAGGTCTCTCATGCTCACCTTAGAGGGCGCGATGTCGATACTGAGGTCTACTTCCTTTACGAAGTTGTTGAATGCCTTGTAGTTGTCGTGGTATAGCGTGGCTTCGTTGAGGGAGAGCCGGCTGTTTGGCAGTTTCGCTACGAAATTATTAAAGCACATTTTGTCTTTGTTGGAGAGGAATGTGGTGGAGAGTCCGCTTAGCGTCAGTCCCGATTTTTCTTCGAAAGAGATGTTGTGCAGTTTGATGTTGATGGAGTCTCCCGTGAAGCATTTGACGTGCAGGTATCCGTTGAGCGAGGAGATGCCCAAGTCGTTCGGGTCGAAGTGGTTCTTCTGTGCGGTGTATCCCTCCTTGTGGTAGTATACGGAGCAGTCGTCGAAGGCAATCGACTCCACGTCCATTGACCATTTTATCTTGGAACTGTCTTTCTCTTCTTTCTGAAACGCGTCTACGAAAAACTGAAAGTTGTACTTGTTGCTTTTGTTTTTGCTGATGTGGGCCTCCATGCCCTTCATCTGTATGGTTCGGAAGGAGACCTTTGATTGCAGCAGTTCGAGGATGTTGAGCGTCACCTTTGTTCTCTCGATAGAGAGGAGGGTGTCCCTGTTTTGATCTTCGATATATACGTCTTTCAGAATGAAGCCGTTCGGAAAACTCCATTCAATCTGTTTCAGGGAAACGTTGGAGTTCACCTTCTCCGAAAGACTTACAGTGATAGTCTTAACTACTTTCTGTTGTAACTTATCGTTTTGTAGGATCAAATAACCGCATAGCAGAACCAAAAAAATAGATGCTGCTATTATGAGCAATATATATATGAATTTTTTTATACCTTTGACAAATTTATTTCTTCACAAAAATAGGAAATAAAAAACAGATGGGAAACGGGCTGTTACCATGTTTTAATAATATTAACAGCAGGCTTCTGCTGAAATTGGTAAAAAGAACGTAAAATATATATAAATAAAATGTCAGTCAATATTTTAGCCATTGAATCGTCTTGTGACGACACATCATCGGCAGTCATAAGTGACGGCTATTTGTTATCAAATGTTATCGCCAGTCAGAAAGTCCATGAGGCTTATGGCGGTGTAGTTCCCGAATTGGCGTCCCGCGCCCATCAGCAGAACATTATTCCTGTGGTGCATGCTGCCTTGAAGCAGGCAGGTATGGATAAACACGATCTTAGTGCCATCGCTTTCACCCGCGGACCCGGTCTGATGGGTTCTTTGCTGGTCGGGACATCTTTTGCAAAAGGATTTTCGCTTGCGTTGGACAAGCCGCTGATTGATGTCAATCACTTGCAGGCACATGTGTTGGCACATTTTATCCAAGTGAAGGGTGAGGAAAGTAACCTTCCTAACTTCCCGTTCATCTGTCTGCTTGTTTCGGGTGGTAATTCTCAGATTATACTGGTGAAGAGCTATAAGGAGATGGAGGTGCTAGGCCAGACCATTGACGACGCTGCAGGCGAGGCGTTCGACAAATGTGCGAAGGTGATGGGACTCCCTTATCCCGGAGGTCCGGTCATAGACCGTTTGGCGAAGGAGGGAAATCCGAAGGCTTTTCTTCTGAATAAGCCTCAGGTGAAGGGCTACGATTATAGTTTCAGCGGACTGAAAACATCTTTCCTCTATCTTCTTCGTGATGAGCTGAAGAACAACCCGAACTTCATAGAGGAAAATAAAAACGACCTTTGCGCTTCCCTTCAATATACGGTGATTGAAATTCTGATGGCCAAACTGCGGAAGGCAGTGAAGGACTATGGCGTCAAGGAGGTGGCCGTGGCGGGTGGCGTTTCTGCCAACTCGGCTTTGCGTGCGGCTTTCGTTGACCATGGCGACCGTTATAAGTGGAGTGTGCATATCCCTAAATTCTCTTACACGACAGACAATGCGGCCATGGTGGCCATCGCCGGTTATTTTAAATATCAGGATGGGGTGTTTTGCGACATCTCTTTGCCTCCTTTCTCCAGAGTGACGGTCTAATCGTCTTTTTTTAGGAAGGGATGGGGCTGCTTGTCCCGAATTTTTTAAATTTGCGGAAAAATAAGAGAATGGTAGGGCCATTATTCCGAATAGGAGATTATTCTCTTTTTCAGAAGAAGTCTCTCCTCATTTAATAAAGGAAATAGGAATTTCACATTTTGAAATTAAGAATATGGAACAGCAGAAACAGACTGCGATATTGTTGGCTCATTGTCCTGATAGACAAGGAATTTTGGCTGCAATAACGAACTTCATCAATGTCAACAAGGGTAATATCGTATATCTCGACCAGCATGTCGATTACGAACAAAACACATTTTTCACGAGAATAGAGTGGGATTTGACAGATTTCATCATTCCTCGCGAAAAGATAGAAGACTATTTCCATACGCTTTATGGAATGAAGTATGATATGGATTTTAAAATCTACTTCTCCGACGTGAAGCCTCGTATGGCTATCTTTGTTTCTAAGATGTCCCATTGTCTTTTCGACATTCTGGCACGTTATACGGCAGGTGAGCTTCATGTGGACATTCCTCTGATAGTGAGCAACCATCCTGATTTGAAATGGGTGGGCGATAAGTTTGGCATTCCTTTCCATGTGTTCCCGATAACGAAGGAGAACAAGGCGGAGCAGGAGGTTCTGGAGTTGGAGCTGTTGCGGCAGGAGAATGTGAGCTTCATCGTTTTGGCCCGCTATATGCAGATCATCTCGGAAGATATGATTCGTGAATATCCGAATAAAATCATCAATATACATCACTCGTTCCTTCCCGCTTTTGTGGGTGCGAAGCCTTATCATGCGGCCTATGAGCGTGGTGTCAAGATTATTGGGGCTACCAGCCATTATGTGACTACGGAGTTGGACGCCGGACCTATCATAGAACAGGATGTGGTGCGCGTCACACATAAGGATACGGTGAAGTCGTTTATCCATAAGGGCCGCGATTTGGAGAAAATAGTTCTTTCCCGTGCGGTGGAGAAACATATAGATAGAAAGGTGTTGGCCTATAAGAACAAGACGGTTGTCTTTGCTTGATCTATGGAGGTAGGTGACGAGACTTCCAGATTCATTTCCGAACATTCCGATGCTGATGTGCGCGATCTGGCGTTGCATCCAGGCAAGACGGATGGTGTGGATCTCGCCTTCGCTCTCACGCAGATAGAGGGCAGGCAGATAGCTCGGCGCAAGTTGCCTTCTTTCGCACAGGTGGAGGGGGTCGTTTATCCGCCACATATCTCGATGGAGCAGTGCTCTTCCGAACGGACGGCGGTTTACAAGTCGTCGTTGGTGCAAGGTGGTGTTTTGGCCGATCTTACGGGAGGATTCGGCATCGACTGCTCTTTTCTTGCAAGGCGCTTTGATGCCGCCATCTATGTGGAGCACAATGACCATCTTTGTCGGGTGGCCAAGCATAACTTCAATGTCTTGGGATTAAATCATATAGAGGTGCGTTGTGATGACGCCGCCTCTTTTTTGTCCGTCATGCCGTCGGTAGACTGCGTCTATCTGGATCCGGCAAGGCGCGACAGCTATGGAAGAAAAACTGTCTCCGTGCCCGATTGTGAGCCTGATGTGTCGACTCTTCAGAATGTTTTGTTTGAACATTCGCCACTGGTGTTGATCAAATATTCTCCGATGCTGGATCTCTCACAGGCGTTGCAGTCGCTTCGTAATGTGACGGAGGTTCATGTGGTGGCGGTTGATAATGAGTGCAAGGAGCTACTGTTCAGAATGGAACGCGAATCGTCTGCCCTTGACATGAAAATTGTCTGTGTCAACCTGAAGAAGGTGGAGACTGAATCCTTCTCCTTCTACAAGAAGGAAGAGGATGCTGCCCCTTGTGTCTTGGCCGACTCTGTAGGCCGTTATCTTTACGAACCGAATGTCTCCATTCTGAAGGGAGGTGTCTATCGCTTGTTGACGCAACGTTTCCCTGTGGGCAAACTGGATGTGAACACCCATTTATATACCGCAGATGTGTTTGTCCCTGATTTTCCGGGGAGGATTTTTGAGGTGGAAACTTCGTTTCAGATGAATAAGGCGGAGTTGAAGCGAGGTCTGTCCGGACTGAAGATGGCGAACGTCACAGTGCGCAATTTTCCACAGACGGTGGCTCAGATTAGGGATAGGCTGAAGTTGAAGGAGGGTGGTGATGTCTATCTCTTCGCGGCAACGGTTAAAGGAGACCGTCGTCTGCTGATACGCTGTAAAAAGGCCTGCGTATAGTCGGAATGGTCACAATTGTAGTCGTTAAGGGATTATGAAAAAATGACTTGGTGAAGTTCCGGACATCTTGTGTGGTTAATTTCCAATCCATCCATATAATCACCCCATCCATCTAATCAGAGATAATTTCTACGGCATTTTGTCAAACCGTCACCCCTCATTTTTGACGATTACCCGGTATCCGTCGCACTGAAAATGTGTCAAGTTGTTTTTTTTATCATTACTTAATTGCTTTTCATTCTCTATTCTTTTATATCTTTGCAGTCGATGAAAAATATAGGTTTAATAATAGTTGGCGCGTTATTTTCCTTGTCTGTCATTGCACAGACGGAATCTTCGTCCAATCAAGGCTTTAAACCAAAAAAGCCAGTGACGGAGAAGCGTATACGGACTTGGTCCATAACGGATGCTATGGGTACGGTTGATAGTGTGTCGTTAGATACGGTTATGAATGACTTTTTTGTCACTAATCCTGCATATAATAGAACGATAGGGTTGGAATATCTTGGCAACTTAGGTTCTCCTGCCCAATCTCTTATCTTTGAGGATAGGAAACTTCGTTCCTCCTTCCTTTTCTTTCGCCCTTACGAAATTTACTATATGGCTCCCGAAGATTTGATTTATTATAATACGCAGGTGCCGTTCACCTCGTTGAATTATTATAGTGGAGGCCCCAGCAATAGAGAGGAGCGGCGTATAAATGGCGTGTTTACCGTCAATGTCAATCCTAAACTGAATTTCGGCCTTTATGGCGATTGGATCAATGCTTATGGCGTTTATGCTTCCCAGTCTACCCGCGATTATAACGGCGGTTTCTTCGGAAGTTACATGGGACGCCATAACGAACTGATGTTCAATGTCGGTTTTAACGGATATGAGAATTATGAGAATGGCGGACTTACGGAGATGGCTGATGTGACGGACCCTAACGCCACCGGCGATTTGGAGGCTCAAAATATGCCCGTTTTCTTTGAGGATAATGTATGGAATAAGGTGGTCAACAGGAATGTATATCTCAATTATAAATATCATATCGGCATAGACCGTAAGGTTCAGGTGACGGAAGATTCTGTCTCTTCTGTCTTCGTGCCGGTAACTTCTTTCTTCTATACGTTCAGAAACGAGGTCGATTACAAAAAGTATTACGAAAAGAATGTTGCCGCCACCGACTCTTTCTATTTGCGTTATGACCTTGATACGACGAAGTACATCAACAATGCGCAAACGCAGGATTCTTCCCGTTTCTGGCAAATGAAACATACGGCCGGAATCATGTTGAACGAGGAGTTCAATACCCTGATGAAGTTCGGCCTTTCGGCCTATTTTACGGCAGATGTGAAGCGTTACACCTATGCAAAGGCAGAGGCTTTCTACAGCAAGCCGGATACTCTCGACTATAACTGCCAACTGGCTTACGAGGATCTTTATCGATATAAATACGGGGTGGGAGCCCGTCTGTCCAAACATTTAGGACAGGCGTTCACCTACGATTTTTATGGTGAATATTTCTTGTTTGATGAGAAGGAAACTCAGAAATCGTATAATTTGGGAGGCTGCATCAATAGTGACGTCGATTTGTGGAAACAGAAAGTGATGGTAGGTGCGGAGGCACAGATTGAGAGCTCGGCTCCCGACTATTTTGAGGAGAATTACTTCTCTAACCGCATCCGTTGGGCCGATAAGAACTTTGAACATAAGCAGAAACGCTCTTTGTTTGGATATCTGTCCCTTCCTACGTTTAGCTTTTATAAGGGATTGGGCTTGACGTTTAAGGCGGGTGTGACCAATCTGGACAATTATATCTACTGGAACGACAAGGCGCAGCCTATACAGTGCGGAGATAATGTGGAGGTGATGAATCTTTCGGTA
Organism: Prevotellaceae bacterium; assembly: GCA_020636675.1. Classification (GTDB taxonomy): domain Bacteria; phylum Bacteroidota; class Bacteroidia; order Bacteroidales; family Paludibacteraceae; genus RGIG10190. The sequence goes on from JACJXK010000028.1 coordinate 7,081, forward strand.
AAGGAGAATTTCAAACTCTGGTTTTTCCATTTGGATAATGAGCTGACTTATCAGCATAGTAGTAATGAATATGTGGTTCCGTTGCCTAAATTGACGAGTTTTTCTAAGTTCTATTTCCAATATGATAACCTGTTCAAGGTGCTGACGTTCCAGATAGGAATGGATATGCGGTATAACTCGAAATATTATGCGCCGTCTTATTTTCCTGCAACCGGACAATTCTATAATCAGCGGGAGCAGAAGTTCGGCGACTATCCTTATATGGACGCCTTCCTCAACTGTCATCTGAAACGTGCCCGTTTCTTTGTGGTGTACAATCATATCAATAAGGGGTGGTTCGGCAATGACTATATAGCTCTGGATGGATATGCGCTTAATCCTTCTTTCGTAAAGTTGGGCGTAGCTGCCAATTTGAGCTATTAGCCTGTCTTTATCGGCTATGAAAAATAACTTGGTAAAGTTCCAAAGCATCTTGTGTTGGTAATTTTCAAGCAGTAGGACCTCCCGTGGATTTTTGAACCGTATTTACAGAATAGAAACAGAAGAATAGTGTTTGTCTATAATGCCATCGTCAATCAGACCAGTTGCCGATGATTTATAGCTTGGTGTTTGTAAAAAGCAAATTGGAAAAGTTCGATATCTTGTGAGGTTGACTTCATCGGACTACCGTCATCAGAATATCCCGTAGGGATAACCTCTTTGTAGAAAAAGGATGAAGGGCGGGACTGCATTCCATCGGAATGCGCCAAGGTATTGCGTTGCCATAGTTTTTCGGATAGGATTTACAGGATGGACAGGATTTTTTCCAAACGCCACTGTCCCCCACAAAGGCGAAGCCCTATCCGGGAGGCAGAAACATCCTCCGCTTGAAGGGTGCGCCACGGCAGAACCGCCTTGCAGATTTTGCGTGAAGAATTTTGGCGGAGAGGAGCGTAAAGAAACGATGTATGTCTGAGCGTAGCGAGTTTACATCGTTTTAGCGGAACGCAGCCGAAATTCAGCAAAATATGCACAGCGGCGGCTCTTTTTGCTTACTTTTTCCAGCTGCAGGGAAAAAGTAAGAGCCCCTCCGGCTTGAGGAGAGCTACACCCCCTACGGCGAGGCCTTGGTAGACGAGCACGCCACCACCTACGAGAACCCCTTCAAGTTCTCCGGCAAGGAGCTCGACGACATCACCGGCCTCTACGACCACGGCGCACGTAGCCGCGACCCGAAAATCACGATGTGGTACGGGGTCGACCCGCTGTATGAGAAATATCCGGACATGAGTCCGTATGTGTACTGTCACAACAACCCTGTGCGGTATGTAGACCCTACGGGGATGGGGGAAGAAAATGTGAATGGAGGTACATTGCCAGAAGTTGAGGTGACTGCAGATGTTCCGAGTGGAGAGATGTATAAATCAGAAGGAACAGGAGGCTGTACTCCGGCTTCTATTAAATCGATGTTGGATTTTTTTAAAATGGAATATAATCGTCCTATTATAGATAAGGCAAGAACAATTCCTGGTGCCGGTTTTGATATAAATCGATATTATAATAGATTCCGAGGGAATATAATAGATTCCGAATTGTTGGAATCTAAACATGAAGAAGTTAATTTCGAAACCATTGAATATATGTGTAAAAATATGAAATCAGAAGGCTTGGTTTATATAGTCACTTTGGCTCAAAGACAAACTGATGGGAAAACTATTGTAAACCATACAATGGTTGTTAATGATGTTCGTATGAACGTAAATGCTAAGGGACGCGTTACATATAGTATTGAATATATAGATAGCATATCGGGAAAAAAGACTGCCTACAAAAAGTATAAAGAAAAAACAATAGATTTGTATATACTGAAAATAGTATCATTTAGAAGAAAGGATAACTATAATCCTTGGAATGAAAATTTCAAAATACAATAAGAGAGATGAAAATGAAAAATTTTTTATTAGTGATTTTAATATTTGCCTGTGTATTCATAGATTTGCAGAGTTTGCCTCCGCTTATTAATCAATGTGATATTGTCCCTTATGTGAATGAGATAGGAAGGTGTGGATATACGGATTCATTTGGGAATATGAAGATTAAGCCATTGTATAAACATTGTTCTGACTTTGATGGAGATATAGCTTGGGTTCAAAATGACAGCAATAAAATTGGGTTGATTGATACAAATGGAGTGATGTTGACAACTTTCAAATATGATTTTGTATATGATTTTTACGGACAGTCATGTACTCCGGTTCTCGTTAATTCCGAGCGGACTATATTCAGTAGGTTTAAAAAGAAACAATATGGTTGGGGGTATGTAAATAGAGATGGAATAGAAATTGTGCCATGTTCATATATGTACGTTTTTGTACCAAGTTTGGACAACGATGAGGAATATGACAATAATGGTGTTTTATTTTGCGAAGATAGGAAGGGGAGATTTGGGATGTTTAATTCCGACGGAAATTTACTTTTTCCGTTTGAATACGAAAGAATGCATTCTCTCTTTAAGGGATTTTGTTATGCAAAGAAAAAAGATTCCTCATTCGTGCTATCAAAGAGCGGTCGCAAATTTTCCGTGTCGGAATATGAGTCAGTAGGTTTTTTTGATAAAAAGGGATATTCTATTGTTCGGAAAAAGGTGGATGGTATGGATAAATATGGTGTAATAGATACGATAGGACAAAAAATATATCCATGTATATATGAGGACAAGGAAAAGATGGAAAAGATGATAGGAAGAAAATGGTAAAATCAGATATGCTAGGTGTTGTCATGTTTCCCGATATTCATAAATGGAAATATTGCAGCCTATAACCCTATCGCCAATCGTACCAGTTGCCGATGATTTATAGTTTGGTGATTGTAAAAAGCAACTTGGAAAAGATCGATATCTTGTGAGGTTGATTTCATCGGACTGCCGTCATCAGAATATCCCGTAGGGATAACCTCTTTGTAGAAAAAGGATGAAGGGCGGAACTGCATTCCATCGGAATGCGCCAAGGTATTGCGTTGCCGTGATTGTTTTATGTCTGAAAATATTAGCTTTTATTAAGAAATCAGGACGATTCCATTTTGTCTAATTTACTTAATTTTAGAAATTCGTTAAGAAAATAGCATTGCTTATATCTATTACTAATTTAATAACCATGAATACAAAAACACTAAGGGGAATTGGTGTGGCTCTTTCTTTGCTATGCGCCGCATGTGCATACGCGGGAAAATCCATCTACATCCCAAATGATTTCAACTCAAGTTGGGCCGACGATTACTGCAACAAAAACGGAAGTAACGGAACCATCACTTCCATCGACAATTTGAACGACACTGGCGAACGTTGGTGTAAAACAAGATCCTATGAAACGGACAACATCATCTGTTTTTGGGAATCAGGATTCGGAACAGATCCTGAAAAAATGGTCAATCCAGCCAACACAAGCAACACTTTCAATCTGAAAACATTCTTAGCACAATGTGAAGTGATTATTGACCACCATGTCAATACTCTGCATGCCACTTGGCAAGATGGGAAGAACCTGAACAAGTATAAATTCCTGTTCATGCTAAACTACACTACCAATTGGGTGGCATATGGAGGCGGTTATGACTACGTCATCGGGGCCATGTGGTTGAATCCGGCTGCGCTTGGTGTAGGTTCAACGGCACCCTATCCCTATTTTACGTTGGCGCATGAGCTGTTCCACTCCATGTCATACCAATGTTACAGCGACCGTCCTGACGACACATACCGCGCATTCCAGGACAATCTAAACGGTCCTTTTTGGGAACGTTCCGCCAACCACGGAGCATTGCAGATGTATCCGAACGTGAACGAGGATTTCGCACGTTATATGTATGCCACGGCCAACCATTTCCTGAGTACAAGAAGACACTATACAACCTCCTTTTTCTTGGAAAATCTGACCGAAACGGAAGGCGTGCTTGCTTTGGGCGAATTGTGGAAAAACAACAAAAAGGATGAACACGCCATGTCCACCGCACGACGCGTTTTCTTCGATGATGACCAAGCCAAGGTGAATGATTTTGTCGAAAAATCGGCCATGAAGATGGTCGGCTTCGATTTTCTTAATGGCTCAAACGGAAAGTTCTATCAAACGGAAGTAGAGGGGATGTCTTACAATACGGATGCGACCTCTAACGTAGATGAGTGGAGCATTATACAAAAAAAGCACCGTGCCATCATGTATGCTGTGAATGCAGATAGCCTTCATTTTGCCATCCGAGATTGCCAAGCGCCGCAAGACTATGGCTTCAACGCCATCCAAATATTCCCGATCAACAGCAATGTAGACGGTTCTGCAAGCATCAGCATGCGGTTCCGCGGCCATGATGAGAAGGATGTTTTGGATGCCAACAAGAAATCAGGCTGGCGTTATGGCTTCATGGCAAAGAAGAAAGACGGCTCCATCCGTTACGGGAACATTTACAGCGGACCGGACCAAACCATCTCTTTCGAAAAGGAATCTACCGATAGTGAAGTATGGCTGGTTGTCTCCGGCGCACCAACCGAACACAACTCCGCCCACAACTATACATGGGAAGCCGGTTTCCCCAAATACTACCGTTACCCATACGAAGTCCGCTTCAAAAACGCGGTGCCAATGGGGTACAATGAAGACTATGAAGGCAGCAAGACGAACGGAGCCGCACACAGCAATGGTGGCGGTTGGGTTGCCAGCACTGCTACAGTGGCATCAACGGCATACGTTGGCCCTCATGCTAAAGTATTGGGGCGCGCTACTGTCTCCGGCAATGCCCGTATCGAAGATTACGCCATCGTGAAGGGTGCGGCAAAGGTCTCCGACAACGCTGTTGTGAAGGAGAACGCCATGGTGTTCACCAATGCGGAAGTTTATGGTGATGCAGTCGTTTCTGGTTCCGCCAGGATTCTTAACGGGAGCAAAATCTACGGAAACGCCTTTGTGACAGACAATGCTTTCATAATCTATTCGGAAGTGTATGGCAATGCCATCTGCTGCGGCAACCTCTGGCAGCGCGATTCCTATTCCATGAAAATCAGCGGTACATGTGTAGCTGGTGGAGATGGTGAGATGGCGGGCTACATAGCCACCAATGACGACAACGCGGGAGAAGAGACGTCAGGTACTTATCTGCAATGGCCGGAAAACGGCAACAACAGCCGGAAAAGGAAAGACGGGAAAGGAAATTTGGACACAGATAACTTGACTATTTTGAAAGAGAACTGGAACAATTTGGAAACACGTTTCTCCATCTTGAATAACAGCATCTCCTCTTCAAAAACCAACAATCCAAATTACGACATCAATTACCCGTACGAATATTTTAAGGAAGAGGCGATGCGCGTCGGGCAAAGCGTAGACGAAGGTGAATTCAAAATAGAGAACAAAACTACCTTCATATCTGTGACCGGTAGTATACCGGAAGGGACAACCTACGAAGTTGTCAACGAAGCGGGCGTTGCCGTCTCTTCCGGCAGTATCTATTCTGCAAGTACCATCAGCACACCTTCTTCTTGCCAAACAGGATCTTACATGGTTAAGATTATGGCAGACGGCACTGAATACTGCGAAATAATCACCAAATAAAAATCATTAACAGATTACGTATGAATAATTTGAAATCATATATACTCATGGCAATCACATTGTTGTCCATGCAGGCACAGTCGGCGGTTCAACTGAAATGGTCGGCATCCGCCAACGAGACAAAGAAGATTTACAGCATTACCGGCAGCTACACCATCGACTGGGGCGACGGAAACAGCAGTTCCACCACGTCACACACCTACACGACCGCCGGCGATTACACCATCTTGATAAGTGGGTCCGTTTCTGCCATAGACCTGCGCGGTGATGACAGCTCAACGGGAGCCAGCGGCATCACCTCCTTCTCCTTGACAGAGAACGATAATACATTGGCTACACTGAACATTTGGGGAAACACGTCTCTCTCCGCAATTGATGTGACAAAAGCCGTAGGACTTAGTCAAATCAACGCAACGGCAGATCCAATTTCTACACTTGATTTGAGCAAAAACACGTTGCTGGAATCCATTGACCTGAAGATGTGTTCACAACTTTCGGAGCTGATGTTGTCCGGCACTTATGGTTCGCTACGCACAGTAGACGTGAACAACAGCGCTCTTACTGCTTGTGCCTTGAATGCTTTGTTCGAGGCTCTTCCAACCGCCAGTGGAAACATCTACACCGTAAGCTGTACCGGCGATGCAACCAGCAACCCAGCCTTGGCGACCGCCAAAGGATGGAAATTCTCGAACGGAGGAACTGGCGATGCTTCATCCGTTTGTAAAGTGCCTTTGACTGCGGTAACGGAGGTCCTCTCTTCCAAAATCTCTTCCGGCTACTCCGTTTCTTGGACAGGAGCAGAGAGTGCGGAAGGTTACTCGGTCAGAGTGAACGGTATCGGCGGCGACTTGTGCGAAGCGTCCTTCTACACGACCACAGGAGAATCTGCCGTAGTAACAGCCGAAGACCCGGACAACAGTGTGTATTACGTTTATTCCATCAGCGGAACTGAATATGTAATGTCCGGACCTTATACCTTCCCCGCTTCATCTGGAACGGAAGATTTGGTACAGACAACCGGCAATATCATCTATTCAATAGACAAAGAGATTCATTTCCTTTGCGAAGAAATAGGGAAAACACTTCGTCTTTATGATGCCAAAGGTGTCCTAATCTCCACGAAAACAGCTTCCGACAACGAAGTTATATTCAAAGCGGGAACGGGAGACTATTTGCTGCAAATAGACGACGAGACGGTTAAGGTCATCGTAAAATAAATGGGCAATCCGGCCGTCTGTTCGAAACAACAGCAACGGTTTCTTGGGAATTATTATTTACAAATCACTGCGGAGTCCATTCTGCAGTGATTTTTTTTGTTTTACTATTTCTGATTCCGTCATATTGCAAACTGCTTTTTGACGGATTCCTGGTTGGATAATTCGCACAATTTTCTTTCCTTTACGGAATTTGTTACCCATTCAAATAAATGCAGACAATCCAAAGTTGTTAGTTGTTTTTTTTTGTAAACTAAAAGATCAGAGTATGTTCTCTAAAAGTAAATTGTTCGGCCTTGTTGTCGTGGTTCTTGTCGTTTTTGCGGTGCTTGCCGTTGTCTATGAGAGGGAGAGTGTCCTTATTTCTCGCGATTACGATGATATTCGCGAAGACAGCGTATTGCATGTGGTCATGGAATATATGCCATCGAGCTATGAGCGGGTGGGCGATTCCATAGTGGGAGAACAGTATGCTTTGGTACAAAGCCTATCGGAATATCTGTCTTTGCCGGTCGAGATTCATCTGGAGAATGATTTGACAAAGAGTATAGAGGGTCTGAAGATTGGTAAATATGATTTGATAGCCCGTCTGATACCTGTAACGACGGAGTTGAGGGAGGAGGTCGCCTTTACGGACAAACTCTCGTTAGACAAACAGGTGTTGGTACAAAGGCGCAGAGGCGACACAACCAGCCGTTTTGTCTCCAGTCAATTGGAGCTCCCGGGCAAGAAAATCATAGTCACGCAGGCGTCTCCTTATATACAACGATTAAAGAATTTGGAGAAGGAGATAGGCGACACTCTGGTTGTGGAAGAGATGTCGGACTATAATGCCGAGCAGCTGGTGATGCTGGTTTCGGGTGGCGACATTGACTATACCGTCTGTGACTATGAGACGGCAGCCCGATTGGCCGGACAATATCGAAACATAGATATAAGTACGGAGATAAGTTTCTCTCAGTTGCAGTCTTGGGCTGTGAGGCAGGATGCTTCCGTGCTGCTGGATACGGTAAATGCGTGGATCCGTTCTGTCCGTGAGAAATCTTGTCGGAAGACAAAGAAAGGAACCGATCGATGAATTATCTGGCGCATCTTTATCTCTCCGGACGGAATAGGGAGGTCATGGTTGGCAATTTTATTGCGGACGATGTGAAAGGTCGTCGGTTGGATTCCTATTCTACCGGCGTGCGGAGGGGGATATTGCTACATCGGCAAATAGACCAGTATATGGACAGACATGAGATAGCCGCGGAGGGTAGGGCGCGTCTGTATCCTATATACCACCATTATGCGGGTGTGGTCAACGACATGTTCTATGACCATTTCTTGGCGGCAGACTGGCGTCTGTACTCAGCAGAGCCGTTGTGGCGTTACAGCGTGTTTTGTTACACTACGTTATTGTCTCATTGGTTTGAACTCCCTGTCTCGGTTCGTGGTTACTTGCCTTATATCATCCTCCGTCGTAGGCTGACAGCCTATGCGAAGGTATCCGGCATACGGGAGTCGCTTGACATTATGTCCCGACATTCGTCGTTGCCGGGCAGGACGGACGATGCCATCTGCATTTTGCTCGATCATTATGAAGAGTATAGGACGGAGTTTCACTCCTTCTTTGCGCAGATAAGGGGGAATCTGAAGGATGAAATTCCGATGTGAACGGAATGCCGGAGTTGGAATATCTGTGCTTTTCTGACGAATTTAACGGTTTTGATGTCTCTTTTTGTTTAGTTAATTTTATTTTTGTGCAACTGAAATATAAACGGGGCATGCTTTTGGAAGAATCGGGATGTTTCTATTTTTAAATTTAAATTTATTCGAAATGAAAAAGTATTTAGCGGAGATGGTGGGAACAATGGTTCTCGTACTGATGGGATGTGGAAGTGCTATCTTTAATGGAGGATGCGGAACAACGGCTCAAGTCTTGACGGTGGCATTCGCTTTTTTGGTATGTCAATAACGACCTATACGCTCGCCGATTTTCCGTACCCATGCCGAAACACAGGCACACAGGAGGATGCTGCCAACAATAGACGGTCAAACATGTCATTGAAGTATCTACGATTGAACTTATAGCAGAATTCATCCAGATAGAACTGCAGGAACTTGCGTTTCACCTCGTCATGCACTCCTTCTATGCTTTTCTTGCACCTGCCGGCAACCACGTGCACCCATGGCAACTTTTTTGTCACGACTTCTCTCTTGTCGTGTTCGACATACGCCTCATGCCCGGCAAACACGTCCTTAAATTGGGTGTGAGACCTGCACCCATCCGTAACCACTCCACTGCCACTGTCTATGACCGCCGTGGCCGCCTCCGTTATCGTGGCCGCCCTCATGTCTTTTATGACCTTCATCCTTATATGTCCCACCTTTTTGTTAATGGTATGCCGCCTCACCTTGTCGCCGTCTTCTGGGGATATTTCGCTGCTTTCCGCCATGACAAGCACCTTTGTCTGTGACTGGCTGCCCATGCCTCGTTTGTTGGGTTCGTCGTCTTCCTTCTCCGTATCCGTGGAGAACATCATCTCGTCAACCTCTACCATCTCCTTCAACTTGTATTTTCCGTCACGCTGACCCATCACGTCCCTTATCTTCTGCATCATCTCCCATACTCCTCGGTAATACTTCTTGCCCAGCTGGCGTTGCATCTCGGAGGCCGATATGGCTTGCTTGGTAGAACTCATCAGATGGAAGACTATGTACCATTCCCTGAACGTGAATTTGCTGTGCTCCATCACTGTGCCCTTCTTCAGGCTCATCCTGTAGTGGCATTCCTTGCATTCATATACTTCCTTGTCGTTTTTCCAATAGAACGCCGTCCCTTGGCAGTGCGGACACTTCTTGGCTTGCGCATCCCGCAACGCCTTAAAATGTGTTTTGCAGGACTCCTCGTCCGGAAACTTCTTTGTGAATTCTATCAAGTCCATCGTCTCTTTTTTTTGCAAAAATAACAATTTTACTTCACTTTAGGTAGTTATTGCCACATCAAATTCGCTTTTGGTTTGTCTGTCGTTGCGATGGCTTATGCGATAGGTGGTATATCGGGTTGCCATATCAACCCTGCCATTACGTTGGGCTGTTTTCTGTCCGGACGTATGTCCGGCAAGGATGCCGGCATGTATATGCTGTTTCAGGTGATTGGCGCGTTCGTCGCTTCGGGCATCCTGTTTCTTCTGACCTCTAATGTCGACATGGATTATGCGACTAAGACGGGAGCAAATGCGTGTAGTTCGGTCGCCGGAGGTTTCATTGCAGAGGTGGTTTTCACCTTTGTCTTTGTGCTGGTGGTTTTAGGTACGACGGATGCCAAGAAAGGCGCGGGCAACTTTGCGGGATTGGCTATCGGCTTGTCTCTTGTCCTTGTGCATATCGTGTGCATTCCGATTACGGGTACATCCGTCAATCCCGCACGTAGTATAGCACCAGCGGTATTTGAAGGGGGTGAGGCCCTTTCCCAATTGTGGATTTTCATTGTGGCTCCTTTCGTTGGCGCCGCATTGTCTGCCGTCGTTTGGAAACTTTTGTCTGCCGACGAAAAATAAGGAAAGTGGCTTCTCTTTTATAACGATGAGAATGCAGCGGATTGCCGACTTTGCCGACAATCCGCTTCTTATATTGGAACATGCTCTTTTTTTTCAGAAAAAGTGGTCTTGAAATTTTCTATATACATTTTTATAATATATTTTTGTGCTTTGAAAAACTGAAATTTATAACCTCAGGATAAGAAAAATATGTCAGAAAAGAAAGAGACTCAGATTGAAGGGTTTGAGAATGTGCAAAATGCATTGGGCAAATCGGAGGCGTTTGTTGAACATAACCAGAAGCCGTTGATGATTGGCGTAGGTGCGATAGTTTTATTGGTTTGTGCCGTGTTGTGCTACAAGACGTACTATGTTGCTCCTAGAGAACAGGCGGCGGAGAGTGTTATCTATAAGGCAGAGCAATATTTTGCCCGTGATTCCTTTCGGTTGGCATTGAATGGAGATGACAATGTGATGGGATTCCTTGATATTATAGATGAATACGGATCAACCAAATCAGGAAAGTTAGCCAAGGTATATGCCGGACTGTGCTACAAGAATATGGGTGAGTATGAGAATGCCATCAAATATCTGAAGACATTGGATGCTGATGATGAGTTGCTGACTCCCGCAGTAAAGGGCTCTATCGGTGACTGCTATTTTGAGTTGGGAGAGAATGGCAAGGCAATCGACTTTTATAAGAAAGCCGCTGCTGTAGATAATGAGATGATTTCTCCTATTTATCTTCAACGTGCGGGTGTTGTCTATCTTTCGGAAGGTAAGAATGCGGAGGCTTTGGCTTTGTTTAATGAGTTGAAGGAAAAATATCCGAACACTATGTTGGGCAATGGTGTTGATAAGTACATCGAACTTGCAAGCAAATAAAAACATGTGATATAAAAGGGGAAGCTGCTGCAAAAAGGCAGCTTTCTTTGTTTTCAAACGGTTTATTGTTATTCATTTTAAAATAGAAAAAATATATGGCTACGGTAGATTTGTCCAGTTATGACCCTAATCTGGTTCCTGACGCTAAAGATATGACTTTTGGTATTGTTGTCTCCGATTGGAACTCGGAAGTGACCCATGCTTTGCTAAAAGGTGCCTATGATACGCTCGTGAAACATGGAGCTAAACAAAAAAACATTAAGGTATGTCATGTGCCGGGTAGTTTCGAACTGATATTTGGCTCGCAACAGTTGGCCGACGCTACGGATGTGGATGCTGTTATTGCCTTGGGTAGTGTGGTTAGAGGCGGAACTCCACATTTTGATTATGTATGTCAGGGCACCACCAACGGCTTGGCTAAATTGAACGCAGAATACGATATTCCATTCATTTTCGGGCTCTTGACTACTGATGATATGCAGCAGGCATTGGATAGGGCAGGAGGCATAAATGGTAACAAAGGTACGGAATGTGCAATTACTGCAATAAAAATGGTGGATTTTGTTTGGAAGTTACGAAAATAATCGTACCTTCGCATCGCGTTTGAGAGATAACGCTTCGGGCGAATACCAGAGTGGCCAAATGGGGCAGACTGTAAATCTGCTGGCTTACGCCTTCGGTGGTTCGAATCCATCTTCGCCCACGAATCTGTAAAGATTCCAAATTGCGGAAGTAGCTCAGTCGATAGAGCATTAGCCTTCCAAGCTGAGGGTCGCGGGTTTGAATCCCGTCTTCCGCTCTCGAAAAAAGCCGATCTGAAAAGATCGGCTTTTCTGTTTTCCAAATATTGCATAGATAGCGCAATCCCGTAGTAATAAAAAATAGGCAGGTGTCGTTTGTAAATCTAACCACACTGTCGGCAAGCGTACACTTGCCATTGTCTGCGGAGGAGTGGAGGTGCGCGCCGCAGTTTGCCGGGGCGCATTTTTACTGTTACTAAAAAGACTCTTTTTTGTTCGCTTGTCAAATTTTGGTTATTTTTACGGACTTCAATTTTGTGTGGTTCATGGTGGGATTTTTCCTCCCCTTGGATGAATTATATGGAAGTGTTGGTCATGATAGTATAAATGCTTTAGTTTCTTATTTTAATGGAAAATTTCACTTTTTACAGTCCGACGAAATTCGTCTTTGGACAAGATACGGAAAACGAGTGCGGTAATTTGATCAGGTCGTTTGGCGGATCAAGAGTCTTGGTGCACTATGGCGGTGGTTCTGTGGTGCGCTCTGGATTGCTGGATAGGGTGAAGGCTTCATTGTCGGCTTCCGGCTTGTGCTTTTGTGAGTTGGGTGGCGTTTGTCCTAACCCTCGCGACACGAAGGTTTATGAAGGTATAGAGCTTTGTGTGAAGGAAAAGATCGACTTCATATTGGCGGTCGGCGGAGGTTCTACCATTGATTCGGCGAAGGCGATAGCCATGGGTGTCCCTTATGATGGCGATTTTTGGGATTTCTATTCGGGAAAGGCGCCTCAGACGGCGTTGCCTGTTGGCACGGTGCTTACTATAGCTGCCGCAGGTAGTGAAGGTTCCGGCGATTCTGTCATCACAAAGGAGTCTGGCATGTTGAAGCGTGGCGCTTCAGGTGAGTGTATCCGTCCGAAGTTTTCTGTCCTGAATCCGGAGCTTACAACTACATTGCCGCCTTTCCAGACGGCTTGCGGCGCAACAGACATCATGGCGCATGTGTTTGAACGTTACTTCACGAATACTCGTGATGTGGAGACGACAGACCGTCTTTGCGAGGCAGTGCTGCTTGCCATGATAAACGAGACTCCGAAGGTGGTCGCCAATCCGAAGGATTACCAGGCGCGTGCCAATGTCATGTGGGCTGGTATGGTGGCCCACAATAACATCGTGGGGGTAGGTCGTAAGCAGGATTGGAATAGTCACGGCATAGAACATGAATTGTCTGCCCTTTATGACTGTGCCCATGGTGCGGGGTTGGCTGTTGTCATGCCGGCTTGGATGACTTATGTGCTAGATCATGATGTGATGCGTTTCGCTCAGATGGCTTGTCGCGTTTGGGGATGCAAGATGGATTTTGCGAATCCAAGAACGACAGCTCTTGAGGGAATCTCGGCGTTTAGACGTTTTCTGAAAACGATAGGTATGCCGTTGACCTTCTCTGAACTGGGTGCCAAGGAAGAGGATATTCCTACGTTGGTGAATAATTTCGGTCTTGGCGATGGCAAAACTGGCGGATTTGTCAGCTTGTCTAGCGAGGATGTCGCAAACATCTATCGTTTGGCGTTGTGAGAGGATAATTCTTCAACTGTCATTCTTTCATTCTCTAAATCAAAAGAGAAGTGTCCTGTTTCATTGGCATGTACAGTCAAAGAAAAAAGAAGGAATAGTGCGTATGCAATTCTTTTCATAATGATTGCTGTGTTGTATTGTATGGTACAATTATGTTATGTTTTGCAAATATAGTTTAAAAAAAACATCGATGCTGTTTTTTTATAAAAAGGAGTGTATAAAAGCGCTATGAAAAATACTGTTATTTTTTTTGATTTTTTTAATCTATATTTGCGGTTGAAATTACTTGTATGTGGATTTTAATGAAACGTTTGGTTCTTTACCAATCAACAGCATGAAATTTTATTCATCAAAATAGGATTAAAATTTATGATAATCCGCAATACGGACTAAGAAAATCCCAATCTCTTGTTGTATACTCGATGCTTAAAATCAGTGACGTAACCGACAGAGGCAGACAGTAGACGGTCAAATTGCCGTTCCCCGAAGTACCGTCGGTTGAACTTGTAGCAGAACTCGTTCAGATACTCCTGAAGGTATTCCGGCTTGATGCCATGGTATATGCCCGCAAGCCGCGTCTTGGCGTTGGATATCGCTATGTGGACCCATGGAAGAACCTTGCCTATGTCCTCGGCATTAATCTTACGTCCGGAATACTCCTTGAAGATGTCCGGGAAATGAACGTGCGATTTCGTGCCGTCGCCCACCACGGACGAATCCTTGTCGACCTTCACCTTCACCACGCCATCTATCGTGTCCGCCTTCGCATCCGGGATGACGACCATCTTGATGTGGTTGACCTTCTTCTCCTTCTTGCCTGGTTTCGGATTTTCGACGGACTCGCTTTCCGCCATCACAAGCACCTTCGTCTTGGATTGGCTGCCGGCTCCCCGTTTTGGGGCGTCGTCCTTCTCTTCTTCCTTCACCTCCGTGGAAAAGAAGCCTTCGTCTATCTCGACATTGCCCTTCAACGTGTATTTCCCGTCCCTTTTGCCCATGACGCTGCGCAGCTTGTGGAGCATCTCCCATACGGGTTGGTAGCGCTTGTGCCCCAACTGCCGCTGGAGTTCGAGTGCGGAGAACGTGTTCTTGGTGGCAGTCAGCAGGTGCATGGTCACGAACCAGTATCGGAACGGAAGCTTCGAGTTTTCCATTACCGTGCCCTTTCGGATGCTTTCCCTATGATGGCACTTCTTGCATTCGTAGCAGAGCTTGTCTCCCTTCCAGTACCATTCCTTGTGCCCGCATTTGGGACAGACGTGGACATCTCTCTCCCTTAACTCCCTCAATTTTGCGATGCAAGACTCCTCGTCCGGATATTTTTGTGTGAACTCCAACAATTTCATTTCAATGCCGATTTTATATATGCTCAAAGTTAGCGTTTATGCCGGGTTTATGCAAATTTTCAGTGGGACATATTGCGGATTATCATAAAAAAAATTTATTCATAATATAAATTTTGTGTTTGCTAATTAAAAAATCCCCTTTCTGAAATCTTTTATCGGACGGATGGACTAATGCCCGTTTTGTCTTCTGATAGATGTGTTTCTCAACGAAGTATCTCGAATCTTTAAATGTGAGATTATCTGAAAATTCACAAAAATAGTTATATTATTGTCGTTGTATGTTGATGTTTGATAAAAAAACAAAATTTTGATGGCGTCATAGTATATTTTGCAGTCTCAAAAAACCATTGCTTTCTAAGAAATCAGTAAAAATGGTTGTTATATCAGTAATTCGGATAAACGGGAAATGAAAGTTCCGTGCTATTTTAGCGACGTGAATCATAATACATATATGAGAAAGATAGTTCTAATAATTGGTGCGGTTGTGATGGCTATTATACGGCTTGCGCTGCACAATCTAAGAAATCAAAGGGAAAAGTAAATGCCATAGGCATTATCTCTTTGTAGAGGTGGAAATAGGCATCGGCAACCGCATTCCGGAGGAATGCACCATACACGACAATTATTTCCGTCCTCCTGCCGGACGGGCACTTACTTTTCTCCGGCAAGAAAAGTAAGTTTCAAGATGTTTTGAACTTTAGTAAGATGTTTTTTTCATGATCATTAAAGATGAACGTATGAATTATAAATCAATCACGATGGCAATGGTGCTATCAATAACAGCAATGACAATGAATGGACAGGAAAAGATAAAGCAGACAGCGGGTCGTGACCAACTTGGTGACTTTGCTCCTAAGTTTGCGGAGATAAATGACGACGTGCTCTTCGGTGAGGTGTGGAGCAGAACCGATAAGCTCGGACTTCGAGACCGTAGCATGATTACCGTTACAAGTTTGGTGAGCATGGGCATAACCGATGCTTCGTTGAAATACCATCTACAGAGTGCCAAAAACAACGGGATTACGCGTGTTGAGATAGCGGAGATGCTTACCCATGTCGGTTTTTATGCCGGTTGGCCGAAAGCTTGGGCGGCATTTAGGTTGGCCAAGGAGGTCTGGAATGCGGATTCGGTAACGGTGGCTGACGCTAAGATGGTTTTCGAGCGCGAGATGATGTTCCCGATAGGGAAACCGAATGACGCCTTCTCTAAATATTTCATCGGGCGGAGCTACTTGGCGCCATTGTCCACATCGCAGGTCGGTATCTATAATGTGAGTTTTGAACCCGGCTGCCGTAACAATTGGCACGTCCATCATGCCACGAAGGGGGGCGGACAAATCCTTGTTTGTGTCGCTGGCCGTGGTTGGTACCAAGAAAGTGGCAAGCCTGCACAACGACTGCTTCCGGGCGATGTGGTGAATATTCCGGCAGGGGTGAAGCATTGGCATGGAGCCGCTGCCGATAGCTGGTTCGCACATCTTGCCATTGAGGTGGAAGGTGAAAATACCAGCAACGAATGGCTGGAGCCTGTTTCTGACGAAGAGTATGCGGGCTTGTCTAAATAATGGATAATGGAGAGTATGTGCGGTTGGTCGGAAGAAAACTATGACATCAGCAAAAGAGCGTTTATCTTTTGCTGATGATAGTCCTTTCTAATCGGAGTTCAAGTGGTCGCATCAGAGAGTACTGGTCCGTATCTCTGAATGCGCCCCATTTAGGGAAAAATATTGTAGCACCTATGCCGTATGTGCTATGTCCGTTTTATGAGAAAAAAAGAGCGGAGGCTTGTGGCTTCCGCTCTTCTGTAAATATCACATTTCCTATTATTTCATAAATCCTTGTTCCTTTAGAAAATCGAGCATGCTTTGCGAAAAGGCTTCGTTGTCCGCTTTTTTGTAACGGATATCGGTGTAGACTTGTGCCAGCGTCTTCTTGTTGTTTTCTGCAATGAATTTTTTGCTTTCCTTCAAATTTTCTTTGTTGGCGTATATGCGGTCGATGTCGGCCGGGGTGTAGTCTTTATATTTTTCAAAATGTATCAGACTATCGGCCGGAAGTCTGTCCGTCTGTTCCGGATCCTCTGCAGGATAGCCTACGGTGATGGTAGTGATTGGCACGACTAACTTTGGAAGATCAAGAATCTTGGCAATCGCCCTGGCGTTGTAGGTGGTGGTGCCCAGGTAGCAGATGCCTAGACCTTGGCCCTCGGCTGCGACACAGAATGTCTGCGCCACGAGCATCGTGTCGATGGCGGCGTTGAGGAAGGAGAGGAAGTTGTCATATCCGGGCTCTGCTTCCCTCTGCTCGCACCATTTGACGAACCGGTTATAGTCGGCGCAGAAAGTTAGCGCAACGGGTGCGTTGACAAACGTTGGTTGGTTGAAGTGGGTGGGTGCCAGCTGTTCCTTCATCTTGGCGTCTTTCGTCACCACAACGCTATATAACTGCATGTTTCCTGTTGTGGAGGCTCTGAATGCCGTCTCAAGTAGTTGGGTGAGCGTTTGGTTGTCCACCTCTTTTTGCTGGTATTTTCTTATTGTCCTCCTGTTGTTTAATGATGTCAGCATATTCGTATCTTTTATTCTTGAATTTTCTCTGTTTCTTGTTTTCCTAAGTCGAAGTTCTTCAATCCTGTTCGGAGGAATGAGATGAATTCGTACTTGTTTTCGGAGAAGGCGAATGCGTGGTTGATCACGTTTCCCTCATTATTCAGCAGCACGTAATAGGGTTGTGCGTTGGCTCCGAATTTGGAGCGTTGCAGATAGCTCCATTTTTCTCCCCAAGTGCTTATTTCCCGCTCTTTTCCGTTCTCTGTGACGGTATAGGGATGGGCAAGCTCTTTCTTGTCGTCCACATATAGTGATATAAGAACGTAATCGTCGGTCAAAAGTTTACTAACTTCCGGATCGCTCCATACGGAAACCTCCATCTTTCGGCAATTGACGCATCCGTATCCTGAAAAATCCACAACGACAGGTTTCCCGTATTTCTCGGCATATTCCATGCCTTGGTCGTAGTCTTCGAACTGAGCATGTGCCTTCCCGTCATATAGGTTGAAGTCTTGCGTGGAGAGGGGAGGAGCGAATGCGCTGACAGCCTTCAACGGAGCTCCAAACAGTCCGGGGATGAGATAGGCCACAAAAGAAAAGGCGACGATGGACAGGAACAGACGGACTACGGAGACGTGCTCTATCTTGTCGTCTGCCGCAAAACGTATCTTGCCAAGGATGTAAAGTCCAAGGAAGCTGAAGATGACAATCCATAGCACTAGGAACACCTCTCTGTCCAATAGGTTCCATCCGTAGGCCAAATCGGCCACGGAGAAGAATTTCAGGGCGAATGCCAATTCTAGGAATCCGAGTATCACCTTCACGGAGTTGAGCCAGCCTCCCGAACGAGGAAGGTTGTGCAGCCAACTAGGGAAGAGGGCGAAGATGGTGAATGGTGCGGCAAGTGCCAGGGCAAATCCGAACATGCCGATGGCCGGAGCCAATATGTTGCTGCTGGAGACGCTCACCAGGAGCGTGCCAATGATGAGACCCGTACAGGAAAAGGAGACGATGACCAGCGTCAGTGCCATGAGCAGTATGCTGAATATGCCGGCGGTCTTGTCGGCGGTCTTGTCTATCTTGGTGCTCCATGTGGCGGGTAGCGCAAGGTCAAATCCGCCGAAGAAGGAGATGGAAAACAGCACCAGCATGGCGAACAGCACTACGTTGAAGATTGCGTTGGTCGATAGTCCGTTCAGTGCGCTGGCACCCGATATGAGGGTGATCAGAAGGCCCAGCGTCTCATATATCAAGACGATGGAGATGCCATATACGATGGCCGCTTTTTTCCCTTTCTTCGGATCTTTACCCCGACGGAGAAAGAAGCTGACGGTCATCGGGATGATGGGCCAGACGCAAGGGGTGATGATGGCCAGCAGTCCGCCGATGATTCCTTTTAGGAATATGCTCCAGAGTGATTCATTTTCCGTTGCATGTCCTTCGTTTTGGCCGTAGGCCTCCAGTTCCTTTGTTACCGGTTTCCAAAAACTGTTGTCGTTTTTCTTCTTTGAGCCGATGTCGCTTTTCCCCGTCTCCATTATAGGAAAGACGGTAGTCTTCTCTGCGGAAGCGGATGCTTGGGCGGGGGCGGAGTGCCCGAAGTTGAACTCTTCGCGGGCGGGAGGCAGGCATGTGTTGTCGTTGCAGGCCATATATTCCACATATCCGCTTATCTTATAGTTGTTGATGTCGTTCGCTTTTATCTTCTGAACAAAGATGGCTTCATTTTCATACCAATTGAGGGTCATGTTGAAGGTGGCTTCAAACTTCTGCAGAAGTTTGCTTTTACTCTTTGTCTTCCCTACTAGGTCCACGTTCTTCATGCTCTCGAAGGCAAAGCGGGTGGGCAAAGGTCCGTCTTGTGGCAGGTCGGTGCCGTAGATGTGCCATTTGTCGGCTATTATTGCTTTGAAGGTTATTTCTCCGTCTCCGTTCGTCTCTATTTTAGAGATGGATATCTCCCATTTGACGGGTTCTTGTATTTGTGCGCTTGCGTAGGCGAAACATGCGTAAAGCAGTATGAAAATGGAGAAAATTCTTTTGTTCATGAATCTAGTTTTTTTGATTTCTAAACTTGGTATAAGGCGGATTCGAAGGCGCAGGAGGACGGTGCCGGTGCGAGTCGCTCCTGTGTCTTAGAGTTATATTTCGTAGTCTACGCACGAACGGCTCTCCAAAACCTCTCTGATGATTTTGGATACGGCCAAGTGTTCCGGATGGGTGGCGTAGGCGTTGAGGTCTGCCATGCTGAAATGGGTAGTTGTCAATGCTATGTCGTATTGTTCCTTCGGATTGGTGTTCACTCCCACTTCTATGGACTGTAGTTCTTTGATGATTGATTTTAAATTCAGTAAACCCAGTTGGATTTGATGTAGTTTTCTTGATTTCTCTTCTTCCGAAGCAAATGCTTTCATTTTGAAAAGTACGATGTGCTTTACCATTTCTTTTCCTTTTATTTTATGATTCTGTAATTAAATTCCGGTAATGTGTTGTGCAAATATAACAATAACCTCTTTCCTTTATTTGTTAATAAATAAAAATGGGGAAGAAAGTCATTCCTCCCTTCCTGCTACGACGGTATAGAAGTTGTCTTTGTTGAAGTATTTGCGGGCCAGAGCCTGAATGTCTTTTGCTGTCGTCTCCTTGATGGACGTCACGGTGGTGTCGTAGAAGTCGTATCCTAGATCATTTCCCACCATGGATATGATATTGTCTGCGATGGAGAGCCCTCCGTCTATCATTCTGAGATGTTCTCCCAGCATGTACATCTTCACCATGTCCAGCTCCTCTTCGGAGACCTCTTCGTTTCGGAGACGGTCCATATCTTTGAAAACCTCGTCGATTAACGGTTTGGTGAACTCCACGCCGGTTTGCGACATGATGGAGAAATGTCCGTTGTTTTTGAAGGTGGTGATGCTCGACCCTATTCCGTAGGTATAGCCTTTCTCTTCGCGTATGTTGGACATCAGCCTACTGCCGAAGTAGCCGCCTAGCAACGTGTTGAGCACGCTGAACTTATGGTAGTCGGGGTGTTTGCGGGTGAATAGCGGACAGCCTATCATGACGGCAGATTGTACGCTGTCTTTTTTCTCTATGACAATCTTGTGTTTGCTGCTTGGTTGTGGGTCTCCCGTCTCATGGAAGTCCATCTTGCGTCCTTTTACCTCCAGCTGTTCGAGAGAGTGGACAATCTCTTTCTCCACCTCCGGCGTGACTTTCCCGGTGACGAATACCTTACAGTTGTCCGGCACGTAGTATTTCTCGTGGAAATTCTTGATCCATTCTAGTTGGATGAGGTCGAAGTCTTCTTCTCTTGCCGTCCTTCCGTAAGGGTGCTGCTCGCCGTAAAGTGTTTCCAGAAATTTGCAGTGGGCCATGTAGCTCACCTTCTGGGAGTCTATGGTGTATTGTTTCTTCTTGATCTCCTTATATGTCAGAAACTCCTTTTCTGGGAACGTGGGAAGAAAGATGATTTCGTTGGCGAGGTTCATCACTTTCGAAATGTATTTGTTCAGAGCGTAGAAGGTGATGTAAGCGTATTGGTGCGAGCAGGAGAGTTGCAGCCACGAACCGTAGAAGTCCAGCTCGTCTGCTATCTCGGACGAGTTCATGGAACGGCATCCCTCTTTCAGCAGTTGTGTGGTGAAGTTGGCAACCAGCCTTTTGTCCTGGTGGCAGTTGCCTGCGCCCAGCATCCAATCCAGTCTGACTACGTCCTCTTCTCCTTGCCGGAGAATGTATAGCTTAATGCCGTTAGAGAGTGTTTTCTCTTCGGCTCTTTTTATCTGAAAGTCTTCGATAGACTTTATCTCCGGTTGTTTTTTTCTGTCCATGGGAGTTTTGTTGTGTGTCGCCTATTGGGTTATGGATGATTATGCTTGTTCCGAGAGAAATTTCTCGGCACGTTTCAGGTCGTCCGGAGTGTCGATGCCGACGGTCTCCACGTGGGTGACGCCCGCTTTGATGCGGTAGCCGTTTTCCAACCATCGCAGCTGTTCCAGCGACTCCGCCAGCTCGAGCGATGATTGTGGCAGTTTGGTTATCTCCTCCAGCACGTCGGCGCGGTAGGCGTAAAGCCCGATGTGTTTGTAGTAGTTGTGGCTTTGTAGCCATTTGTTCGTCTCTTCGCCACGCTTGTAGGGTATTACGGAGCGGCTGAAGTACATCGCCTCCATGTCCTTGTTTAGCACTACCTTTGGCGAGTTTGGGTTGAAGAGGGCTTGTTCTCCGTCGTTTTCTGTAAATGGTTTTACCAATGTCGCTATCTGTGTCTCTTTGTTGTCGAAACAGGCGCAGATGGTTTCTATCTGGGATGGTTGTATGAAGGGTTCGTCACCTTGTATGTTGATGATGATCTCTTTGCCCGAGGCTGATTTCAGGTAAGCCTCGTAGCATCTGTCCGTTCCGCTTTTGTGCTTGTCGGAAGTCATGATGGCTTTCCCCCCGAACTGTTCCACGCTTTGCGCTATCCGCTCGTCGTCGGTAGCCACGTAGACGCAGTCCAATACCTTCGAAACCTGTTCGTAGACTCTCTGTATCATGCTCTTTCCTCCTATTTGTACCAATGGTTTTCCGGGGAAACGGGAGGATGCGTATCTGGCGGGGATGATGCCTATGAAGCGGTTGTATTGTGTGCTCATCTTTTTTGTTTTTTTGTTTGTAGGCTCTGTCCACTCTCTTTTTCTGAGAAAGGGAGAACGGAACCTCATTGTTATTTATCGAGTCGCAAAATTATTCAAATTTTGCCCAACTTTTCAATATCTTATTTGTTTTATGTCTAAAATTCATAATGTGTTATAATTTTTTTTGATATGGAAGAAAATAAAAATGTGGAGATAGGTTCGGAAGAGGCTCCGAAGTCTATTTATATAAAGGTTACGGAAAATGGGCCTTATCTGCTTTTCGGTACGCCTCCGATGGATGAGCAGATTATTGTTCCGAACGAGGAGGGCGCATCTTGGGTCTACAGGGCGGGTCGACATTTCGAAACGGGAGGGGAACCTTGTGCGCTTTGCCGTTGCGGGGCGTCTCGTAACAAGCCTTATTGCACGGGCGACCATGTCCGCCATCGTTGGAATCCGGAGGAGATGGCACCCCATACTCCATTGTTGGACGATGCGGAAGAGTATCATGGACCTAGGCTTATATTGGCCGATAATGAGTTGTATTGTGCTTTTGCCAGGTTTTGCGATGCGAAGGGGCGGATTTGGAACATTGTGCAGCGTGCCGAGACGGAAGAGGAGGTTGCTTTGGCAAAGAGGGAGGTGGCCCATTGCCCTGCCGGTAGGTTGGTGATATGGGATAAGAAGGAGAAAAAAGTGTACGAACCTCATTTCGACCCTTCGGTCGGAATTATCGAGGATTCTGGCATAAAGGTGCATGGCCCCATCTGGCTGCGGGGCGGAATACGGGTGGAGAGCGCCGACGGATATTCTTATGAGATAAGGAACCGCGTCACGTTGTGCCGTTGCGGAACCTCAGGAAATAAACCGTTCTGTGACGGCTCGCATGCCCGGACGGCAATAATGGAGTGATGTCTGTTATTTCGTCTCGTCCGGGGTCCTGAACACGACAACCATCTCTATGACGGCGGCAAGCAATAGGGTGACCATCCATCGTTTGTCTTCTATGTAGATGAGGTATGAACTTAAAAGTATCAGAATATTGCTGATGAAATTTTGAAATTTCAGCCTTTTCAGACGGGTGTCGGTGGGTATCTCGTTGAACTTTCTACTGAGGAAGATGCCTAGCCCTCCTGCAAGGATGAGCAGGCAGGATACGGGCACGCCCATCAGCGTGAGCCCGAATAGATGAAAGGCAGCTCCTATCAGTACGAGTGTGGCCCCGATGGCGAATCCGTGTTTCATTGTTGGTTGTTTGTGTTTGTTATTCTTCGATGATGAAGATGTCTTCGTTTGTCTTTTTCATGAGATATTGCTCTCTGGCGAACTTCTCTAGATTTCTGTCGTTGGATTGAAGTTCAATCATTTTTGACTGGCTCTGCTCTATCTCCTTCTCATAGAAGGAGATTTCTGTCTTTAGACTATGTATCTTTTGGTCGTATTTAAATCTGGTGAGGATGTCGTTTTCGTCGAAAAATAACATCCAGATGGTTGCGATGAACAGAGTGAGAATGTATTTGTTCATCGGAATATGTTTTGCTATTTCTACTATTTTTTCTTTTATCATGAGATGCCTATTCTGAAAAAAGTGGTGTAAATATATACTTTTTAGTTCGGATTCTGTTAGCCGTTGATGATTTTTAGTTTGGCGTATTTCAGAAGTATTTTCTTCTCTCCTGAGTTTTTGAACTGTATGGTCGCCTTTGTGCTTCCTTCCAATCCTTCCAGTGCGGTTACCTTCCCGATGCCGAATTTCTCGTGTTCCACAAACGCCCCGACTTGTATGTCTCCGTTGTTTTGGGTTCTGAACGAGGAGATGGAGTTCGGGTTGGCGGTGGTCCGTTCCACGGATTTCATCCTATCGGATAGCCCGAAGTTGAATTTAGGCGCATTTGCTTTGAAACGGTCCGGATTCTCTTTCTCTCTCTTTATTTTCAGGTTATAGCCGGTAGCCTCTTGCCTGCGGAATGAGTCGAATTGGGAGGCGACGGCCTCTTGTCTGGACACACGTCCGTGCGTCATCTTATAGTCGTCCGGAAGGTCGAGCAGGGCAGGGTCTATGTCTTTGAGGAAGCGGCTGGGATTGCAGAATGCCGAACTTCCGTTACGGAAACGGCTCTTGGCATAGGTGATGAAGCAGTTCTTCTCTGCGCGGGTGATGGCCACGTAGAATAGCCTCCTCTCTTCCTCTATGCCTTGTTCGGAGCCTGTGCTCATGTTGGAAGGGAAGAGCTCCTCTTCCATGCCTACGATGAATACGTTTTTGAATTCCAGACCTTTGGAGGCGTGGACCGTCATCATGGTGATCATGTCGAGGTTCTCGTTCTTGTTGTTGTCCTGGTCTGTCATTAAAGAGATCTCCTGCAAGAAATCGTTGAGTAGGGTCATTTCTTCTCCCTCTTCCTCTTCCTTCGTTTCGCAGAATTCATGGATGCTTTTGAGCAGCTCCTCTATGTTCTGCTGGCGGGTCATGTTTTCGGGGGTACGGTCCTGGAAAAGTTCGCTCAGTATGCCGGTACGT
This sequence comes from Prevotellaceae bacterium, assembly GCA_020636675.1. Lineage (GTDB taxonomy): Bacteria > Bacteroidota > Bacteroidia > Bacteroidales > Paludibacteraceae > RGIG10190. Next base: position 31,624 of record JACJXK010000028.1, read on the forward strand.
TTGATGATGAGGTCTGCCATGTCATAGGCGTCTTTCGTGTTGGCCTCGGCGGCAAACGCATCTATGAGACCTCTGAAATTTCCCAGTTTCAGGGCGGTGCCTGCGTTGACGGGCAGGTTGTATTTGAGAGGGTCGGAGATGACGTCCCAGTAGGTGCTGCCGGAGGTGACCGCACACTCCGCTATCTTGTTGACAGTGGTCTCTCCGATGCCTCTGGCCGGATAGTTGATGACTCGTTTGAAGGACTCCTCGTCGGCGTGGTTGATGGTCAGTTTGAAGTATGCCAGCACGTCTTTGATCTCTTTCCTTTGGTAGAAGGATAGTCCTCCGTATATCTTGTAGGGAACGCCTTTTTTTCTCATGGCCTCCTCCAGTACCCGCGACTGTGCATTTGTACGATATAGGATGGCGAAGTCCTTGAAGTCGAAGTTCTCGGCTTTGTGCATAGCCAAGATGGCATTTGCCACGATGTTGCTCTCTTCCGTGTCGGAGTAGGAGCTGATCACCTTGATGGGATTGCCTTCGCTGTTTTCAGAGAAGACGTTCTTTTTTATCTGTTCTTTGTTTTTGTCTATCAGGCTGTTGGCTGCGTTTACGATGCTCTGCGTGGAACGATAGTTCTGTTCTAGCTTGAAGAGCTTGCATTCCGGATAGTTTTCCCTGAACTTCAGTATGTTCTCGATGTTTGCGCCACGGAAGGAGTAGATGCTTTGTGCGTCGTCTCCCACTACGCATACTTTATGGTGTCTGTCTGCTAACTTCTTGATGATGAGGTGCTGGGCAAAGTTGGTGTCTTGATATTCGTCCACCAATATGAATTTGAACCAGTTCTGATATTTGAAGAGTACGCCCGGATTGTCTCTGAATAGGATGTTTGTGTAGAGCAGCAGGTCGTCGAAGTCCATGGCTCCGGCCTTTAGACACCTATTGGTGTAGGTGGTGTATATGTCTTTGATGAGTGGCATCCGTGCGTGCATGTCTGCTTCGTGCAGGTCGTTGCGGCTCATGTAGCTCTGTGGAGTTACGAGATTGTTTTTGAGTTGGGAAATTCGGGCGTGCACCTTGTTGGGGTTGTAAGTTTTCTCGTCGAGCTTCATTCCCTTGATGATGGTCTTGAGTAGGTTCTTTGAGTCTGCACTGTCGTAGATGGTGAAGTTGTCGGGAAATCCTATCTTGTCCGATTCCATCCTTAAGATACGGTAGAAGATGGAGTGGAAGGTCCCCATCCAAAGACGGTTGGCCGTCTCTGCGCCGACGATGCCGGCGATACGTTCCTTCATCTCTTTTGCCGCTTTGTTGGTAAAAGTAAGGGCGAGGATGGATGAAGGAGAATAGCCTTGCTGTAGCAGACCTGCGATTTTGTAGGTCAGTACCCTTGTCTTTCCTGAACCGGCTCCGGCGATGACCAGAGAAGGTCCTTCATTATAGATAACAGCCTGTCTCTGACTGTCGTTTAGTAAACTTAAATACTCTTCCACGTCTTAATTTCATTTTCTGCAAAGGTAAGATATTCTATTTATATAACGAGTGCCATTGTAGTGATTGTGGAAAAATAGAAGAAACGGAGCAAACTGTTACATTTTCTATGGCTTTAGTGTTTTTATGACTTTGTCTGTGGCTGGCTGCCCATGCCTCGTTTGTTGGGTTCGTCGTCTTCCTTCTCCGTATCCGTGGAGAACATCATCTCGTCCACCTCTACCATCTCCTTCAACTTGTCATTTCCGTCACGCTGACCCATCACGTCCCTTATCTTCCGCATCATCG
>JACJXK010000029.1 GCA_020636675.1 Prevotellaceae bacterium
TCTGTTCCGGGTCTGCTATGCCTAGGGTCACATATTGGAGCATATATTTGTAGGTGGTTTCCAATTCCATCTTTTTGTCAGACCATTCGCCTATTTGCAATAAGTTTGTCAATATTGTCAGTTTGTCGAATGCTATTTTTATGTGTCGGGATAATACGGAGTCGCAGATTTCTTTGTGTATTGTCTCTATCTCTTTGTGTGTCATCTTAATGTTCTGTTTTTTTTCATGCTGTGAAGTTACAAATATAAAAAGTATGTCGCAAATGCTGGCTACGTTGGCAAAGAACCAATCCCTCCTTATGTTTCTCCACGCATGGTCCTGATTTAAATTATTTACTCATCTTCCTATGCTAAAACAAGTATCGGATATTTCTTGTTTGTTTTGCAAATATATGGGTTTTATAAAAATAGTAGGTAAGGCGAATCTTAAAATCAGAATAAAGTTTTTTGAGAGAAAAAGTTCTGTTTGCGTTTGTTTTTCACATTCTTTTTTTTTCATACAAAGGTATGGATTGTCAGAAAGGCAAAAAATGTTACTTTTGCATCGTGCAAATCAAAAGATTAGAGAATATGGATTATAGAGGGAGGTTAGTATCGATTGTCATTTTAAGTTTGGTCGCTGTTGTTCCGCTTCATGCAGAAGAAACCCATAAGGTTTTGGTCTCCACGGCAGAGAGTGTTAATCAGAAGAAGAACCATACGGAGGAAGTAGACAGCATCAGCTGGAAATATCCCGGCAATGTGGGGCTCAATGCCAATCAGGCTTATTTTAACGATTATTGTACGGACGGAGTGGGCAGTGCCGCATCTGTCGACGCATATGTAAGGTTGAATGCCAATTATAAGAAGGATAAGGTGATGTGGAATAATGGCTTCTCCGCACAATATGGCTTTATCTATTCCGACCAGTTTTCGGGCGGTGATGATGTCCGTAAGAATATGGATAATTTTGCTTTGCAGTCTAAATTAGGATACAAGGCGGCTGCCAATCTATACTATTCGGCGTTGGGCAGTTTGGAGTCCCAGTTTTCAAAAGGATATTCATATGAAAAGAAGGATGTGAATAATCTGGACTCCGCCATTTTGGTTTCCAACTTTTTTGCTCCGGCATATCTGAAGTTGGCGTTGGGTGTCGATTATGTGCCCAATCAATATCTGTCATTTTTCGTATCGCCCGTAACGGCTCGTTTCACATTCTGTACGGATACATTGCTGTCTGATAATTATGGCATGGAGCGAAATTCGAAGGGAGAGTATAAGAAGGTTAGAAGTGAGGTTGGCGCGTTTGCGAAATTGGTTTCGGACTTTGATCTTTTGAGTAATGTTCATATATTCTCCTCATTGGAGGGGTTTTATGCATACAATGCTGCCGTTCAGCAATATAATGAAAATTTGATTGATGATGGCGTCTATTTTGACGGGATTGATGCTTATTTGCAGGAGCATCCGCAGATGGGTTTATATGGCGATGATGTCCATGGTTGGTATGTGAAATGGAAGTTGGAACTTACTTTGAAGGTGACCAAGTATGTCAATGTTTCGTTGCGTACACAGTTGAAGTACGACAATGCGGAGACAAAGGCCAATAAAAATGTGGAGAAGGAGAACCGACAGAAGACCGCAGACGCATGGAAGCTGGGATATCCGGTGGCAAAGACACAGTTTTGGGAAGCCGTATCTTTAGGTGTGGCATATAAGTTTTGATTGTTTGGGTAGACGGGGGGCTCGGTTAAGTATAGAAGCTGATGATTATAGATTTAGATAAATTAGAAGACATGGATCTGAAGGCGGTCTTCTTCGATATGGATGGTGTCCTTTTTGACTCCATGTCCAACCATGCCAAGGCATGGTGTTCTGCGTTTTCGGACTTGGGCATAGAGTTTAGTGCCTACGATGCATATATGCGCGAAGGGATGACGGGCGCCTCTACTATTCGTGATGCGTTCACCCGCCAGTTGGGGCGCGATGCGTCCGAGGAGGAGTGCAAACGGATATATAAGGTGAAGTCTCAGTATTTTGAATCCCTGCCGCAAGCATTGCCAATGAATCATATAATGGACGTTCTACGGACGGTGAAATCGGCAGGCTTGGACATCTTCATCGTCACAGGTTCTGGCCAGTTGTCGTTATTGGATAAGTTGAACCACTATTTTCCTGATGTTTTTCATCGGGAAAAGATGGTGACGGCTTTTGATGTGAAGAGAGGCAAACCGGATCCTGAACCCTACTTGATGGCGTTGAAGAAAGGGGCCTATTCTGCAAATCAAGCTATCGTTGTGGAGAATGCGCCGTTGGGGGTGAAGTCTGCGGTCAGTGCCGGCATTTTTACGGTGGCTGTCAATACCGGCATTCTGAAAGATGAAGAACTTTCCGGTAATGGTGCCGGGGTCGTTTATCATGATATGCAGGAGTTATATAATGAACTTCCGGACATAATAAGGAAGTCAAGACGGGAATATAGATAGGGAGGGTGGTTTGCCTTCCTGTGAAAATCGTTTAATTAATTGTTTTTTGATTATGTTGTTTGATATTGTAAATGCGAATATAGATAAGCTTGTTATCCACAAGATAGGATCCCGTACGGAAAATACGGAGAATGTCTATTCCAAGAAATGTATGGATTTGGAGGAGGATAGTCCTGTCCAGATGTTGAAACAATATTTTCTTTCCTCCTTCAGGGAACCTGTCCTTTATCATTTTGATGGTTTGAATAATGTGAACGACAATATAGTATATCAGTCTGTATGTGCAATATTCGACAATCCGGATTTGTTTTATGAACATTCCAGGGTGTTGGCGTCATATCTCTATGAAAACTCGTCGCATCCACAGATAAAGGCTGGCGAATTTTATCTGGCATTGTTCAATGATGTTCAGATTTTCGACCAGTCCGTTCGTTGTTTGGGCATCTTCAAGTCAGAAAACAAGGAGACGTATTTGAAAATCTGTTCGGGTACGGAGGCGTTTGATATAGACTGTGAGGAAGGTATCAATGTGAGGAAGATGGATAAGGGATGCCTGATTTTTGATGTGGAGCGGGAGAGTGGATTTGTGGCATCTTTGATTGATAAGGTAAGCAAGCAAGAGGCCCTGTTCTGGAAGAGCGATTTTCTTGGGCTGACGGAGCGTCAGGACAATAACTTCTTCACGAAGAATTATCTGAATGTCTGCAAGGAGTTTGTAAACAACGTGTTTACCGCAGAGAATGAGGTGCCGCGTACGGAGCAGATAGATATGCTGAACCGTTCCATCAATTATTTCAAGGACAATGCGATGTTTAACGAGGATAAGTTTGAAGATGAGGTCCTCGCAGCTCCGGATGTGGTTCAGGCGTTTAATGAATATAAGGATCTCTATGGGCAGGAGAATGATGTCCATTTTGACGAAGAGTTCAAAATATCTCCCGATATAGTGAAGAAGGAGAATAAAAGTTTTAAATCGGTTCTGAAGTTGGACAAGAACTTTCATGTCTATGTACACGGTGGTCAGCGCTTTATAGAAAAAGGATTTGACAATAGTAAGGGCTTGCATTTTTACAAACTGTATTTTGAGTATGAGAGTTAAGGGATAATTCTAAAGGCCAATTCCTACATTTTATAAAAAGAGAAAAAAACGTTCTTCGGATTTATTGATTTTTGTCTATAAAATTTTCTCGAATAAGAATTATTGATATATTTGCTATGTCAATAAGGAAAAAATAATAGTATATAAATTAAGGTGGATTTTCATTCAATACATTTTGTTTTGCGTAATGAATCCTTCTATCCTATTGTGGATTTTAGTCTTTTTATTTAATCTGTGGAATAGTATGCGACATGAATTAGATTTACAATTTATACAATCTCAGATTCGAAAGATAATGGGAGATGTAACTTTGCCTCCGTCTGTGATGAATGAGGCGATTTCAATGATTGAAGTTTTTGAAATTAAAAAATTCGAGCAGTTTCTGAAGGCGGGAGACGTCTGCAAATATTGGGGATTTGTGAACAGCGGCCTAGTGCGCATCTTCTATTTTAAGAAAGGAAAGGATGTCACCGAGTTCATAGTGCCGGAGGGTACAGCCTTCACTTCTATCGAGAGCTTCTTTACCCGTCAGCCAAGCCATCTGATAGTAGAGGCGTTGGAGCCGACCGTGATCTACGCATTGTCTAAAGACAATGTGGACAACCTCTGCGACAAATACCATGAAATAGAGGTTACGTATCGAAAAATAATGGAATATTCGCTGATTATGTCCCAGCATAGAGCCGATTCTTTACAGTTTGAGACGGCGGAGGAGAAATATGAGAGGCTGTTGGAGAAGATTCCTAAGGTGCTTCTTCGAGTCCCTTCTTTATATATAGCATCCTATTTGGGTATTACTCCGGAAACTCTTAGTCGGGTACGAGCCAAGCAGGGGAAACCGCACCATTCGAAGCAGGAAGAGGGATGAATTGCTTTTCTTTGTTTTGAAATGAAGACAAAGACGGAATGAACTTCTGTCTTTAATCTGTGATTTCTCATTTCTTTTTTGGATTACTTTTGTGATATTATGAAAATTTAAATAACTTTGCCGCAAATAGATTGGCTTTTATTGTCTTGAAATTCATTGTTACGATGATGGATTTGATCAATATCGCTGAGTAATATGTTGGTGAGTAATATGTTGGATTAAAAGTGTAAATAATAATAACTCTATTCAATGAAAAAGATATTTTTTACTCTTTCTTTGTTGCTGGCAGTATCCTTGTCAACAGTGGAGGCTCAAGAGGATGTCAAAGTGAGATTCGGTGTGACTGCTGGATTTGGTATGACAAAATGGAATGGTGATTACTCTTCAGATTTGGGGACTTCATTCAAACCTGGGTTCCGATTGGGAGGTGTGGCAGAGATGATGCTTACGCCTAAGTGGTCTGTTCAACCCGAACTTTTATTCTCTTATGAGGGAACCGGTACAGACGCTTTAGGTGACGCGACTGCGATGTATATAAAGTTGCCAATCTTGGCCTATTATAATTTTCACAATATAGGTCCTGGTCAGTTGTCTCCAGGTGTTGGACCTTACTTTGCGGGTGGTATAGGTGGCAACTTTGACGGAGAGCCTACTTTGGGTTATGACGGTTTGGCGGAGAAATTCGATTGGGGTATTCAGATACGTGCAGCTTATGAACTTCAGACACTTGGTGTCGCTAAACTGAATGGCATGTATGGTTTCATAGGCTACGAACAGGGTTTCACAAAGACCTATAATATGGGTCTGCTTGTCGGAGTTGGTTATAAATTCCAATATAACAAGTGGTTGAAGTCTGCATACAATAAAGGTATATTCAAATACGATTAATGCGTTTTAGGAAGGTATATATAGAGATTACCAATGTCTGTAATTTCTCGTGCAGTTTCTGTTTCAAGTCGAAACGGGCTAAAAAGTTTATATCGCCGGAAGATTTTTCGGCGATACTTTTTTCTATAAAACCCTATACGGATTATATTTATCTACACGTATTGGGCGAACCTCTTCTTCATCCTGATTTCGAAAAGTTGGTGGCGTTGGCTCATGATGCGGGATTCCATATCAATCTGACTACAAATGGTGCGTTGTTGTCCAAACGGTTGGATTATCTCTTGGACTCTCCCATTCGCCAGTTCAATATCTCGCTTCATGATGCAGAAGAAAATGTGAGTCCGGACGAATGGTCGTCCTATCTCTCTTCCGTATTTTCTTTTGCCCGTCAGAAATCGTTGGATAGTTATATCTCCATGCGGTTGTGGAATCAGGGGTCTGAGCTCTCTTCCGGTTTTAATCGTTTCTGTCTGGATGCCATCAATCGTGAGTTTGCCTCCTCGATAGATGAGAATCGCCTTTCCGAACGAAATATTAAGCTGATGCCACATGTGTTCCTTCAGAATGCGGCACGTTTCTCTTGGCCGGGTGCCGTCCGTCTGGATATAACGAGTCGCTCTTGCTATGCATTGGACACACATGTCGCTATTTTGGTGGACGGGACGGTGGTGCCTTGCTGCTTGGATGCGGATGCGGCGATGCCTTTAGGTAATGTTTTTCTTGAAGATTTCGGGAGCATCATAGAAAGTGATAGAGCCCGCAATATCTTGGCAGGCTTTAGAAATAACGAGGCGGTGGAGTCTGTCTGCCGAAATTGTGGATTTAGATTGTAGCCCCTGTTTGTGATTTGCTGGTCGTAGAAGCATCTTTTCCCATCTTGTTTTGTGGTGGCATATCCTGTTTCTCCTGATGTTAGCTCTCTTTTTCTTTAATTTATATAACTTGAAGAAAAATGATTATCTTTGCACTCGAAAATTAAAAATACAATTTAGAGATGAAAAAGGTATTATTTTTATTGATTTCCGTATTTGCATTCGCTGCTGCTAATGCAGGAAGTAATGGTATTGAGACCGCACAAAAGGGCGATTTTAATTTAGGTCTGATGGTTGGTGTGCCTCCTGTTGGTGGTGAATGGGATGAAGACATGCCGATGATATCGTTGGATGCATCTTGGGTTATCGCATCGGGATTTATTAATACAAGCAAATTCGGTCAAAATGGAGCCGTTGATTTGGGCCTTTATTATGGTGTTTGTTCTTATAGCTATGATTGGAATAATGGACATCAGAAAGGAACTAATGGATTGTTGCAAAACGCATTGTTGTTCCGTGGTGGATTCCATTTCCAGTTTATTGAAAAATTGGATACTTATGCCGGAGCAATGGCTGGTGTAAATATCTGGTCGCCTACTCGTGATTCTGATTGGAAGACAGATTCTAAGGGTGCTTATGGCTTGTATACGGGAGCAAAGTATTACTTCACTGATATGTTTGGTGTGAAGTTGGAGCTCGCTCACGACTTTAATGAGGACAACTTGCCTGTATTCTCTGCAGGTATGGCGTTCAAGTTCTAAATGAATAGGGAAAATATTAGATAATAGTGGGGGTCCGTCTGTACGGATCCCCGTTTTTTTTATTAGAGAAAAGAGAGCGTTTTTTGCCGTTTTGGCACTATACTTGTTATGTTGAGGCTGAGAGAAATTATGAAGTTATGAATAAGGTTTTATTTTTTATTTTTTTGTTTTTCGTTTCTACGATGGGAGGGGCGTTCGCTCAACAGGAGACGTTCGAAAAGGGTAGTGCGGTGATGGATTTGTCTATCGGAACACCGACCTCTTCTGGTGCCCAAAATAGAAATGTCATAGTGCCTCCTGTTACTTTGACGCTGGATTTTGGCGGGCCAAGTGGTTTCATACACAAGAGGTCAGCCTCTTCAAAGTCGAAGAAAGGCCGTTCGTCTAGAGAGAAGGGAAAAGGCAAGGGCGCGTTTGGGTTTGGAGCCGTTCTTGGCTTTTATGAAGATGATTGTTGGGGTTGGGATGGCCAAAACTATCATAACGGTTATTATAACTATTATGGTTGGTATGACGCCGATGTCTATAATGTGGTGGCGGCGTTCAGGTTCTCCTTCCATGTTGAACCGGTCAAGGATATGGATGTTTATTTTGGATTGCTTACGGGTGCCCGTTTCCGTTTCTGGAACTATAATGAGGAGTATCTGACCTACAATGGCGATGATCCGGAAGGACATTCTTTCTGTTTCGGACCATTTACCGGATTGCGTTATTATTTCGGAAGCGTGTTTGGTGTGAAGGCTGAATTTTCTGTGGATACGGGTTCTGGCTTGCCGAATGCATCTACGGGAGTGGTCTTTAAATTGAAATGATGCACTATCCGTTAATATAGGATAAGGAGGACGGTTTTTAATCTTTTGATTGGAAACCGTTCTTTTTTTGCTTTCTGTCGTTTTTCTTTGATTAATTTTTGTAAGTTTGCTATAAGTTAATTTGTTTTTGAAGATTTATCTAGTATGAAACGACTGATTCTTTCTTTTTTGTTGTTGGCGCTGCCTCTTTCTGTGTTTTATGGACAGAGCGAGTCGGAGAAGCGTAGGGCTAAGAAGTTGGCGTCCGATGCTATTTCCTTGATTCGTGTTGGGGAGCACGAACAGTCCCGAAAAATGTTGGAGATGTCCTGCAAACTGGATCCGAAGAATTTCCTCTATCCGTATGAGATAGGATATGTTTATACACTAAAGAATGACTATTTGAAGGCAGCGTCTTTTTTCGAAAAGGCGGTGATTCGGGAAGGTGCCACTGACCAGTGCTTCCAGATGTTGGGCAATGCCTATTTTCTTGGAGGAAAAAAGGCTCAGGCGGAGGATGCCTATTTTAGAGGGCTGAAAATGTTCCCCAATTCTGGCAGGTTATATCTGGGTTTGGGTGGCGTCAATCAGGATGATTGGGTGCGAGCTCTGGATTTCTATGAGCAAGGGGTAAAGGTGGATCCTGCCTATGCGTTGAACTATTATTGGTTGGCGAAAATATTTTGTAACTCTACGGAGAAGATATGGGGTTTGCTATATGGTGAGATGTTCATGAACCTTGATAAAAACTCCAAACAATCTGATGAAATCAGCAAGTTGTTATATGACACGTATAGGAGCGGAATCATTGTAGGGAAGGATACTGTTGTCGTCGATTTCTGTAGAAATTCGCTGACTTATCCCAATGAGAATAAAAAAGAGATACTTCCGCTCTCTATGGTCTATGAACCATGCATGGCACGTGCGGTGAGGCTTGGCTCAAAGATGGATCTTGCCTCTTTAAATGAGACAAGGGGTGTGTTCATCCGATGTTATTATCAGGAAAACTATCAGATTTCACATCCTTGCATCTTGTTTGATTGGCACAAGTCGTTGATGGATAACGGCTATTTCGAATGTTATAATTATTGGTTGTTGAGAAAAGGTGATTCCGCTGATTTTGCTATTTGGTATGCTGTTCATGAGGAACGCTATGGGCAATTTTTGAAATGGTTGTCTGAAAACTCCCTTCAAGTGGGGCCGGCCCATAGATTTCACCGATTCGATTATTGATTTTTTTTATTCGGATTCTAATAAACTATAAATTAAATGAGAAGATTATTTGCTCTATTTACAATGGCTGTGGTTTCGGTCTGTCTGTATTCTCAGACTCCGGAAGAATGGAATGTCCCTCAAAACTATTCGTTGGTAAATGCGGAAGATTATGCGCCATATAATGAGGATGTGGTGAAGTGCGTGGATTGGCTTGTGAATACGCCGTTGGATCTCCAGACTTCGAAACGGAGGGATGCCCATAAGTTTTTGATGGCATGGATTAGTGGAAGTCCGGAGGTGATGGTCATCGTTTCGGAAGATTTAGTCCCTTTTTTTGAATCGGGAGATCTATTGTTGGTGTTTATGGGAGGATGGAGTAAATATTCCATCCGTACAGGTGAATATAAGGATAAAATAGGAGGTGCGGTGGCAGGTCTGGAGGCTTCTATCTCTCTTTATGAGAAAAATAAGTCGATGCTGTCTGATTCTAAGTCGGTGGTGAAATCCATGGCTAATCTGGTTAAACTCAGAAAAAAAGGTAAATTGAAGGAGTTTGTGGAGGAGAATATTGCGAAGAATGTAAAGGAATAGTTTGATATTTTGGATTTTTTGAGATAGTTTTGTGGCACGTAGATAGGCATTCCTATTTGCGTGCTTTTTTTGTGGTTGGATTAATATAATATGGATATGGATGAAGAGAGAATAGAGAAGGCTGTCGAATTATTTAAAAGTGGCTATAATTGTTCGCAATCTGTTGTGGCGGCATTTGCCGATATGTATGGATTTTCGCAGGAACAGGCGTTGCGTATTGCCTCTTCGTTTGGAGGAGGGATAGGTAGAATGAGGGAAACTTGTGGCGCGGCTTGTGGCATGTTTATTCTTGCCGGACTGGAGACCGGATCTGTGGATGCGAAGGATCGGGAAGGAAAGTCCCGTAATTATAGGATAGTACAGGAGCTTGCTGCGGAATTTAAGGCGGAGAATGGGTCCATCAGATGCGCAGATCTGTTGGGATTGAATAAAGACTCGAAGATAAGCCACGAGGCCGAGCGGCGTACGGATGCCTATTATGCTAAGCGCCCATGTGTGAAGATGGTTGAAGTGGCGGCTCGTATATGGTCGAAGAAGCTGTCTGAAATAAGACAAGGAAGCATATGACGTTTTGGTCTGTCCTAGATAGTGGTGTAGATAGATTGCTTCGGTGGTTTTCGTGATAGAGAGAATGGTCAGTAAACAACTCATATGAGGAGGAATTATCTTTTTTTTGACATTCCGTTGGGATGTGTTTTGTATGAAGTGAAGGTTAGTGTTGAAAAAGAAAAAAGTCGATAATCTTTGATTATCGACTTTTGCAGTACCCAAGATAGGACTCGAACCTACACAGCCTTGCGGCCACTGGCACCTGAAGCCAGCGTGTCTACCATTTCACCACTTGGGCTTTTGCGCTGCAAAGATAATAAAAATGTCTTATCTGATTCGTTTGTTGTCGGCTTTTTTCTAAAAAAAACACCTGTTTTTTTTCTAAAAAAGCAACTCCGCCAGATTTCTACAATTGAGCGGAGTTTGAAGAAAGAGTTTTATTCCAATACTCTTTCCAGTAAATGAAAACAAACACTATTATGAAAAAGTTGTCATTGACCAACTTGTATTGGTATGTCCTGATAAATGTTCAGAATCTGAAGGTTGAGCAAAGCCATGTATTTTGCTTGTAACTTCGCAAGTCTGGTGTTTAGCAGCGTATTCTTTTCGGAGAGAAGTTCGAAAGGGCTCTTCATCCCTAAATTATATTTTTGTTCTATCAGTTCGTAACTGCTTTCTACGGCCTTCAGATTTTCGTTGGCGGCGATATATTTTGATTGAGCGGCAACGGCATCCAAGTAGGCGGTCTCTACATCTTTCAGTAGCTTCTTTTCCGTCTCTTCCTTTTCCAAGTCGCTGAATATCTCATTAAGCTTTGCTTTTTCGAGGGTCGACTTCCTCTCCCTGTTGTCGAATATGGAATAGTTTAGAGACAGACCGATATTCTCCCCGAAGTTGTATTTTATCTGTTCCCCATAATTGAAGTCGGACAAAGAACTGTGCCCGGTGCTGACTCCTGCGCTCAAGCTAAGTGTGGGGTAATAGCTCGATTTTGCCTTTTTTGTCTCTAATTCCGCGATCTGCTTGTTGAGATAGCTGTTTTTGATGGTAGGATTGACGGAAAGGGCATTTGCGTACACCATTTCTTTGGATGGAAGTGGTTGCGTTATTTCTGTCTCTTCTATTGTTATGCTTGGAATGTTTATCTCTTGTGTGATGTCCAATTCCAATAACTGTTTGAGTTGTAGCCTGCTTTCGTCCAAAATGTTCTCCGCAAGGACAATTTGGTATTTGTCCGAGTAGTATTGGGCCTCGAGTTGTGCCAAGTCACTTTTGGATATGGAGCCGGCATTCATCATCTCTCGTCCTCTTTCCATTTGCGCTTTGCTTGTCTCCAGTGAGTTTTTTGTGGTCTTTATGTTTTCTTGGGCATATAAGACTTGGATATAGTAGGTCACTATTGATATCTTGATGTCGAATTCCGAGTTGGCGATGTCCATCTTTCTTGATTCCTCCTGCAATTTCTTCTGCTCAATGTCGTATCTTCGTCTGAATCCATTGAAGATGGTCCAGGAGGCGTTCAGACCATAGCTTCCCGTATAGGAGGTCTTTGTTATGCTGTCGTTTTCTGGCATCGGTTTGTTGCTGATGTTATGGCTGGTGGATGCCGATAATGATGGGAGTAACTGTGCTTTTGCCTGTTTTGTGCTTGTGATGTCCTGCTCTAGCAGAATCCTGTTTTTTCGGATGTTGATGTTCTGTTGGAGGGCATAGTCTATGCATGATTGTAAACTCCATCCGTCGGTATTAGATTGTCCTTGTACCACTCCGCTGCTGGATGATAGTACAAATGCCAACATCATGGATTTTATGATTCTTCTTATATTCATAAGTTTTCCTTGTTTTCTTCTGGTAAGAACATATTTTGAAATCAAAAGTAGAAATAGAAGAAAGGAAAGACAATATATATATATGTGCGACTGTTTTTTGTCGACGAAAAAGGATTTAGGAAAGACCAGTTGTGTTTATAAAAAGAGAGAGCTGCATGTTCGCAACTCTCTCTTGTGTTTATTCGACGTCAGAATGGTATTCTTTCAGAATGTCGATGGCCATGTCCAAAATGGACGGATCGTCAATCTCGATGATGCCGCCGTCCGGACCTTCTTCCAAATGTATGCCGCAGCTGGCGCCATCTTTGTAGTTCTGTCCGCCGAAGTAGTTTCTTACCGTGTCGTCCGTTAACTTCAAGGCGGTGGCTATTTTATGGATGCTTCCATTTGGTAGACTGTCTTTTATCTGCCTAAGTTCGTTGAAAGAGATCTTTATCATGGCATTTGAATTTTATGATTGTTCAAAAGAATGTCTCTATATGAAGACAGAAGTTAGGCATGATGTGTCATGGCACTAACTTCTATCTGTATTCTGATGCGATAATCCTCTGCTTATCGGGCAAAATTGATCATCATTCCCTTGCTCTCCTCGTTTATCTGACCGTTGTTGTATACTAGTTTGCCGTTTACAAAGGTCTGTGTCACTTTGTAGGAAAGTGTGGCACCTTCGAGAGGAGACCATCCACATTTGTATTGAAGGTCTTTCTTCTCTACTTGGTATGGTGAGTTAGGCTCTACCAATACGATATCTGCGAAATATCCTTTCCTTATGAAACCCCTCTTCTCTACGTTGAAAAGTTTTGCCGGATTGTGGCACATTTTTTCGACAACCTGTTCTCTTGAAAAATTACCTTTCTTTGCCAATTCCAGCATCATAGGCAATGAGTGCTGTATGGATGGGCATCCGGAAGCGGCGTGCAGACAGTCGCCCTCTTTGTCTGCTAACAAATGAGGAGCGTGGTCAGTCGCTATGGTGTCGATATGTCCGCTTACGATGGCTTGAAGCAAGTTGTTGCGGCTCTTCTCCTTCTTGATGGAAGGGTTGCATTTTATCTTTGCGCCTAAGCGTTCGTAATCTTGGTCGTCGAACCATAAGTAGTTGACACAAGTCTCAGCCGTTATCTTCTTGTCGGAGATCGGCTTGTTGCTGAAAAGAGCCAATTCTTTAGCTGTAGTAAGATGAAGCACGTGCAAACGCGTGCCGTATTGAACCGCCCAATCAATGGCTTTTGCCGTCGATTTGTAACAAGCGTCGGAATTGCGGATCAGCTCGTGGTAAGAGATCGGAATTGGGTTTTCGCCAAATTCCGCTTTGTATTTGTCGATATTGGCTTGTATCATCTCTTCGTCTTCGCTATGGATGGCGAGTAGGATGGGAGCTTCCTTGAATATGTTTTTGACCGTCTCTTCTTTCGTTATATGCATTCCTCCCGTTGAGGAGCCGAGAAACAGTTTTATTCCGCACACCTTCTTTGGGTCTAGATGCTTTATTTCTTCTATGTTGTTTTCTGTTGCGCCTAAATAGAAAGCGTAGTTAGTTAGGCATTTCTTTGATGCTATTTCTGCTTTTTTGTCCAGCTCATCCATGGAGGTTGTCATCGGGCTAGTGTTTGGCATATCCATGATGGAAGTGACGCCACCTGCGACGGCAGCTCTTGATTCTGACTGGAAATCGCCTTTCTGTGTGAATCCCGGTTCGCGGAAATGTACGTGTGAGTCTATGACTCCCGGCAAAGCCCATTTGCCGTCGGCATCAACTACTTCTGCGTTTTTGAGAATATTCTCAGGCACCTCGTCTTTGAATATCTTCGAAATTTTCTCTCCTTCTATTAATAATGAACCCTTAAAAGAGTTTCCTTCGTTAATTATTTTCGCGTTGTGAATTAAGATTGTATTCATTTTTATTGTTTGACTAATAAATTGTCACAAGTTTAAAAAATATTATTAATATTTCATACGATAATCCTCTGTTTTTTGAAAAATCGCATGAACTTTCTTCCGTTCGTCATCTGAGTTTTTGTAGCTTCCTTGATTTTGACCCTGTGTCTTGATTGAAATTCGTTTTGTTGGAAATCAAAATCGGAGAAGTTCCTTCCTGTTCGTTTTTGAGGAAGGTGTCAATGGCAGGAGATGCTTCCTTTCTGGGGATATTCCTTGAATAGACTACGTAATTTGAGACGGATAACGCCAAAGATGGCTTCGCCGAATATGCCACCGTTCATTTTAGAGACGCCCAATACTCTGTTTATGAAAATGATCGGAACTTCCTTTATGTTGAATCCACATTTGTATGTGGTGTATTTCATCTCGATTTGGAAGGCGTAGCCTTTGAACTTGATATTGTCCAGATGGATGGTTTCCAGAACTTCGCGCCGATAGCATTTGAATCCTGCTGTCGTATCTGCTATTTTCATGCCAGTGACAATCTGCACGTATATGGATGCGAAGTAAGACATTAGTACTCTGCCAATTGGCCAGTTGACCACGTTGACCCCCGTCACGTATCTTGATCCGATGGATAAGTCTGCGCCTTCCTCTGAACATGCTTTGTGCAGTTTCAGTAAATCCTGGGGGTTGTGGGAGAAGTCGGCATCCATTTCAAATATGTATTCGTAGCCGTTTTTCAACGCCCATTTGAATCCTGTTATGTATGCAGTTCCAAGTCCCTGTTTCCCTTCCCGTTCAATGATATGTAATCTGTTTGTAAATTCGGATTGCAAATTCTTGACGATGGAGGCTGTTCCATCTGGAGAACCATCGTCTATAATCAGTATGTGAAAATCCTTGGGTAAGGAGAATACAGCCTTTATTATGCTTTCTATGTTTTCCTTCTCATTATAAGTCGGAATGATTACTACACCGTCGTTCACCTCTACAAATTTATTTGAAACAATATGTTACAAATGTAAAATATTTGTTTCGATTTATTGGTTTAAAAAAACGAAAAAGTTGATTTCACTCATAATCTTTTCCGTGGCTTTTTTTCGTTCTTGGCAGAAAGACGCCTCCTTATCTTTCAAATTCGTAAATTTTGGCGTATGATAACTTCTGTTTGAAAAATAAGAGCTAAATTTGTGGGATGAATGTAAGAAAATAGGCGTAAAAAGAAATTGTAACTCTTCTTTTCTTAGAATGAGAGGATATTTCCATTTCTTTTGCCTACGAAGATTAATGTAGAATTCGTAACATATATAGAAAATGATTTGGAATGAGACTGTAGAGTGTATGAGCCGCGAGGAGATGCGTAAACTGCAAGGCATCCGTCTGAAAAGAGTGGTGGAGCGCGTTTATCATAATTGCGAGCCGTACCGTAAGAGAATGCAGGAGGCTGGAGTTTCTCCGGAGGATATCAGAAGCATAGACGACATTGTCAAATTGCCATTTACTTCCAAAAAGGATTTGCGCGATAATTATCCCTTTGGCTTGTTATCGGCTCCTATGTCGGAGATTGTGCGCGTGCACGCTTCTTCAGGAACCACAGGTAAGCCTATCGTGGTGGGTCTTACCCGCAACGACTTGGCCGTATGGGAAGAGTCTGGTGCCCGTTGTCTTACAGCTTATGGATTAGGTAAAAACGATACGGTTCAGGTTTCTTATGGTTATGGATTGTTTACTGGTGGTTTGGGTGCTCATGCAGCCGTGGAGAATATTGGCGGTACTGTAATCCCTATCTCTAGCGGAAATACGCAGAAACAGATTATGATTATGCACGACTTGGGTGCGAAGGCTTTGGCTTGTACTCCTTCCTATGCACTCTATCTGGCGGAGGCTTTGGCCCAGTCTGGTTATCCTCGTGAGGAATTTCAGCTGGAGGTGGGTGTCTTTGGTGCTGAGCCATGGACGGAGGCTATGCGAAAGGATATCGAACATAAATTAGGAATAAAGGCTTATGACATATATGGATTGACGGAGGTGATGGGACCTGGTGTGGGTTTCGAGTGCGAATGCCAGAACGGTACGCACCTGAACGAAGACCATTTCTATCCTGAGGTAATCAATCCGGAGACGGGAATACCTGTCGCTCCGGGCGAAGAGGGCGAATTGGTTTTCACTACATTGACGAAAGAAGGGATGCCGATGATTCGGTTCCGTACAAGGGATTTGACCCATCTGATTTATGAGAAGTGCGAGTGCGGAAGAACGTTGGTCCGTATGGGTAGAATTCTGGGCCGGTGCGATGATATGTTGATTATCAGGGGAGTAAACGTCTTTCCGTCTCAAATAGAGTCCGTTATCTGTACCATGGAGGAGGTGGAGCCTCATTTCTTCATCACCGTAGACCGTGTAAACAACACGGATACGTTCGAGATTCAAGTGGAGGTGAAGGAGGGCCATTATTCCGACGAAATGGGCAAGATGATAGCTTTAAAGAAGAAGGTGGCGCATGAGATACAGAGTGTGGTTGGCTTGCAGCCGGACATCAAACTTGTTGAGCCTCGTTTCTTGGAACGTAGTGAGGGCAAGGTAAAGAGAGTCCTTGATAAACGTGTGTTTAAAAACGATTAATTTCTATTATCTAAATTATTTGATTATGATAGTGAAACAACTTTCTGTATTTTTAGAGAATAAGACAGGTCGATTGAACGATGTGGCGGATATTCTTGGAAAGGCTGGCATCAATATGACGGCATTTAGCGTGGCTGATAATTCGGATTTCGGAATCCTTCGTGTGATTGTTTCTGATCCGGAAAAGGCATTGGAAGTTTTGAAGTCCAATAAATTTGCGGTTTCTCTTACGGATGTGATTTGCCTTCATGCTCCTAATACTCCGGGATCCTTGTCTTCTATCCTGCATATCTTGCAACGGGAGAATGTCTATATAGAATATATGTATGCTTTTTCGGAGGGAAAGGGTGCCAATGTGATTATCCGTCCTGATAAGATGGAGGCTGGCGTTGAAGCGTTAAAGAATAACAAGATAGAACTTATCGCCGCTAATGATTTGTATCGTTTCTGATTAGGCGATTTTTTTGTGAATAAGGGAAGAGTGCTTTGGTTAAAGGGAGCATTCTTCCCTTGTTTTTATGTGGCTATGATTGTGTGTTAGCTTTTGTGTCTATTGTCTGTTTGGCGTAGTCCGGTAAGGACAAAAAATAAAGGGAGGTTTCGCAACTTCCCTTTATCCCATTTAATCTAAACCTTAACTATGAAAAAATCTACCTATTTTGTTTGCACTACAAAGATGCGGTATTTTTGATAAAAATGCAAGTCGTTTTGCTAAAAAGACTTCATTTTTTACATTTTTTCACGATTTTTTAAAAGTAATTCAAAGTAAGTTGTTGGTTTTGAATGTTTTGTATTTTGCTCGGATTTGAAGAGGAAAGTAATGCAAATGTCGCTTGTGTTGAAAAAAGCAACAATCCAAATGATAATGTGGAATAGATGCAACAAAGATTTGTGGAGGAATAAAAAATATTCAGGGGGGCTTCACAGCTCCCCTGAACCTGGTTAATTAAAACCTTAACTATGAAAAATCTACCTATTTTGTTTGCGTTACAAATGTGAAGAATGTTTTTGAATTTCACAAGAAATAATGGAAATATTTTTCTTGATAAAAATCAAAAAAAAGGACATTGTTTTCGTATTAAATTTATTGTAGTTGTTGCTGCGAATTATTTACATTGTAAACTAGCGCACCTGTCGATGACGAAAATTTCGTATTGCAACAAAAAATATGCCAAAATAGAATATGCCAAAATTCCTTTGTTTAGTGATGATAAATTTGAAATACTTATGGGTGATTCCATTAAGTATTGTATTGTCAACAGATATCCCTTTTGAAGCAAAATAGATGAAAGAAGAGACGGCATTCTCGAAATGCACCAATCTATCCTGCTGTCGTTCGTTTCGGACGTTGTATGTTTTTGGATGGGATTTACAGGAAAAATAGGATGGTTTCAAAATGCCTCATCATCGACAGACGAGCACTCGCTTTTGGCCGCGGAGAAGATGTGTGCCTTAGCGTGAAGGAATCTTTTGCTTGGGGTGTGAGAGGATGAAAAATGTTTTAGCGGAGGATATTGCCGTACATTCTAAATATTGGGCAGCGCAGACATCTTTGCTCGCTTTTCTTGTCGGAGAAAAGCCAATTCGGTAGGAGGACGGCAAGAAACATCGATTCCGGCACATTTCTATGGAATGCGGTCGTCGGTACTTGTTTTTCCCTAGAGATAAAGCCTGTGGCATATTATCAAAATCGGCACAAGTTATTTTGACGATTACTTAGTGTATTCTTGTCTTTTTTTTCGTTGAATGCTATTGCCCTTTTATTGCGAAGAATGTTTTACCTTTGTATATAAAAGTAGGAGGATGTTATGAATCAGGAAGTGCAAAAAGAGAATTTGTTTACGTTCAGTTATTTCTGTTCTTGTTTCGCAAATTTTCTTTTGTTCTTTTGCTTCTATCTTCTCATGCCGATTCTTGCCCTTTATCTGAAGGAGGCTTTCCATTCTACGGAGACGATGGTGGGCGCAATTCTCTCTTGTTATACGGTAGCTTGTTTGCTTATTCGTCCGTTTTCCGGATTTCTGGTCGATACATTTGCCCGCAAACCATTGTATTTGTTGTCACTCTTTTTCTTTGTCCTTATATTTGCGGGTTATCCGCTGGCGACGAGCGTACTCATGTTTGCCGTTTTGCGCGTGCTGCACGGCTTGTCTTTCGGTATGGTGACCATCGCCGGCAATACTATAGTGATAGACATCATGCCTTCGTCCCGTAGGGGGGAAGGTCTCGGTTATTATGGTCTGTCCAATAATTTTGCGATGGCGACGGGACCTATGGTCGGTATGTATATGCTGGAGCATTACGGCGACTATAATGTGATATTCTACATGGCGTTGGCGATAAGTGCGTTGGCCTTGTTTGTGGGTAGCCGCATCAAAACGAAGCATCGGCCTAAGCAGGCGAAAGAGCCGGTGTCGTTGGATAGGTTCATTTTGCTGAAGGGCATTCCGGCTGGCGTCAATACGTTGATGATAGCAGTCCCTTATGGCATCACCACCTCTTATATCGCATTGTATGCGTTGGAGTTGTATTCGGATAAGAATGTTGGCATGTTTTATACTTTCATGGCTCTTGGCATCGCATTGTCGAGAATTTTCTCCGGCAAACAGGTTGACAAGGGTCGAACTACTCAGATCATAACGGTCGGAATGTTCATAGCTACGTTGGCTTATGCTTTGTTGGCATTTGTGAAACAGGTTCCGTTGGAGTATGGCCAGATGTCTAAATCCCTTTTCTATGCGGTGGCCTTGATGGTCGGTTTGGGTTATGGATCAGTGTTTCCTGCGCTGAACTCACTTTTTGTCGGCCTTTCCCCCAATAGCAAGCGGGGAACAGCCAACTCCACCTACCTTACCTCTTGGGATATTGGTGTGGGTGTGGGACTGATGCTGGGCGGTGCGGTAGGGGCGTGGGTTTCGTTCTCGGTTGTGTTCGCCATCGGAGCCTTTTTCGATTTTGTGTCTCTTCTGATATTTGTTTCATATACTTCTGGTCATTTTCTTCGCAATCAGATAAAAACTTGATTTTATTATGGATAGACTTATAACGATAATAGGGCCCACGGCCAGCGGAAAGACCGCATTGGCTGCCCGTTTGGCTTATGCCTTGGATGGAGAGATAATTAGTGGCGATTCGCGCCAGATATATAGACGTATGGATATCGGTACGGGGAAAGATCTGTCCGATTATGTGGTAGAAGGAGTTCCTGTCCCGTATCATCTAATTGATGTTGCGGAGCCTGGATATAAGTATAATGTGTTTGAGTATCAACGTGATTTCCTGGTTGCGTACGAAGATATATTGAAAAGAGGCAAGACTCCCATCTTGTGCGGAGGTACGGGGCTTTACGTGGAGTCTATTCTGAAGGGTTACCGATTGCAGCCCGTTTCCGAAAATAAGGAGCTTCGCGCCTCTTTGGCCTCCAAAACGCTGCCCGAGCTGACGGAGATGCTGAAGCAGTACAAATCGCTGCACAACACAACCGATGTGGATACGGCGCAGAGGGCTATTCGTGCTATTGAGATAGAGGAGTACTATAAGAACAATGAGAAGGATGCCGTGCTCTCCTTTCCGAAGATTGACAGCGTGCTGATTGGCATAGACATTGACAGGGAGGCGCGTCGTCGGAAGATTTCGGCTCGACTAAAGTCCAGATTGGAAGAGGGGATGGTGGACGAGGTGCGTGGCATCTTGGATTCTGGCGTTGCTCCGGATAATCTCATCTATTATGGATTGGAATATAAGTACCTTACCAATTATATATTAGGAAATCTGACGTATGAACAGATGTACTCGGAGTTGGAGATCGCCATTCATCAATTTGCCAAACGGCAGATGACTTGGTTCCGTGGCATGGAACGTCGCGGTTTTGTTATACATTGGATTAATGCCGAAAAAAAAATGGAGGATAAGATTTCAGAAATAATGGGCATTTTAAAACGGTTTTGAAATATTTCAAAAAAAAGACAAAAAATATCTGTTGAAATTTGCATTTCTTAATGTGAATGAGTAAATTTACTCAAACATGAAAAAAGTGGATTTTGGTTCTTGCTGTGAAGTTTCAATAAAATAGTGCAAGAAATCTTCTTTTTTTTATACTTGGGTTGATGTTTATTCTGAATTTGCAATGAAAAAAGGTTGTCTATAATGAAAACGAACTAAAAGGCATGAGTTAGGTGACCTTTCGTATTTTTTAATAAAAAAATGAAGCTTATGGAAGCACTTAAAATTACTAAAGGGTTTCTGTGGTTTTTTATCTTCTTATTTGGTGCATGCGGGTCTATTGGTGATGAGAGAAATAAAAATCTGGAACATTTGAAGGGTGTGTTTGTGGCGCAGAATGTGTCGCAGGAACGTATTTCGGAGTTCTTTGATAGTGAAGAAGGTTCTTTCTTCCCTATGGAAGATTGGTTGCTTGACTTTGATTATAAGAAAAGTAGCCGAAAATTGTATCTTACATTGTTGGGCGTATCTGAAGAGGGACATGGCAAGAAAAAATATTCTGTGTCGGTTTCTAATGATTCTATATTTATAAAGGAAGACGAAACAAGGTCTCTAAAATTCAATAATTCTATCGTGAATGTTGATTTCAAATATGAAATAAATCACGTCAAACCGCAAGTTTATATTTTGGTTTATAAAAATTTGCATTTGGAGTTAAACCTCTCTGATGTTGATGAAAAAAGCAAATATTCCTTATTGCAAGATGGATCTTACGTGATAGTCTCTGATGAATCAGGAACGGAAGAGGATGAAGGTGTGGTCGGTTAAAACATAAGGGTTCATTTGCTGGTTGTTATTCCCTATTTGAAAAAGGGGAAGTCTGTGGTTGTTGTGTATTTAAGGTGGTTCTGTCTTGGAATCACCTTGTTTTTTGTTGTTGGGCAATGTCCTGTCCCTTTCGATAATATATCGGAAGACTGTCATCTGTCATGAGTCCGTGGTTATGTTGGAATAGGAAGGAAGTCTGGCTTCTTGGCTGGCACCTGTTTTTCTCTGCAAAAAGATAATGTCTACGGCGTTTTATCAAAATTGTCACAAGTTATTTTTCTTGATGGTTGCTTTGAGGCTCTTTCAATATGTTTTTTTCATTTTCTTTTTGTTATTCATTTTTAATATGCTTTAGTTTTTGTTACATTTGCCATGCGTTATTATCTCAAAGAGATTCAATTATGGCAAAGAAGCAGGAAAATGAATTAAAAAGCATTGAGGATATCTCCGATCTGTGGAAGATTTTGACTCCAGAACAGATGGATTATCTAAAGAGCAATTATGAGATTCAAAAATATAAAAAAAATCAAATAGTTTATTGTGAGGGAGATACACCCACTCATGTGCTTTGCTTGGTGAAGGGTAAAGTGAAGATATTCAAAAGTGGTGTCGGTGGCCGTGCCCAGATAGTTAGGATGGTTAAGCCTTACGAGATGTTGGCATATAGGGCTATGTTTGCGGAAGAGAATTTTGTGACGGGAGCGTCCGCTTTTGAGCCAGCTGTTATTTATGCCATTCCAAAAGAGGTAATTAGAAATTTGATTTCCCAAAACGGACAGTTGGCTTGGTATTTTATTCATGCGCTCTCTGTTGATTTGGGAATAGCCGATTCTCGTGCGGTGAGTCTTACCCAAAAGCATATACGAGGACGATTGGCAGAGTCTCTCCTTTTCTTGAAAGAGAGCTATGGAATGGAGGAGGATGGTGCTACGTTGAGCATCTACCTTTCGAGGGAGGATTTGGCAAATCTCTCAAATATGACAACTTCCAACGCAATCCGCACACTTTCCAACTTTGTTTCGGAAAGGATAATAACAATGGACGGACGTAAGATAAAACTGATAGATGAGGAACAATTGAAGAAAATCAGTAAAATAGGATGAAATTTCAATTATAAAGAGTAGAAGGATGGTGTGAGCCATCCTTCTTTTTTTGTATGCCCAGCATGGGCGTGATCTTATGGGTGCAACTTCCTGACGAGCATTAATAGAGAAAATCGTTTAGCCCAAGGCAATGGTGTCCATAGTGATGAAAAATCCGAAGGAAGCTGGCGGCAAAATTCTGACCTTACGAACAGAAATCAGATACAAGGCAAAATTGTCCGGGTGGATTTGTTAAACAAAATAAAGCCATATAACTATTAGGAATCTCACATGGTAAATCAGACATGTATAAGATGGAAAGATACCTACTTATAAGGGAAGGTCTCACAGACGTGTGGAGATGTTTTTTTCCGGAAATACGGAGTAAAAACCTGCTGTGAGAAGTCAGTCGAGTACATAGTGCCAATGTGAATATTTAGGGAAGGTCTGTGCCTTGATTAAACGAGTGGTAAATGAATGTTAGCTGATGATGGATAGAATGCCCAAGATAATAACTACAAACAAAGCCCCCCACAGAATGGGCTAAAACCCTTTGTGACGAGGTTCTGGCTTCAGCAATCCTCGACCGATCGTTATTGCCGATGCCTATCCCCCCCCTACAAAGAGACAATGCCTATGGCATTTTGTCAAAATCGTCATAAGTTGTTTCTTTTGCCGATTACTTATCACAAGGATTCGTACAAATTACTTTCTTCTACCGAAATCGTTACCCACTCAAATCAACATAGCCCCAATATTTTATCTCTTTCCTCCCTCCAAACAAACAAAAAAATCGGAGACCCCGTTTTGAGTCTCCGATTCTTATATCCGGAATGAACCGATTTCTCGATTAATATTCCATCTTAGTCATACGGATGTATGATTGGTAACGTTTCTTAGCCATCTCTTCCGATGCGTTGAACAAATCCTGAGCCTCAGCAGGGAATTGTTTCATTACAGATGCGTAACGAACTTCACCCTTCAAGAAGTCTTGGAACTTGCTGTAGTCTGGCTCTTTTGAATCCAAAGAGAATGGGTTCTTTCCTGCTTCTTCCAAAGCTGGATTGAATCTCCACAAGTGCCAGTATCCACAATCAACGGCCTTTGCCTCTTCGGCTTGTGCCTTGCCCATGCCTGCTTTCAAACCGTGGTTGATACATGGAGCGTAAGCGATGATCAATGATGGTCCAGGATAAGCCTCAGCCTCCTTGATTGCCTTCAAGCATTGAGCTTGGTCGGCACCCATGGCAATCTGAGCTACATATACGTAACCGTAAGTAGTAGCGATCATACCAAGGTCTTTCTTGCGTACTCTCTTACCTGAAGCGGCAAACTTAGCGATTGCGCCAAGAGGAGTTGCCTTAGAAGACTGACCTCCGGTGTTAGAGTAAACTTCCGTATCAAGAACCAAGATGTTCACGTCCTTACCAGAAGCGATGACGTGATCCAGACCTCCGTAACCGATATCGTATGATGCACCATCACCACCGATGATCCATTGTGAACGTTTGATCATGTAGCCTTCCAACTCAACGAGTTGTTTGCAGTGGTCGCACTTGTCTTTTCCTGCTTCGATGACAGGGATGATCTTTGCAGCCAGTTCCTTGCTCTTCTCGGCATCGTTCTTTTCGGCGATCCAAGCGGTGAAAAGCTCTTTTGCCTCAGCTGGAGTACAGTCTGCTGCGATAGCCTCGTTCATCACCTTCTCGATACGCTCGCGCATCTTCTCGTTAGCCAATTCCATTCCAAGACCGAACTCACAGAAGTCCTCGAACAAAGAGTTAGCCCAAGCTGGACCTTGTCCCTTCTCGTTCGTTGTGTAAGGGGTTGATGGGATTGAACCTGAATAGATGGAAGAACATCCTGTTGCGTTGGCAACGATCTGACGG
>JACJXK010000003.1 GCA_020636675.1 Prevotellaceae bacterium
CTCTCAGTGATAGTCATGTTGTGTTTTTCTTTCCTCATGTAAATTTAAGAAATATTATATTTATATACAAAGTGATCATAGAAAAATCTCTTTTGACGCCAAAAATTGTCTGTATTAGTAAGATTGTGATTCTGTAATGTATCAAATCTATTGTTCTTTGTTTTAGTGATTACTAAAAAATAACTTGGCAAAGTTCAATCCATCTTGTATGGTTGTTTTCCCGTCAATCTAATCAATCCCTTAGGAATAATCTACTTGTATAAGAAAGGATGAATGACGGGACGTCATTCCATCGTAATGCGCCAAGGTATTCCCTCTTCGTAGACTTTTGGACAGTATTTTCGGGACAAACAGGATTTCTTTCCAATATGCATCGCCGCCGTTAGGCGGAAACATCACTGTCCAAAGCGGAGGGAACGTGCCATACTTTCCGAAAAGCCGGCAACAGCGCAGGCAATTTTAGCCTGCAAAGAGATAATGCCTACGGCATTTTATCAGAACCGGCACAAGTTGTTTTTGACGAGTACTTAGTTACAAGTCATTTTACTAGAATGGGTGGGTTTGCTCCATTGGCATACCCACCCATTCTTTCTTTTTTTCTGCTATTTTTCTTGTTCGGGCGAAGACCAGTTGATGCGCTGCGACACATACATGATGATACTAAGTATGACGAACAGACCTAAACTTCCGGCCAGCAAAGCATACGTCTCCATCTGAATCAGCACAAATACATACGCATACAAGACAAGCAACAGCCCGCCTATCAACCGTGCCGTCTTCCATACCTTCAACACGCCTCCCAGATAACACGTCAGCATAGATACCGTCATGATAGAAGCTATTAGATAGGCAGGAAAGAACCCGATATGTTCGGAAAGCGAAATCAGGAGGGAATAGAAGAGGCAAAGTGCCAGTCCCACCAAAAGATATTGGAACGGATGGATGTTCTTCTTCTGGATAATCTCCACAAAGAAACTGATGACAAACGTCAGTAAGATTATCAACATGGCATACTTCGCAGAACGCATGGATTTCTGGTAGTGTTGTACCGGCGTGAGCACATCAACCCCGAAAGCGGAGCTGCTTACCGGATACATGGCTTCATCTCCATATATGATTTGGGCATAGTTCCGGTTCAGATTGAGTACTTTCCAATTAGCTACAAAGCCAGTATCCGTAACGGTTCTCGTTTCGGGAAGAAAGGTTCCCATGAAACTAGGAGTCGAACAATTGGACTTCAAAGAAACCTCGGTAGTCTCACCCAACGGGACAAAACTAAGGTTGGAAGAACCGTTCAGGCAGACAGAAACCTTAAAGTGCAGATCAAGGGTGTCGGCATCCAATACGATAGGAGAGGATGCCCCGGATCCGAACATGTTGCAATCGTGCAATCCTGATCCCAACTTATAAACCGAATCACCCAACTGGAGATTGAGTTGTTCCTTGATTCCCCTCAAATCTGATATTCCCATATTTATCCGGGCTTTATCCAAGTTCGGATTACCCGTCTCAAAAATTTTCTTGGGCAATTTGAACGTGCCTTCTATCTCGATCGGCCCGCTATAAACCACTACCTCGTACATACCTCGTTTCAACTCCTTGGTCGTTATATTGCCGTTGATTTTCAATGTCTCCGGAAGAATGTGTGCAACACGTTTTGTCCGACGTTTTTTTACGGATGCTGCAGCCACGGGAGTCTCTTCGGCAGGCACTTCCATTACTGCCACTTCGGCTTCTGTCTTCACAGCCGACGGCACATAAGCATAAGTAGACTCTTCAATAACAGGGATCGTGATGACGGGCGAATAAATAGTCTGCTCCCCACTGTATTTTTGTTGGACCTCTCTCGTCGCCGATTCTGACGTGCGTTGACGTTCCAAAATAATACTCTCGATCATTGTCATCGGTATAAGCAGCAGCAACACCAACACGCCTATAAACAGTGGTTTGATAAATAACTGGTTCGACCAGATTGATTTTTTCACTGGATTCTGAACCGGCTGATTTTGATTTTCCATTCCCATAATTATAAATTTTTAGTTGTGATGTAATTTTGTTTGTAATATGAATTTTGTATCCGAATTATCCGTTCAATTGTATTTTCAGCAATTTTTCAAGTGCGCTGATATGGTCGGAAAATGCAGTCCTGCCCAAGTCTGTGATATGGAATGTCGTGTTCGGTTTCCGGTTCATGAAGGTCTTTTCACTAGCCACATACCCAAGATCCTCTAGATTGCGGGCATGGCTGGCAAGATTTCCGTCAGAAAGGTTAAGCAACGACTTGAGCGTCACAAAATCTGCCGAGCCGTTTGCCATGAGAACCGACATGATGCCAAGCCTCACCCGGTTCTCGAATGCCTTATTTATGCCATCAAGAGAAACCATCACGCCCTGCCTTTTTTTATCCGCATAAAAAATCTCCGCATCACGCCGTCTTTCTCAAAGAAGATAAGAAACCAAGCCCCATAAAGGATGTGCAGGATACCAAAGCCAACCATCCAAAAGAATAGGGAATGACCAGATATAAAAGAGTCGGACAAGCCAACCAAAATCTCACACATACCCAAATGTTTCGTACTGGAATAGGTGAACGAGGAGATGCTAATCAAGGCAATCCCGTAGAAAATCAACATATTGGATGCCACACTGGCATAATTCCCGTTATACATCTGCGACAGACAAAGCAATCCGCCGGCAACAAGTGGCAAGAAGAAAGAAAATAACATCTTCCGCATCACCGCATCCATCCGAAAAGAAAGATGCAGACGTTTTGCACGGTAATAGGACATGGCGAAAACAATCGAAAGGGAAATGCCAATCAACACCGCCGCCAGGCCGATCAGCCACGCCAAAGATTCTAACGAAGGCGACCCGCTCCGCTCATAAACGTAGTTCCAATGAAGAGGTTCCAAACTGCCGTACAAAAAATAACTGGCCACGAAAGCCCCCGCCATAGCGCATCCGCCAACCAGCAGGGACGATGTGCCACTCAACGAAAGAACCTTCGATGATCGTTCCATCAAATTCCGTATCTCGCTCAACGTATCTACAATTTCTTCATTTTCCATATTTCATTTTTTTTCAAAAGCAAAGTGCTTTGTGCTGCAAAGTTATTGAATGAATTTACAAATGCAAACGGAAATGGGTGTTTTTTTCTATTTCGAATTGAGTGGATAACGAAAGAAATCGTCATCGTTGATATATACTAAGTAATCGGTAAAAACAACTTATGACGATTTTGACAAAATGCCATAGGCATTATCTCTTTGTAGAGGGGGAAATAGGCATCGACCCGCATTCCGGAGGAATGCACCATACACGACAATTATTTCCGTCCTCCTGCCGGATGGGCACTTACTTTTCTCCGGCAAGAAAAGTAAGCAAAAGTGCCTGCGCTGTTGCCCGCTTTCCGGAAGGTACGGCACGTTCCTCCGCTAAAACCTTTTTTATTCCCTCGTACCTCGGGCAAAAAGGTTTTTTCATGCTGCGGCCCTCCGCGGCCAAAGGCGAGTGTACGCCTGTCGAAAAAGAGACGTTTTAGAAATCACGTTCAAAAATCTACGAAATGGTTGCTATCAATGCAATGCCTGGAAAGCATACTTTCAAGATGTTTTGAACTTTAGTAAGTTGTTTTTTATCATTACTAAAAGAGAGCCGTTAGGCCCATTCATTTCGATGAAATGGATGCCGAACGGCTCTCTTCGGTTATGTAACATGCTTTTTCTCTCGTGTCAGAGACGAGAATGTTACTAGTCTATTTGGATGCTAGTGATTGTCTTCGATATACGAATCCTTGAACCCCAAGATGTAGAGCACACCGTCCAATCCGATACTGGAGATGGATTGTTTGGCGTTTTCCTTCACCTTAGGTTTGGCATGGAAGGCAATGCCAAGACCTGCGCAGTTGAGCATAGGCAAGTCGTTAGCTCCGTCGCCTACGGCGATAACCTGCTGCAAATCCAGATTCTCAATTTGGGCAATCAGGCGCAACAACTCAGCTTTGCGTTTACCGTCCACGATGTCGCCCAAATATCGGCCGGTCAATTTGCCGTCTTCAATCTCCAATTCGTTGGCATAGACGTAGTCGATGCCGAAACGTTTTTTCAGATAATTACCGAAATAGGTAAATCCACCGGAGAGGATGGCAATCTTATAGCCATATTTTTTCAGTATGTTGAGTACGCGGTCAGCACCTTCCATGATAGGCAGATTGTTGGCGATGTCTTCCATCACAGATTCGTCAAGGCCTTTCAGCAGGGCCACGCGTTGTTTGAAACTCTCGCAGAAGTCTATTTCGCCCCTCATCGCCGATTCGGTAATGGCCTTCACCTTATCACCCACACCGGCTTTTTCGGCCAATTCGTCGATAACCTCCGTCTCTATTAATGTAGAGTCCATATCGAAACAGATCAACCGTCTGTTTCTTCTGAAGAGGTTGTCTTCCTGAAAGGAGATGTCGTAACCCAACTCTTGGGAGAGTCTCATGAATTCGGACTGAAGGAACTGCTTGTCCTTGGGAGTGCCTCTGACGGACATCTCTACGCTGGCTTTCGTCAGACTGTCTTCTTCCAAAGGAATACGGCCCGTCAGACGGGTGATGGTGTCTATGTTAAGACCTTGCAGTGCCAATACCTGAGACACGCTGGCAATCAATCTGGAAGATATCTTCCTACCCAACAAAGTGACAATGTATCTGTTTTTGCCCTGCATGGAGACCCATTTATTATATTCCTCCTCAGAGATAGGGTTGAAACGTACACTCACACCCATCTCGCTCGATTTGAAGAGGATCTCTTTCAATATCGATCCGGAATCTTCCTGTTTGCTTTTGAATAGAATGCCCAAAGAGAGGGAATTGTGGATGTCTGCCTGGCCGATGTCCAAAATAGTTGCGTCGTACTTGGCGATAATGGCAGTAAGGGTGGAGGTTACCCCCGGTTTGTCGTCTCCCGATATCTTGATCAAGATAATTTCGTTGGTCTGATTCATCTTAGATTGAAAAATTGCAAATTCTTATAGTGTTTTTATTATTTGTCTGTCGATACTCTTGTCCGCACTTCAAAATGGATGTAATATAAGTGGCAAAGTGGGAAATAGCCACTCTTTGCTTTGTTTAATCCATTCGTTTCCAACTTGTTTTTGCAGCAAGAAAAGCTACGGATTACGCATGCAAAATTAGGCTTTATTTTTATATAATAGTGCATATATATGCTAAAAAACATACATTTAACAAAATTTCCGAGGTTGTTACGTGTAAAATCACTACTTTTGCACCGAGATCGTGAGACTATGCCGTCTCGTGACCTCAGAAATAATGGATATTAGGGATAATAGAGTTTATCCTCGTCCTAGTATGAACCAAACAATATTTAATGAGGAGATTTTATTCTTTTATCATTTCCTCTGTTGTTGTCGGAATGCTATTTTCATTCATGTCCTTTGATGCGACATCCTCGTCCAAACTGCTGGTTGGCCAGAAGTTTCCGAGTACGGAGAAGCTGGGAGCGTGTGATGAAAAGTTAGTGTTAGTCAATTTCTGGGCAGCCTACGACGCCGAGTCGAGGGACGAGAACATTCGGTTTTCGTCGATTGTCGAGAAATATGAAGGAAAGATGACGGCAGAAGGCCGGCGGCTAAGAGCCATATCCGTTTCGATGGATAGGTTCGAGAAGGTGTTCGAGGAGGTGATAAAACAAGATGGTCTGAGATTTTCTGAAATCTCGTTAGAGACGGAAGGGTTTCACTCCAAACTTGCCAAGGATTTGAAATTAAACAATCGGTTTGGCAATTTTCTTATTGATGACCAAGGAAGAATCCTGGCAAAGGATTTTACACCTGACGAGTTGAAGCAGATGCTGGACAGGTACTTGAATTAAACTAAAAAAAGATAAGCTTCAGGTTTTTCGGAACTTGGAGCTTTCTTTTTTTGCTCTGTTTCGAATGGAGTGGGCAAATAATGCCATTGCCATAGTATTTGATAAAATCATAAAAACATCTTGTATGGGTGATTTTCAAACATTGTATTGACAGCAAAAAAAACTTCCGTTTGTCGTTAAATGCTTTTGTATGATGAATAAATGATTTATCTTTGTAAAAGTGGATAAAAGCCTTGGTTTGTGAATAAAATCGGAATAGAAAGTAGTTGGGGTACATAGTCCATTTTTGAAAGTCGATGAGAAAGATATATTCTATAATTATTTTGATTTTGGTACTGACATTAAGTTCCTGCGTCACAAATAGGAAAGTCCTATATATGCAGGAGCCGGGTGCTGGCATCCCTGAATATGCGAAGATGGTTACCCCTGAAGACTATAAGGTGCAGGTGTTGGACGAGCTGTATGTGCATGTCTCTACACTCGACCCTGACATGACGGAGCTTTTTAACATGGCGTCTGGTGGAGGAAATGCATCTTCCGCATTGGGAGAAGGAGATGCCGGATACAATTCATATACCATAAACGAAGACGGATGCATTTTGTTTCCTTACATAGGAACTATCAGCGTGGCCGGAAAAACCACAAGGGAAATAAAGTCTGTCATATCAGACACACTATCCTCCCTTCTCAAGGATTATTCGGTGGAAGTGAAGCTGACGAACAGCTATTTCAGTATTCTAGGAGATTCAAAGAGTGGACGATATGCCTTGACCAAAGAACGCATGAATATTTTTCAGGCCTTGGCTCAAGGTGGAGACTTCGGCGATTTCTCCGATAGGGCTCACGTCAAAATGATTAGGCAGACGAAAGATGGTCCAATCATCAAGGAGTTTGATATACGAAGTAAAGACATTGTGGACTCCGAGTTCTATTATATCCAACCCAACGATGTCATTTATGTACAGTCGTTTAACGGGCAGTTCTTTGAAATCAACTCGTTTGCATCCTTCTTCTCTCTTTTGTCGACGGTCGTTTCATTCTCCTATATAATAATCAGATTCAGTAGCATATTCTAATGAAAGAGATGATGAGAAATGAAATAAAGGGAAACGGGCTGTTGTTTTTCAGACCCGTATGCTTTCTATTGTTTCTGCTAATAATGGTCTCGTCATGTACCACAAACAGATACACCAGACTGTTGCAAGACAATGATCGTCTTCCCAAATATGCCCAGGAGGAAATGTCCAGGTACCGCATACAAGTGGACGATGAAATCAAGATCAAAGTCCTTTCTCTAAATAAGGATGCATTGGAGCTTTTCAAAGGTACGGATGTTTATCGGGTCTATACTGACGGCACGGTAGACTTGCCTTATTTGGACAGCATAAAGATTGTCGGGATGACACTGCAGGAGGTTAAGTTGACCTTGCAGGAGCATCTGAAGGCATTCATAGTAGATGCAGAAGTTATCGTGTCTCTATCCAACAACTATTTCTATATGTTCGGCGAAGGCGGAAACGGCGCCATAAAGTTGTATAAGGAGAAGATAACCATCTATCAGGCTTTGGCAATGGCAGGAGGAATAAAGAAGGTGGGCAGCCGCAAAAATGTATATCTGATGAGGAAGGATGAGAATGGCGTGACACAGACAAAGATATTCGACATAAGACCCAAATCAATCATCGGATCGGAATATTACTACATACAGCCCAATGACATCCTGTATATTCCGCCATCCAGCGAACGGTTCTTCCGTATGGATTCGTTTATGGGCATTTTGGGTGTGGTAACCACTTCCGTCTCGTTGTTTTTCCTTATCTATGGAATCTCAAAAGACTAGTTGTTAACTTATTATTAGTACTGACTGAATGGAAAACATAAATAGAAACGAAAACGAACAAGTAGAAGAAGAATCTTCTTTCGACATACTGGATATGGTGATGAGGATACTGAAATATTGGTATCTCTTTGTCATTTCCTTATCTATTGCATGGGGGCTTGCTTATGTGAAGAACAGAAGTTGGACTCCCGTCTACAAGACAAGCGCGCGGTTGATTTTGGGCGAAAATGCGGCAGGAGTGAGTACCTCTTCCGATTACAATTTCATGCAGGGATTCTCCTCCGGGTACAACTCTCGCGACATGAATAACCAGCTGGTGTTGTTCAGTTCCCGTGACATCATTCTGCGTACAATTAACAAGTTGGATCTTTCTGTGGATTACTATACGAGAGGCCGTTTCAAAACAAATTATCTGTATAAGAAATCTCCGTTCGAATTGGTGGATTATTCCATTCCTGAGTCTACCTATGGACAGGAATTCAAACTGGAGCCTCTTCCCAACGATTCTTTTGTCATAAAGTTTGCCAACGAGAAAAGAAAAAATGATCTGGACATTAGGGGTAAATATGGACAACCGTTCAAATGCCCATATTTTGACGCTACGGTTAAGCGTTTGGTGGATGTGGACCGTCCCGTCATCTTCCGATTCAGAAACCAAGATGATCTGGTCAATGATTTCTATTATAGACTCTCGCTCGAATTTGCGAAGGAGAGGTCGTCCGTATTGGAGGTGTCTCTTTCGGGTGCCAATTATGAACGAGACCAGGATTTTATTGATATGCTGTGTCTCGAATACCAAGACTTCAGTTTGGAACGGAAAAATGAGGCGGCGATTAAAACAATCTCCTTCATCGACGACCAGTTGACCGTATTGTCGGATTCGCTAATCAGCACGGAAGAGCAGGTACGTTCATTTCGAACAAAGAACGGAATCATAGATCTTTCTGCGTATGCCGGACAGCTTATTTCAAAAGGGACGAGCATTGAAGCCAGATTCTCAGCATTGAAGCTGAAAGAAGACTACTTGAAATACCTGACGAGTTATTTAGACAACAACGTCTCCGATTCAAGTATCGTTACACCAAACGGATTGGTGGACGGAGATGCCCTCTCCACTCTTGTGGACGAATATACTACTCTTAATGAAAAACTATCGCAGATAGGCAGTAAGAATCCATATTTCAAAATATATAAGGAACAGCGTTCCGACCTGAAACTACGAATCTACGAGGTGCTTAAAAACATGAGAGCGGCGTTGGAAATAGAGAAGAAAGATTTAGTGGACAGGCAGAACGACCTGAATAGCGGCATTGTATCCTTGACAGACAAGGAGCGTACCATGCAGAACATTCAGCGTACCTATAAGATAAATGAAAATTACTACAACTTCCTTTTGCAGAAACGTGCTGACGCACAAATTAAAAAAGCGTCCAACTCTGCCGATAATATAATTTTGGACAAGGCTCGGGTAGGATATGTGACCAACGGAGGGGTTAAAAGTAAGACGTACTCTTCCTATATGCTTGTTGGCGCACTGATACCTATCGCATTCGTATTCCTCCGTATATTTATGGACACAAGCATAAAGACGCGACGCGACATAGAAAAGATCACAAAATTCAATTTTATCGGGAATGTGGTGAGATCTGACAGCGGAGATCAGTTGCCTGTGCTTAGACATACTAAATCCTTATTTACGGAACGTTTCAGAGAGATTAGGACCAGAGTGGAGTTCATCACTAAGAAAGATAAGGGAATATCCATTATGGTCACATCTACGGAACCGGGAGACGGAAAGACGTTCGTCTCGACCAATATGGCGGCCGTGTATGGCCTCTATTCGCACAAAACTCTACTGATCGACATGGATTATCGTAGGCCTACCGTCTGCCGTTCCTTAGGAATACAGACCAACAAGGGAGTGTCCGACTATCTGATAGGGCAGGTGGAGGTGGAGGATATCTTGATCCATGACAAATCGTTGAATTTTGACATTTTTCCGGCTGGTACCATTCCTCCTAATTCAGGGGAGTTGATCAAGATGGAGAAGATGAAAAACCTTATTGAACAGATGAAGGAGAAGTACGATTATATCGTGATAGATACATCTCCGATAGGCTTGGTGTCTGATGCCTATACCGTCGACGGAATGGTGGATTTGATGCTGTTTGTTGTCAGATACAACAAGACGAATAAGAAATTCTTCAAGTCTATCATCACCCAATTGCGAAATGACGGACTGAAAAACGTTAATATCATATTGAATGATATGGACAAGACATCGCCCGGTTATGGATACGGATATGGAGGATATGGATCTTCCAAATATTATGGTTGGAAAAAACGCAATTCCTACTATTTGGATAGGGCCGGATATTATGCCGACGAATATTTCGAGAGGACTCCTGAAAATAATTCAGAAAGATAGTGGTAACTTTACAAAGTTTATAATTAGAATATGCGGTGAAAACGCCTTTTTGATATGCGAAAATATTTATTGGATTTGACCGTCAGCAGCAACGAAAAGCTCAGCGGTAACTATATCTTGATGAAGCTGACTTCGGAGGAGAAACTTCCGGAGATGCTTCCGGGGCAATTTGCGGAGGTTCGCGTGGACGGTTCGCCTTCCACATTTCTTCGTAGACCTATCTCCATCCATTATGTAGACAGAAACACGAACGAACTTTGGTTCTTGATTCAGCTGGTGGGCGACGGAACCCGCAAGTTGGCAGATTTGAAGAAGGGGGATCTGTTGAATGTGATGTTGCCTTTGGGCAATTCCTTCTCCATGCCGACAACAGAACAGAAGGAACTCCTTCTGGTAGGTGGAGGCGTAGGAACAGCTCCTATGCTGATGTTGGGATCTGTGTTGAAGAATCTAGGTTTTGAACCAACATTCTTGTTGGGCGCCCGTTCTAAAAAGGACTTGCTTCAGCTCGATAAATTCGAGGCCTATGGCAATGTCTTTGTGACTACAGAAGACGCCACCTACGGTGAAAAGGGATTTGTGACAAACCATTCGATATTGAAACAGAAAAAATTTGACAAGATATACACTTGCGGACCAACTCCGATGATGAAGGCGGTGGCTGCTTATGCCTCCAAAAATGGCATAGAGTGCGAAGTCTCGCTGGAAAACACGATGGCTTGCGGTATCGGAGCTTGCCTTTGCTGTGTTACCGACACGAAAGAGGGACATAAATGCGTATGTTCTGACGGACCTGTTTTCAATATAAAAGATTTAAAATGGCAGATTTAACGACAAACATAGGAAAACTCGTCATGAAGAATCCGGTCATGACAGCCTCCGGCACTTTTGGATATGGAGAAGAGTTCTCGGATTTCATTGACATCAGCAAGATTGGTGGCATTATCGTAAAGGGTACAACCATCAAACATAGGGAGGGAAACCCTTATCCGAGAATGGCGGAGACACCTTCCGGAATGTTGAACGCAGTAGGGCTGCAGAACAAGGGGGTGGATTATTTCATCGAACATATCTATCCTCGCATAAAAGATACGGACACTAACATCCTGGTCAACGTATCGGGGTCTACGGTGGCCGATTATGTGGCTACGGCTGAAAAAATTGCGGCACTCGACCATATTCCGGCCATTGAGCTGAACATATCTTGTCCTAATGTGAAGGAGGGAGGTATGGCGTTCGGAACATCCTGCGCCTCGGCAGAGAGCGTAGTGTCGGCAGTAAGAAAAGCATACGGTAAGACCCTTATCGTGAAACTATCGCCAAACGTCACCAATATCGCGGAGATTGCCTTGGCGGTGGAAGCGGCCGGTGCTGACAGTGTGTCTCTCATCAATACGATTATGGGAATGGCCATCAATGCGGAAAAACGTAGACCGGTGCTTTCTACCGTAACAGGAGGCCTTTCCGGCGCTTGCGTCAAACCAATTGCTTTGCGTATGGTTTGGCAGGTGGCAAAGGCGGTCAAAATTCCTGTTGTAGGATTGGGTGGCATCATGAATGCTACTGACGCGGTGGAGTTTCTGTTGGCGGGAGCCTCGGCTATCGAGATAGGAACGGCCAATTTCATCGATCCTACCATCACGATTAAAGTGGCAGAAGGTATCAACGACTATCTGGAAAGACATGGATTCAAGTCGGTAAAGGATATTATAGGACAGCTGGAAACAGCCTGACCATCTCATCACACAAAGAGACAAGTCTGAATTTCTTCGCTGATTTTAGGCTTGTTTCTTTTGTTTTTTTAATGAGGAATCTTTGTCGATTGTCGAACAAATGACTAAAATTGCACAACTAGTTGAACGAATATGAAAAGAAATGGTTTGGTTATCGGCCTCGGATCTGTTTCCGCCTTGGCAATAATGGTATTTGTTGTTTATGAACTAACTTGCGGAACGTTATTCCAATCAAAAAACGACCAAGAAAAGGAGTGGAGCCTTCTGAAGATAGAGAACTTTCAGATAATGTCGGTCAATCCTGATGAATCTTGGTTTTCTGACATAAAAAAGGCCTATTTGGTGAAAAAGATAGAAGACGGCAATCTTCCCATCTCCATGTCCATCTCATTTGCCAATAGCAAGAAGAAAGAGTGTAAAGACATCAAATGTAAGGTTGTCTATCAAGGTGTCTCCATTGAATCGGTATTGACGTCGTGCGATAGGCAGGAAAATGACACGACAGCCATCTATTCCGGACTCTTCAAATATGACCTGTCTGAATTAAAGAAGATTCCGGCGGAAGACTTGGTGACAGAGTTGGCACGATTTGTTCCCGGACAGGCAAAGATATATATAAAGCCGGAATCCGATTCTCATAAAGAAACGGACTGGATTGCATTAAACTGAGAGTTTTATGAATTTCGGGAAACAGGAGGAAGTGGGAAAATCTAGATTATCAATAAAAACAAAGGGAGACACTTATCTAAGAGTCTCCCTTTCGTATTCCATTATTTCTCGAATACACCAGTTATTTCCGCCACATATAGTTTATGGAAATCGTTGGACTTATACCATTGGGCAATGAGCGACTGGTCTGTAAATGCCTCTGGCTTGAGGTATTCTGAATATAATTTTCGACATTCCAATACGAGATTGGCCTCCCTAAACGAGACATTCCCCTTCTCTGTAAAGATAGGAGATATTCCCGCCTTTTCCACTTTGTTGCCGTCACGTCCGGAAGTCGAACCGCAGATGTTCAACGCCTTCTTGTACTCTTGAGGAAAGAAAGAAAGTGTAAATTCATTCTGTTTCTCGATAAACTCAAAAGTGTATCTCTGAGGACGTACATATACGTATACAACCGGTTTCCCCCACAAAAAGCCGATGGTTCCCCAACTGGCTGTCATCGTGTTGAAAGACTCGGCCTTACCCGCTGTGATAAGCATCCATTTTTCGCCGATTAGTTTGATGGCATTTTCTGTTATACTTTTAGGATCGATTGATTTGAAGTTCTCCATATCTTTACCTTTTTATTTGTATGCAAAATTAGAGAAAAACAGAAGAAAAAATGCAGAATAAAGGAATTTTTGCAGGAGCATGGCGATAGGCCGTGTTTCGTCGGTTCAAAAAATGGAAGAGATGCGGATGAATTCAATTTAAATAACTAAATTTGCATTTTTAGAAAGAGATTCATTTTCGATAAGTTTGAAAATTTATATAATATACATTATTTAATTATGGCTTCACAGGAAGATGTATTCAAAAAACTAGTCGCTCATTGTAAGGAGTATGGTTTTGTTTTTCCGTCAAGTGAAATCTATGACGGTTTGGGAGCTGTTTATGACTATGGTCAGAACGGTGTGGAATTGAAAAATAACATCAAGAAATATTGGTGGGACAGCATGACTTTGTTACACGGGAACATCGTCGGTATAGATGCCGCCATCTTCATGCACCCTACCGTATGGAAGGCTTCCGGCCACGTAGACGCATTCAACGACCCGTTGATAGACAATAAAGACTCAAAGAAGCGTTATCGTGCTGACGTGCTCATCGAAGACCTCATCGCAAAATATGACGATAAGATAAACAAGGAGGTGGAGAAGGCTGCCAAAAAATTTGGAGAGACTTTCGATGCCGAACTTTTCAAGAAGACAAATGGACGTATGCTTGAGCATCAAGCTAAACGTGACGAAATTCATGAGCGTTATTCTAAAGCCATGAATGCCACCGATCTTGCCGAATTGAAGCAGATCATATTGGACTATGATGTGGTTTGTCCTATCAGCGGCACTAAAAACTGGACGGATGTCCGTCAATTCAACCTGATGTTCTCTACGGAGATGGGGTCGACATCTGATGGAGCCATGAAGATTTATCTTCGTCCGGAAACGGCACAAGGTATATTTGTCAACTATCTGAACGTCCAGAAAACAGGCCGCATGAAGATTCCGTTCGGAATCGCACAGATAGGAAAGGCATTCCGTAACGAGATTGTAGCCCGTCAGTTCATATTCCGTATGCGTGAGTTCGAACAGATGGAGATGCAGTTCTTCGTTCGTCCGGGCGATGAGATGAAATGGTTCGCACACTGGAAGGCTTTCCGTCTGAAATGGCATAAGGCCCTTGGCTTGGGCGACGCTAAATACCGTTACCACGACCATGAGAAGTTGGCCCATTACGCTAACGCAGCTACAGATATTGAGTTTGAGATGCCGTTCGGCTTCAAAGAGGTAGAGGGTATCCATTCCCGTACTAATTTCGACTTGAGCAGCCACGAGAAATTCTCCGGCAAAAACATCAAATATTTCGATCCTGATTTGAACGAGTCTTATACTCCATACGTTATCGAGACATCTATCGGTGTGGATCGTATGTTCTTGAGTATCATGGCAGCATCTTACAAGGAAGAGCAGTTGGAGGGTGGAGATACCCGCGTGGTTCTTGCCATTCCTTCCGTTTTGGCTCCGGTGAAAGTAGCTGTACTTCCATTGCTGAAGAAAGACGGACTTCCTGAGAAGGCAACTGAAATAATGAACGACTTGAAGTATGACTTCAAATGTGTTTATGAAGAAAAAGACACTATCGGAAAGCGTTACCGTCGTCAGGACGCTATCGGAACGCCTTTCTGTGTTACCGTTGACCACCAAACATTGGAAGACAATACAGTGACGCTCCGTTATCGTGATACGATGAAGCAGGAGAGAGTCAAGGTGGAAGAACTACATAAGATAGTAGGTGACCAAGTCAATATGAAGACCCTCTTCAAAAAAATAATGGAAGAGTAAGTCCGAGAACTTAATGTTATAATAAAGGAAGCCGATTGTTAGATTTAACGATCGGCTTCCTTCGTTTAGTTGTCATAGCTTAAGTAGATTACTTAAACCCAATGGAGGTGCCTAAATTAATTGATGGCTGAGATGTTTGTCTTCGGCAGACTGTCGTCTGGATTTTGACGGAATGTCGCATATGATAATAGGATTTTGAATCCGATACTTGCTATTTTTCATAAAATATTTACCTTTGCAAAAGAATTATGAATAATCTATTTGGTAGGTATTGAAAGTATAAAAGGATTATATGAAACAGACTTTTTCCCTGGTTTTGTCCTTATTGTTATGTCCCATATTTACTGCGACTTCGCAGACCACGAAAGAGGAGATGTATGCCAATATTGACAAGACAGCTAGTAATTATTTCGCATATTCAACGGATATAAAGCCGCAAGTGGCTGCTCCGAAAGGATACGAACCATTCTACATCAGCCATTACGGACGTCATGGTTCCCGTTACTATATTAACAATTCAGATTTCAAGAATATATATGACATTCTCGATTCGGCAGACAAAGCCAAATCTCTGACCGAATTAGGAAAGGATGTGAAACGTCGTTTCTTCGTCCTATGGGACGACGGACAAGAAAGGTCAGGAGACCTTACCGCATTGGGATTTAGGCAACAAGCCGGCATTGCCGAGCGTATGTACCGAAACTACCCGTCCGTTTTTGGAAAAGAAACGGAAATTGTTGCCAAGTCGACTCCGAAGGCCAGATGTGTCTTGAGCATGGGTTCTTTCTGCATGAAGCTGAAAGAGATGAACCCTGCTGTCAATATCTCGATGGATGCGAGCAAACGCGACTTGTATTACATGTGTTACGAAGACAAAAAGGCAAGGGAGAAAAGAATGGCAGATACGGCTTGGACCAATGTGTTCGGAAAATTCCATTGTAAATATATACAACCGGACCGATTCGTCAACTCTCTCTTCTCCAATGCTGAATACGTGCAAAAGCACATAAAAAAGACCGATTTCATGCGTAAGATATATGATATCTCCTGTAGCATGCAGGATGTGGATCATGTGAACGTCTCTTTTTACGACCTTTTCACGAAAGAAGAGCTGTTCGACAATTGGCAGGTGCAAAATGCCTGGTGGTACGCCTATGCCGGGCCTTGTCCGCTGAACGGAGGCAAAACGCCTTATGAGGCGGCCGATCTGTTGGCTAAGATTATCGAAGAGGCCGATCATGCCGTTCAGTACGGAGCTCCAAATGTATCGCTCCGTTTTGGACACGACATCGCACTCATGTCTCTGCTGTCACTTATCCATGTGGACAATTGCTATACGGATGAACGCAATTTGGAAAACCTATACAAGGTGTGGTGTGACTATAAGATCATTCCCATGTCGGCCAACCTCCAAATGGTCTTTTTCAAAAAGAAAGGGAATGATGACGACATATTGGTTAAACTCCTGCTGAATGAAAATGAGGTGGGCATACCGTTAAAAAGTGGCACATATCCATATTATAAATGGAAGGAAGTACGTGACTATTTTCTTTCCGTCATAGACGAAAAATGACGATCATATAATCTGCGATAGATGGCAAGAAAAAAGCGACGGAACTCTTTGTAACTTTTCTTACATATCATGTCAGTTAAAATAAAAAAGTTATTTACCTTTACGTGCAAAATGAAATAGGGTAGTGGATTTTGTTTCTCTATCCTACATTTTTGTGAGTATTTGAGTATTAATGCACTAAAATACAAATAATGAAAGTAGATGTTTTATTAGGATTGCAATGGGGAGACGAAGGTAAAGGTAAGGTCGTAGATGTCCTTACTCCTAA
Source organism: Prevotellaceae bacterium (assembly GCA_020636675.1). Lineage (GTDB taxonomy): Bacteria > Bacteroidota > Bacteroidia > Bacteroidales > Paludibacteraceae > RGIG10190. Next base: position 16,769 of record JACJXK010000003.1, read on the forward strand.
TTATGACGTAGTTACTCGTTTCCAAGGCGGTCCAAATGCAGGCCATACATTGGAGTTTGAAGGACAAAAGTATGTCTTGCGCTCAATTCCTTCCGGAATATTCCAGGGAGGAAAAGTCAATGTGATAGGAAATGGAGTAGTGCTTGATCCTGCGCTTTTCAGACAAGAAGTGGAGGCATTGGAGGCTTCCGGCCATAATCTGACGGAGAGACTCTATATTTCTAAAAAGGCCCATCTGATTCTGCCAACTCACCGTTTGTTGGATGCTGCGTATGAGTCGGCCAAGGGAAGTTCAAAGATAGGAACCACAGGTAAAGGTATCGGTCCTACTTATACGGACAAAATAAGTCGTAATGGTTTAAGAGTAGGTGACTTGCTTTGCAATTTCGAAGCAAAGTACAAGGCTGCCATAGATAGACACAAGGAGATTTTGAGCCATTATAATCTACAATACGACTTGGCATCCATTGAAAAGGAATGGTTTGCCGGAGTTGAGAAGCTAAAACAATTCCAGTTCATCGACAGCGAATTCGTCATTAACGATCTTCTTGCCAACGGAAAGAATGTTTTGGCAGAAGGTGCGCAAGGAACCATGTTGGACATCGACTTTGGATCTTATCCTTTCGTGACATCTTCCAATACTATTTGCGCAGGTGCTTGCACCGGACTAGGAGTCGCTCCTCGCCGTATCGGTGAAGTGTATGGTATCTTCAAGGCTTATTGTACTAGAGTAGGAAGTGGACCATTCCCAACCGAATTGATGGATGAGATGGGAGATAAACTCCGTAACTTGGGTCATGAGTTCGGATCGGTTACCGGTCGTCCTCGCCGTTGTGGTTGGGTTGATTTGGTCGCTCTGAAATATGCGGTCATGCTCAATGGCGTTTCCCAGCTGATCATGATGAAGAGTGATGTCCTCGATGGATTCGATAAAATAAAGGCTTGCGTTGCATATAAAGTGAATGGGGAAGAGACGGACGAATTCCCATTCGATGTGACGGAAAAAATCGAACCTGTTTATCAAGAGTTGGACGGATGGAAATGTGACATGACTTCAATGAAGAGCGAAGATGAGTTTCCTGAAAAGTTCAATGCTTATCTTGATTTCTTGGAAGATTATCTCGAAGTGCCTATCAAGATAGTTTCTGTAGGTCCGGATAGAGCCCAGACTATCATTCGTTACGCCAATAAATAAATATTTCAAATTATAGGAAGAGGCTGTTCTGTAAAAGGACAGCCTCTTTTGTTGTCTGCCATAATTGTTTCCCTTCTCTTCTCGCATTCATAAAGACGAACAGGAGGGGAGATTTGAGAATAAAAAAATCCACGATGGAATGCCACCGTGGATTGTAACGTAAATTATTCTCTTAATGCCTTTATAGTAGATATACCCGTTTTACTCGTTTGGATATTCCGGCAAGAATTTCGTAAGAGATGGTACCTAACGTGTCTGCTAATCCTTGGATGGGATGACCTTTGCCGAAAATGGTCACCTGGTCGCCTTCCTTTGCATCCACATCGGTGAGGTCTATCATGCAGACATCCATACATATATTGCCTATGATAGGAACAAATTTTCCGTTCACCAGCACCTTGCCCACGCCATTTCCTAACTTGCGGTTCAAACCGTCGGCATAACCGATAGGAATTGCGCCAATGACGGAGTCTCTTCTCAATACGCCTTTGCGACTATAACCAATGGTGTCGGAAGCCTGCACATTTCTTATCTGAAGAATGTTTGTCTTCAATGTGCAAACCTCTTCTAATCTGCGGTTATCGATGGCACTCATGCCATAATGGCCGATGCCAAGACGCACCATGTCAAACTGATATTGGTTGAAACGCTCTATTCCGGCGGAATTTAATATATGAGCGATGATATTATGCGGGAATGCATTGTCTATTTTCTCGCGTATACGGGAGAAAAGATGAATCTGTTGTTCCGTAAAATTATCGAATTTAGAGTCGTCAGAACCGACTAGATGGGAGAATACGGAACGGATTTTCACGCTGTCTTGCGATTTAAGTCGTTCGATCAGCAGGTCTATATCCTTCTCTTCAAACCCTAAGCGATGCATGCCGGTATCTATCTTTACATGGATAGGGTAGTTTTTTATACCTTGCTGCGAAGCCTCTTTTATCATCCTATCCAATAAACCGAAACTATAAACCTCAGGTTCCAGATTGTATTCGAAAATTTTCTGGAAACTGTTTGGCTCCGGATTCATCACCACAATAGGAATATGGATGCCTTCATGACGCAATACCGCACCCTCGTCTGCCACGGCCACGGCCAGATAGTCGCAACCGTTATGTTGTAATGTACGCGCCACTTCCACATCACCGCTACCATAAGCGTTGGCTTTTACCATGCTCATGATTTTGGTACCCGGTTTAAGAAATGAGCGGAAATAGTTGAAATTGCTGACCAAGGCACCTAAATCCACCTCCAATACTGTCTCGTGAACGGCAAAGGCCAATTTGTCCGTTATCTCTTCAAAATGGAAACGTCTTGAACCTTTCAGCAAGACAGCTTCACTCTTGAAGTCGCAGATGTTGGTGTGCTGGAGAAAAGTCTCCGTGTTTTGAAAAAACTCTTTTTCTTCTATGCTGAAAAGTGTCTTGAATCGTGCAATGTCATTTCCTATTCCGATAAAGCGGTCAATACCTTTTCCTGCGATTAAAGATGCCACATTCTGGTAAAGCTCCTGGGGGTCTTGTCCGCTTTGCATGATGTCTGACAGAATAAGAGTCTTCTTCATCTTCTTTGCGGTTGCCTGTTGTGTCAGGAAATCCAGCGCTATGCCCAGCGAGTTGATGTCAGAATTATAACTGTCGTTAATCAAGAGGCATCCGTTTTGCCCGTCTTTCACCTCCAAACGCATGGCAACGGATTCCAGCATGGCCATCCTCTCCTTTATCTTGTCCATCGGAATGTCCAAAACAATCATTGTAGCTAGACATTGTAGTGAATTTTCAATGGAAGCGTGGTCTGTGAATGGAATCAGAAACGAATAATCTTTACCTTCATATTGGTAGTTGATGGTGCTTTTCCTGTTTACCTTGTCAATGGAAGTGACATGGATATCAGTGCCCGGACCTGTTCCGAAAGTAAACAATCTTGCCTTTGTTTTGGATTGAGCTACGGTGATATCCACCAATTTATTGTCTTTGTTGTATATCAACGTTTTACTGTTGACGAACAATCTCAATTTCTCGGCGCATTTAATCTTCAGGGAAGAGAAGTTCTCTTGGTGGGCGTCACCCAAATTGGTGAAGATGCCGATGGTTGGAGCTATGATGGTAGCCAACCTGTCCATTTCTCCCATCTGGGAGATTCCCGCTTCGAAGATGCCCAGTTGGGTGTCGTTGTCCATTTCCCATACGGAGAAAGGAACACCAATCTGAGAATTATAGCTACGGGGTGATCTGGTGATTTTATAATCCGTCTGCAGAAGTTGGTTGAGCCACTCCTTTACAATCGTCTTTCCATTGCTTCCCGTGATGCCAATGACAGGCACGTTGAATAAGTTACGATGATTGGCCGCCAGTTTTTGTAGTGCCACCAAAGTATCATCGACAAGGATGAAGTTGGCGTCCTTCATCTCCTTCATCTCTTTGGTGCAATTGCTCACCATGAAGTTGCGGACATTGTTCTTATATAGTAGAGGAATGTATTTGTGGCCGTCATTCCTGTTTGACTTTATGGCAATAAATAGGGTATCTTCTGGGAAGGAGAGTGCCCGGCTGTCGGTAAGCAACCTGCTTATTTCAATGTTGCGGTTTCCTTGTAGTTCACCGCCAGCCATTTCAGCAATCTGTTTTGTCGTGTACATAAATGTTATGTTTATAACGTCATTTTTCTCTCATTTTTTCTTGTATGTGAGTCGCAAAGAGCTCTTCAAAAGACAAATCTGTCAATTTCCTGATGGAACGGAAGAGATACCACAATGCCAACATCATCACGATGGACGAAGGTAAAGCTATCACAGGATAGCTTAATGCTGTCATCCGTGCCAATTCTTGGGTAAATGCTTCTGTGCCCGATTGGCTATGTATTAATATCTTAGCTAACGTAAAATTCAGGATGGAAGAGAGTAGGAACGAAGCGGCCAGCATATAGGTGGAATTGACAAGTATCTTATCAAACTGAGCCTCGCCATGTCGCTCTCTCAAGATGGAATCAATATGTTCCGTATCGAGGAAATCCTTATTGTACAGTAATTTGCGAACAAGCGGGAATGGCGTCTTCAACGAGATGAGCACCGCCAGTCCGATAATCAACGGTACGGCAGCTTCCTTGAACGCAATCCATTCGCTAGGAAACTCGAATACACCTATAATCCCGGTCAGCAATATACTAACAAACCCAATGATGGAGATAAAGTTCGTCTTCCTTCTTTTCAAAAAATCGTAAAAGAAATAGATAGTAGGGAAAGCCAATGCCGCAATCAATCCATAAACGGGACCGAGACTGTCTGATGTAGTAAACTTGGAAAGTATGACGACCGGAATTATGATATTGAAAATGATACTTATAAGTGCATTCTCTTTCTTCTCCGGTGCTTTTTTCTCGTTATTCATCTTGATCTGTTTTTATTATGCAAATTACGTGAGAAAAAACGAATGATACAATGAAAAATATGATAAAAGTCGAATAGTCTTGTTTGTTGGAGATTCCTATTCCCGCCTATGTTCCGTATAGATGGAGTGATGAGGTGTTTGAATCAAAATCTACGATGATGGAAGACATTGGCGTGCGCGAATGGAGTTTATGACTAGACACGATGTGAATGTAGAGGCCCCGGTTCTGAGGTTTGGACTCCATTCGTCTGTCTGCCGGTGTTGGGAGTATAGAAAGAGTGACGCATTGACCTTTCGGTTGCAGGCAGATGGTATGAGGTTACGAGTGGGCCATGCACCACTGGAGACGGTTATTATGAGAGCTTGGCCCTGAGAATATACAGATAGAGATAACAGTGCGACATTTGCCTCTTCTTCTGAAGTTGATGTCCTATCTTCCAAAGTCTAAATATATAGTTGGATGAAATAAGGGAGGCTTCGAAAACAGGAAAAAGACAAAAGCCATGGTTTCTGTAGAAACCATGGCTTTCTTATGTCTGACAATATCGGCGGATTAACCGATAATCTCCATACCCTTCTTCAAGGCTACCTCGTTCATAGGAATGAGGTGGTGGTGTCTCTCAGGAAGCGTCTTTTTCAGACCTTTCAATACATTCTCCAATTCTACGATAGGACGGATTTTGAGCAATCCACCAAGAATGATCATGTTGAAAGACTTGGGAGCGTTCATCTCTATAGAAGTGTCCATCGCATTGATGCGGTAGACATTGATGTCTTTACGGGTTGGTTCCTTCGTGATTCCATAAGGATCGTAGATAAGAGTTCCTCCCGGTTTGATCGTCTTTTCAAACTTGTCCAACGATTGTTGGTTAAGAATGATGGCTGTATCAAACTCGTTCAATATAGGTGAGCTGATACGGTCATCGCTAAGAATCACTGTGACATTTGCCGTACCACCACGTTGTTCGGGTCCGTAAGCAGGCATCCAAGTAACCTCTTTGCCCTGCATCAGTCCGGAGTAAGCAAGGATTTTTCCCATGGACAAAACACCTTGACCTCCAAATCCGGCTATAATTATCTCTTCTGTCATTGTCTTTTTTGTTTCGATTAATAACTTAATAATCTTATATCGTAGTATCTTTTAGATCTCCAAGCGGATAAGCAGGGAACATATTCTCCTCCATCCATTTGTTTGATTGATCCGGAGTCATCTTCCATCCTGAGTTGCAGGTTGAAACGATTTCTACTACAGATACACCTTTTTGATTCAAGTTGTTCTCAAAAGCTTTTCTGATGGCTTTTTTCGCCTTTCTGACGGCAGCTGCCGTGTGGACGCTCTGACGGGTCACGTAACATGTTCCATCCAACTCCTTGAGAAGGTTGGTGATCTTCAACGGATAACCGTTCAATTTCACATTTCGTCCGTAAGGGCAAGTGGCGGTCTTCATTCCTTCCAATGTAGTAGGGGCCATCTGTCCTCCCGTCATTCCATAGATACCATTGTTGACGAAGATGATGGTGATGCTGTCTCCACGGTTGCAGGCGTGGATAGTCTCTGCTGTTCCGATGGCAGCCAAGTCGCCATCACCTTGATAGGTGAAGACCAATTTATTGGGACGTAGTCTCTTGATGGCGACAGCCATGGCAGGCGCACGTCCGTGGGCAGCCTCTTCCCAATCGATGTCAAGATAGTTGTAGGCGAAAACGGCACATCCTACAGGAGTGATGCCGATTGTGTCTTCAACAACATCCATCTCTTCCAATACTTCACCAATAAGTTTATGTACAACTCCATGGCTACATCCTGGACAATAGTGCATAGGACGGTCATTCATGAGATCCGGTTTCTTATACACCAAATTTTCCGGTTTGATTATATCTTCGATTGTCATTTCTTTTCAGTTTTTTTAGTTCTTGGATTTACATGATTTTTGTCTTCATTGCCTCGATAATCTCGTCTGGCGTATAGACAATGCCACCCAAGCGGCCGAAGTGCTCTACTTTCACTTTTCCGTTTACGGCAAGTCTCACATCTTCCACCATCTGTCCGGCGTTAAGCTCGACAGAAAGCATCGCTTTTACCTGATCGGCATATTTTGCGATGATTTTGCTAGGGAATGGCCACAAAGTGATAGGACGAAGCAGCCCGACCTTGATGCCTTGCGCACGTGCTACCTCTACCGCCTTCTGGCAAATACGGGCAGACGAACCGAATGCTACCAATAGGTATTCGGCATCTTCGCATTGAATCTCTTCGTAGCGTACCTCGTTTGCTTCGATGGTCTTGTATTTTTCCTGTAAGTGGATGTTTCTCTCTTCCATGACGGCAGGATCGAGCTCCAAAGAGGTGATGACGTTACGTTCCCTGTTCTTTGGTTTTCCAACTGCGGCCCAAGGGCACTCTTTCACAATCTCCTCGTCGGTTCTTCTTGCCTTGAATGGAGGAAGAACAACCTTCTCCATCATCTGTCCGATGACACCATCGGCAAGGATGATGGCCGGATTTCTATATTTAAATGCCAAATCGAAGGCCAAACCAACGAAATCTGCCATTTCTTGTACGGATGCAGGGGCTAGGGCTATTAATTTATAGTCGCCATGACCGCCACCTTTTACCGTCTGGAAATAATCGGCCTGACTTGGTTGGATGGTTCCAAGACCTGGACCTCCACGCATTACGTTTACGATCAGAGCAGGAAGCTCGGCACCTGCAAGATAGGAAACTCCTTCTTGTTTCAAGCTTACACCCGGGCTGGAAGATGATGTCATGACTTTCTTTCCTGTACCTGCGCCACCATATACCATGTTGATTGCGGCAACTTCACTTTCGGCTTGAAGTACGTTCATTCCTGTCGTTTTCCAAGGCTCTACCTCCATGAGGGTTTCCAATACCTCAGATTGTGGAGTGATAGGATATCCGAAATAACCGTCACATCCGCAACGTATGGCTGCGTGTGCGATGGCTTCGTTACCCTTCATTAATTTTATTTCTTCGCTCATGATTGATGATAATTTTCTGAAATAATTAGTTGTAAATTAGGCTTGGTGCCTTTCTCCCGCTTTTAGTCTACCTTTACTTTGTAAACCGAAATACATCCGTCAGGACATACGATGCCACAACTTGCACAGCCTATGCAAGCGTCCTTGTTTTCCATATAGGCGTAATTATAACCTTTGGAATTAACGTGTTTGGACATTGCTATCACCTTCGAAGGACAAGCAACCACGCATAGTTGGCAACCTTTACATCTCTCTTCGTTTACAACGATAGCTCCTTTTATCTTTGCCATTTTTGTATTGTTTTTTGGATATTCTTTTAAAATGACTGCAAAATTACAGATTTAGAAAGAGAAAGAAAAATCTTTTTGTATGAAAAATGTATTTCGGCATGTTTGAAATGAAAAAAATGATTAAAAATCGAAAATTAAATGGCTTTTTTATGATTATATTGATGTTTTTGTCGCCTTTTTTGTGCGAGTTAGTATGTTTATGCTTTTTTCCTACATGGGAATATTTTCTCATTTTTCAGGCCGTTCCACCATACAAGGCGACCTATCCCCAGTTAGGAATCTACATACGGAAAACTATTCGTATCATCTCTCTTTTGATTTGCTTTGCGTCACAGTGTAGACACCCAAGAATACGAGTACGGCGGCAAATGTGTTTTTCCATCCGAAGGTGTCCATCCCGAAATACACGGCTACCAATGAGGCTACTATTGGCTGTAGGTAATTGTACATACTTAGAGTGGTGGGTCTCAGCATCTTCTGACCAACTGGTATCATCATGTAGGTCACAAACGTGGCCAATATAACTACATAGCCTATTCTTATATAGGCGCTGGCAGTTATTGCGCTCCAACGGATGGACTCCAAATCGCCGATGCACATGGGTAACGCAATTATGGTGGAAAAGAGGAACATCCACTTCATAAGCGTGACGGGCTTATGTTTGTTGATTAGTTTTTTGAAAACGGTGAGGTAGAGTGCGTAAGAGAGTGACGACAGTAGGCATAGTATGTTGCCAACCATGGAACTGGAGCCTCCTGTTGCCCTATTGGTAGTCGTTATGATGAGAAGTGCTCCGATGGCTCCGACCACAACACCCACAATCTTCAGACCTGTAATGGGCTCCTTCTGAATGAGAGAGGCCAGCAGCATGGTAATGATGGGAGTCAACGTCACGATGATGGCGGCATTGATGGGGGTGGTCAGCGAGAGTCCCTTCACAAATGCGAATTGGTTGACTACTACTCCCAACATTCCGGCAAAGAAGAGCAACAGAAGGTCGCTTCTGGTCACTTTCTCTTCCTTAACAAAGGAGGAGATGCACCAAAATAAAATGCCGGCTCCGGCTACACGGAAGAAATTTAGGCTGAAAGCTGAAAAATAATCGGGCATTAACGTCTTTGTGATGGGCGTGTTTATGCCGAATATCAAGTTGACGACAAACATGGTGAGATGTCCCGTATATTTTCTTTCGCTAATCATGTTTTTTTCGTTTTTTTCGAATAGCAAAATTACTGCTTATAAATGTGTAGAGAACAAAAAGATGTATATATTTTAATCAAAGAGATGTTTTGGCGGTTTTGTGAATTTGCAATTAGTGTATATGGTTTATTTGTAATGTGTTGATGAAAAATGGCTTTGAGAAGAAACTTTCATAGGTAAATATCCTTTTCCTTGTAAGGAAAAAGTGACGGACATTTTTCGGCAAAAAGAAGCCATATGGACAAAGTTCTGTTATTTAACCTAGATGGTGCGGCTCTTGACGGATGGGCGTATCTGTAAATTTATAAATCGTCTTCTCCGTTAGGAAACATCAATGTATCAATGTCGTTTTCGACCAGCCTGCCTTTTATGTTATCAAGTATATCTTGCTCTGTCTGAAATTCGCTGTCTTCCAAAGTGTCTATGTCTTCCTCTATCTGTGTCGCAATACTTTCGTAGAAGAATCCCTGTTCCGCATCATCTGTGTTGTAAGATAAATTGTGGTATTTCTCAATGAGATTTTCAAGTTCTGTTCTTTCCATATTCCTGTTTTTTTCTTTGTTTTAGCTCACTAAAGTTACATATTATTTAATAATAATAATGTTTATACTCCTTTTATGTTCATTTTTTTTTGAAAAAATTGAAAACGACTGAATGGTCATGCGTCTTTTTTCCCGCTTTCTAGATTGCGGCACGAGCACCCGCCCGAACCTTTTTATACTTTTTATGTTTCTATGTAGTGCCGGAGATACGAGCCTCCGTTTATTTCCGAAATGCAGATGCGATTCCCGTTTGTGCAGATGTGGCAGTATGAGGAGTGATTGACAATGACAAATTGGCAACCCGTATGGAGAAAATAACTATGCGAATGTGTAAAATTGGCAGAAAATAGGTCGATTTGTGGTTTGGCACAAATTATGATAAAGAAATAGCGTCGAGATTAATAAAACAACTTAATATAAAATTAAAGAAATGAACATTAAACCATTAGCAGACAGGGTGCTTATTAAGCCAGCCGCTGCAGAGGAAAAGACAGCATGTGGAATCATCATTCCAGATTCAGCAAAGGAAAAACCTTTGAAGGGTGAGGTGCTCGCCGTAGGAAAGGGAACAAAAGATGAAGAGATGGTTGTGAAGAAAGGTGATGTTGTTCTTTACGGAAAATATGCAGGTACCGAACTTGAGTTGGACGGAGAAAAATACCTTATCATGCGCCAAAGTGATTTGTTGGCTATCATTTAATAGCTAGGCGGTTAAATCAATTTACAAACAACAAAAAATTAAAAGAAACAAAAAATGGCAAAAGAAATTAAATTCGATATTGATGCTCGCGACCTTTTGAAGAAAGGTGTTGACGAGTTGGCAAACGCAGTAAAGGTAACACTAGGCCCTAAGGGACGTAATGTGATCATCGAGAAGAAATTCGGAGCTCCTCACGTAACTAAAGACGGTGTGAGTGTGGCTAAGGAAATCGAATTGTCTGATCCATACGAAAACATGGGTGCCCAGATGGTGAAGGAAGTCGCTTCTAAGACCGGCGACGATGCCGGCGACGGAACAACAACTGCAACTGTTTTGGCTCAATCTATCGTTACGGTAGGTTTGAAGAATGTAGCCGCAGGTGCCAATCCAATGGATTTGAAACGTGGTATAGACAAGGCCGTTGCAAAGGTGGTTGAAAGCATCAAGTCTCAGTCTCAGGAAGTGGGTGATGACAATAGTAAGATTGAGCAGGTGGCAACTATCTCTGCCAACAACGATGGCGAAATAGGTAAGCTAATTGCTGACGCTATGGCTAAGGTTAAGAAAGAGGGTGTAATCACCGTAGAAGAGGCAAAGGGTCTGGATACCACCGTAACAGTAGTGGAAGGTATGCAGTTCGACAGGGGTTATCTATCTCCTTATTTCGTGACCAATACGGAGAAGATGGAGGTTGAGTTCGATAATCCTTACATCTTGATCCACGACAAAAAGATCTCTTCCTTGAAAGACATTCTTCCAATATTGGAAGCTACAGCCCAATCTGGCCGTCCTTTGTTGATTATTGCCGAGGATATAGACGGAGAGGCTCTTACTACATTGGTAGTTAACCGTTTGAGAGGAGCATTGAAAATATCTGCCGTTAAGGCTCCCGGATTCGGAGACCGTCGTAAGGAGATGTTGGAAGACATTGCCATCCTTACCGGTGGTATCGTGATTTCAGAGGAGAAGGGAATCAAGTTGGAAAGCGCAACTATTGATATGTTGGGTTCTGCTGAGAAGGTTACAACTAACAAGGATAATACAACCATCGTAAATGGTGCAGGAAAGAAAGAGAACATCGCGGAGCGTGTCGCTCAGATCCGTTCTCAGATTGCAGCTACGAAGTCTGATTATGACCGCGAGAAGTTACAGGAGCGTTTGGCTAAGTTAGCCGGTGGTGTTGCTGTGCTTTACGTTGGTGCGCCTTCAGAGGTTGAGATGAAAGAGAAGAAAGATCGCGTGGACGATGCATTGAGCGCAACCCGTGCCGCAGTGGAAGAGGGTATCGTTCCCGGTGGAGGTGTAGCCTACATCCGTGCCATCGAGTCTTTGGAAGGATTGAAGGGTGCCAATGAGGACGAAACTACAGGTGTCGAGATTGTAAAGCGTGCTATCGAGGAGCCTATGCGCCAGATTATCGCTAACGCAGGTAAAGAGGGTGCCGTTTTCGTTCAAAAAGTGAAAGAAGGTAAGGGAGACTTTGGTTATAACGCCCGTACAGATAAGTTTGAGAACTTCTTTGCTGCAGGTGTCATTGATCCTGCAAAGGTTACCCGTGTCGCCTTGGAGAATGCCGCTTCAATTGCCGGTATGATGTTGACTACGGAATGTGTGATCGCAGAGAAGAAGGAAGATAAAGCAGCCGCACCAGCTATGCCTCCTATGGGTGGCGGAATGGGTGGAATGATGTAATTCCGATTCCAAATTTTTCTACATAAAAGGAGAGGGGAGACGGTATGCCGTCTCCCCTCTTTGGTGCTAATATGAGTGACAGACGTTTAATCTCCGCCGCCGCTCTAGTTTTGTACTTCGACAATAATCTCATCGTCGAATTTGTCATTCACACCAATGCCTCCGTTGGATGGCCCTACGGTGAACAGGTTGCATCGCAGAATGGTGTTCATGCCTCTATAGATGGGTATCCTGACTCTTGTGTTGCCGATTATCTTTCCCCCCGAATCTTTTGTCTGGATGTCGGCAAAGAGGATTGTCTCCGTGTCGCACACGAAGATGTCATCTATGCCGATAATTTTATCTCGTTCCACTTTTTCCCTATATCCGAACCCGACTCCGGGCGTTAGTCCGTTTGCCGAAGCCAGCTGTTTGTCTACGTTGTAGGACAAAGGGAAATAGCCGGCGTAACTGAACGTTATCTCAACCGAATCGCCGATATGTGACTCCATGTCTGAAGGTATGAGAGAAAAACGGCCGGTGGCAGCTTTGGGCGAAACACGGTATGTATTTGTGCCAGACACCTTCTCCAAATCAAGATACAGATAGTCGCTATATGCTGTCTTGGAGGTGTTGCCATTGTAATTTCCTTTATGGGAAACAGATCCCAAGTGTAGTCTGCCTGTATCGAAATGATGGTCTGCCGAACTGTTGCTTGGAACAAAATCGCACCATATCCGGACATTGTATTTATCTTCCGGCAATGTCATCGACATGGTGATGATGTCCTGTTGTTGGTGTTCGGATGTGGAAACGTCTCTTTTTGTTGTTTTTCCATCCAAAGAGACGGCTTCGATTATGACTCTCAAATGCGTGGCGTCATAGTTTATGGAGTCGTAAGATGCCATCGTTGTCTCTATTTCGAATAGGATGTTGGCTGATGTCCGATTTAGGTCATCGTCATTGTCTTCGCAGCATGCGGCAATTCCCAATGAGAAGAGCAGAACAAAGGCCGGAATAATCCGACCTCTGCCTACTTGCCAACAATTTTCAATAAACTTCCTCGATAAGTAAACCATACTTTAGAATTAATTAGATCCGTAGAGCGTTCGTTTTTTTGTGCAGAATTTAAATACTACTCTATGGGGTTTCGACTAAGAATATACTAAGAATCAATTCGAATATAATCCATGTTGTATCTGTTGTTTCCTTCATTGAAGAAGAGGAACACTACACGATAATTGCCTTCGGAGACTCCCAACTCGGAGAAATGTACTGTCCTGTTTCTGTCGAAGTAGTTTAGCACGGTAAACTCCTGAGGCGTACCTGTCAACTCGTCGTTTTTGTTCATCAGCATAACCTTTAGGTTGGCCGGGCTGCTGTCGCTGAGACTGCCACCCCAGATACATGCCATGAAGTTGATCTGTGTGTTGTTTCTCATCGAGAGCATTGGTGTGGCCCAAGCTACTGCCATATTGGACGTGTGAGGATGGTAAAGTGTTCCGTTTGCGATAGAGTTTGCTTCCAGTCCGTCAGTCCATGTGCCGATGCTGTTAGGGAAAGAGGTCACGTTCTCGATGAGTCTGTGTTTCCATTCGGCATAGGCCGATATTTCCGTATTGTCGAAATCCGCATTCAACGAATAGTCGTAAGTCGGATTGTTGTCGCCATCGGATGAACCGCCGTTTTCGAAGTCGCCGTCCGTGTCTACCACGATGTCCGTTCCCAATGTAAGCAGGTTACCTCTCACCGTTGTGATATGGTTTCGTTTCACAGGGATATTGGCCACCTCAAACGAAGAGCTTTTGCCATTGTTTCCCGTTGTGGCGATGGTCATGGTGTATCCACCTTCTGTTTTAGGCAAAAGGTAGTTCCAAGAGAGAATGGCTGTAGAGGTCGAGTTGTCCGAGAAATCTACAGCCGTCGTATAGTTCATCGTCTTCGACTCCGTGGTGATTTCATTTGTCAACACGTTGAACCCTGTGGCTACTGTTCCGGTGTAGCTGACAGAAACCTGAGTTGGCTTGTAGCGGCTGTCGTTGATCAAGTCTGTGGCAACGGTGCGCAGTTTTCCGAACGGACGCATCAACGTTATCTGTTTCGAGACCGGACCTGTCGCACTTGCGAGATTGATTTCCGTAGTGGCAGAGTATGCGTCGTGAGCATCGTTGTTTCCTGCGGAATGACTGTTTACTGTCACCTTGGTCAATGGATTGGTGTTGTAATAGAGATCCGTTTCGCTACCTTCGTCCACAAAGTCGGCCCAAAACAAGAAATCGTAGTTTCCAGCCACTAGTCTGAAGTTGAAGGATGTGGTCGGAGTTGTTGTGTTGTCTACCGTTTGTACGACCCTCTTCACCAACGATCCGTCTTTCTCCCGTATCTCAAGGATGAAGCGAACGTCGAAGACGCTATTGTCCACATTTCCGAGTCCGCCTTCCGAATTTATCCGAGCATAGGCCATCCGTGCTTCCGGAAACAGGGATGTCGTAAAACTGACGGCAACTTCGCCTCCTTCATTCTGCAACGTGTCGTTGTTCATCTCTTCGTCTTTGTTGCAAGAGATTAGAAGTGTACTTATTGCCAATAAACTTAAAATGATTTTCTTCATATTTTCAATCGTTTTATTTTTACGGCTACAAAGTAAGGTGATTTTTGTAGTCAATACAAATTTGTAATGAATGTTTGCATATTAATAAGAGACATTGCATATAATTATAAAAAGAATGTCAAAGAGGTGGTGGTTTTAAGTGAAAATATAGGCTATTTTTGTAAGATTATAAGAAATTTGGCTTATCGCCAAACGGTGATGAAAAAACAAGATGGTCAAGTTTTAGATATTTCCTACGGCATTTTATCAAAATCGTCACAATTTGTTTTTTGACGATTACTAAAAGGAAGATTTTTTGAAATAACAGGTCGTTAATTGCTTATAGAATAAAGTTTGTATGGTTTCTCAGACAGAGTTTTCATTAGAGCCTCAATCCAGAGGATTTCATCTGATTACGGAAGAGGTGGTCAGAAAATTGCCACAGTTGCCTCAGGTCGGACTGCTACATCTGTTTATCAAACATACTTCTGCCGCATTGTCTATCAATGAAAATGCAGACCCCGATGTGCTGACTGATTTGGGTGCTGTTTTTGATAGGCTGGTGAAGGAGCGGGAGTCTTATTACCTGCACACGATGGAGGGGCCTGATGACATGCCTTCCCATGTGAAATCGACGATAGTTGGGGCAGACATCACCATCCCAATATGTAACCATAAACTCAATATGGGTATCTGGCAAGGAATCTATCTATGTGAGTTTCGCAATAGTGCAACATCCCGTCATGTGGTGGCTACGGTTATCGGGTAGGATAGGTGTGGCGTCAAGAAAACGCTATCATGCTGTTTTTACGAAAAATATTGAGCAGTTCGCTGTTTATAGTTCGACTAATCTAAGTTCTATAAATCTATGAGCATTACATTATTATCTTCTATTTTATCAATAGTCAATTGTAATATAGTGTCGATATCAAGATCTACTAACTTTTTAGTGTAGGAATTAATGTGTCTTTTCCACGCAACATATGGAGTAAGTTCCATAGATGAATAGCTTGAATAATAAGATATTTCTTCCGAGATGCCTATTCCTTTTAAGAAGATGTCTCGAATTTTATCTATTGACATTAATAGATTGGATATGCTTTTTGCTGCTGATTTTTTATGAAGTTTGCCATTGATGTAAATATTCATTTGCCCACCAGCAGAATACATATCTCTTATGTTTGGATTTACGATGGAATATCTAGAACAAAGCCATAATGCTAATCTTGAGTAATCAGAGGATAAAATCTCAGGAAACAAAATAAAGCCCATCCATTTCAGGTAATCTTTCTCATTTTTGGTTACAGATGAATAAAGACGAATACTACCAGTATCTTGAACTATAACATTATTTGTTTCTTCATCAATCCACCATGGCATTTCCTTTTCATTCCCTCTGTATTTATTACGATAATAATCTCGAATAATATTGATTCTGTTATTGTTCAATCGAAAGTCATCATATGGCACACCAAGCTTGTCAAAAATCGTTTTGTCAGTATTGTCCAAATCCATGTTAATTAAATATCGTGGATTATGTGTTACTGAAATGTCATACATACAATCTTCATAGGGTTTGCATCTAAATTCTACTTCCGGTATAGATAATCGACCAAATAAGAGAAACACTTTCTTTACACAATCTTCCCTTAGGCTCTCCGTTATGCTACTACCGGTAGACGACCATGTTTTTTCTTTAGTTGCCTTGACTTCTACGCCAAAATAGTTTTCAGATACAATGTCAGGAAAATGTTGTTTTTCTGTATGAATTATATACTTAGGATTGAAATTGAAGTTGATTGCCAGTTCTTTCATGTGATTAAGAACTACATTTTCCAATTTTTCACCTTGACATTTAGAAAAATCCACACGAAGAGTATCTGCGGATTTTTTTAATTCATTTGTTGTCGCTGTCATAAAACGAACAAAATCATTGTATTTGTCGTTTGTTCCTTGTATTGATATGTAAGAGGATTTATCCATATTATTCAAAATAGAGAGGCCAGATTTCTTCTAAACGTTTAGCAATGTTATAAGCTAGCATTGGCGGCACTGCATTGCCTATAACCTTGTATGCACCGGAAGAGCTTACCTGAAATTTTTTTGAAAAGCCATTATATTGTACGAAAGGATAATCAGGAGGAAAAGTTTGAATTAATGCGCATTCGCGAGGTGTTAATCTTCTTTCTTCCTTTCCGCATTTCAATTCCTCAAATCTTTTTCCGCCATGCTCTTTTGATAATCTTCGGTATTCAATATTGCCATGATGTTCAGATCTAATTGTAGGACCCAAGGATGTATAATTTATTTCACTTTGCCCTTGACAATGCATGCCCATATATTTTGCCTTAGAGTAGTGTTGCTGAGACAAATCTTTAGAATCTCCTGGTTCTAATAATTCAGATAAAACATCCTCACACGTTACAGGTTTTGGTAAACTTTCATCTCCTAAATTGAAATCGTGAGTGGCTTTTGGATAGGGATTGTATTCGCTAGGTATTTCACCTTTTTCAAAAACCCTTCTTGCGGTTTCATTAAGAGCATCTAGCCTCGCACCTATAAAGATTACTCTTTCTCTTGTTTCGGGAACGCCATAGTTGCCCGCATGAAGGACTTGAGGGGTGAAGACATAATACCCATTATTCCCGGCAGCTTGAAAATCTTTTTGAATAATGTCTTTAACATCACCCAGACTTACTAACCCCTTGACGTTTTCGGCCACAAAAATTTTCGGACTAACAATTTCAATCACTTGTTTCATCCAGTAATATAGTTTGCCTCTCGTTTCTTCAGATGGTTCGTCCTTTTCTTTTTGATGTCCGTTATGTGATATTTTGGAGTCAAATCCTCTTCTTTTTCCCGCTACGCTAAAATCTTGACAAGGAAATCCGCCAGTTACTATGTCTACTTTAGTAGGAAAAACATCTTTTCCATCTTTATACATTTTTACAAGGTCTACAATACTACCAAAATGATAGACTTCATCAGTTTTTCCAAATCTTTTCATGTAATTAGTCCACGAAAAAAACGCTTCTTTTAGAATGTCATTTGCAAAAATCGTATTGAATCTGGTTTTGTTTAGCATTACCCAATTCTCGTTGACCTTATTATCTATCCAATCTGTATTTTTTCCAACTGATTTTTTGTGACATATAAAATGTCCTTCAAAACCTAAGTCCATACCTCCACAACCAGAGAATAAAGATAATACATTCAAAGGATCCGGTCTGTAAACGTTATTGCCATTATTGTAAAACAATGGCAATGAACTTTCGCAAACAATATCCGAAAATGTTTGGTTCTCTATTGTTTCGTATTTCCTATTTTTAATAGCCATATATATTGTTCTAAGATAACACACACAACTCCAAACCTAAGAAGCTGTATCTGCTTTCATTAATTTCCAATGATTATTGGATGCACATTGATTGCAAAGGTACTGATAATTGTCGAGTTATGCCAACCTGATACGTTATAATCTTGCAAAATGATTAGATAAGCAATTTCAATGATATTGTGTTTGAATCAATTATGTTGAATGGTTATAGCAGATGCCATTTTAGCTCACCATTCATTTAAATATTTCCTACGGCATTCAAAATCGTCACAAGTTATTTTTCTTATAATGGACTTTCGATCAATCTATCATTTCCGGTTCTCGGAATTTGTATCGTTCGTGCCTATTCCGTAAATTTGTAGCCCTTTGTTCGGAATATATTTGGGATGACAATCTGTTTTTCGACTCTAAGTTTTTCTCGAACAATTTTTTTTCGTTTTTCGTATAAACCCTTTCTTTTTATTTTGGTTAAGTATTATAATATCAACTTCATTAAAAAATGTTTTCGGTAATTATTACAGAACATCGTCTTTGGGGGCATGTTTTTCAACCCTACATATTGGAGAAAAAGGAGAAGGAGCATCTTTATTCTGTAGTAGAGATTGTGACGGTAAAAAACAGAGATTTGATGGATTCTCTCTCCGAAAAAGAAAGGATGGTGGTGGGACTGTGTGATAAGTATTCGGAGTCGAATGTCCTGAAAATATTTGTTAAGGAGAAACTAACTATTGCTGAGTTTATCAAACGTTATGAGAAATGTCCGAAAGACTACGAACATGTCTTGCCTTATATAGACAAATACAATTATAAGGTGGCTCAATATCTGATGTCGGCAGACATACCTGTCTTTGTCCGTAATGGTGGATTCATGAATGTTTATGATGCCGATAGGCTTGTTGTTCCCGCTACATACACGAAAGCGGTCTCGTCGTTCGAGTTGACCACAGATGCCTTATATTATTCGTTGAAGGTGTATCAGGATGGGAAAAACCTCAGTCTTCGTAATCTGACGAAGAACAAGACGGTGGTACTTTCCAATTCGCCTTGTTGTACGGTAGTGAAGAATCGACTCTGTGTGTTCGAAAATTTAGATTCTAGTAAGTTGACTCCTTTTTTCCAAAAAGAGCATGTGGTAGTTCCTACCAAGACAATACCTGTTTATATGCGTTCTTTTGTGAAGAACACGCTGAAGGTTGAAAACGTAGAGGCTTCCGGATTCTCCGTGTTATATGACAAGCCGGAGATGAAGCCGGTTTTGGTATTGATGGAAGACCTCTCCCGTAAGGTGGCGCTCCAGCTTCGATTTCGTTATGGAGAGAACGAGTTCAGCGGAGAAGTGATAAATAAGCGTTCTGTTACGCTCGACGAACAGAATGGAGATTTTGTTTTTCATATTTTTGAACGGGACGAGGAACGGGAATCCTATTATGCGGATGTTCTGTCTTCTTTGGGTCTGCGGTTGATCAATATGTTCTACTATCTGAAAAAGAATGAAGTGGTAGATTTGTACGGGGTGGTTGATTTCTTGATTGAGAATAAGGGAAAACTGTCTGATTTTGAAATAAAGCAGGAGCAGGGAGAACAAGTGTTCTTTTTGGAGCCGATTTCCTGTTCTTTGTCTGTCGATGAGCAGAACAAGGATTGGTTTGATGTTTTCGGAAACGTTACGGTGGGTGCGTTTTCCATCCCGTTTTGCAAGTTCCGAAAGAATATAATTTCCGGAATACGGGAATATACGTTGCCGGATGGCAGTATCACACTGTTGCCGGAAGAGTGGTTTTCCCGTTATTCTGATCTTCTTCGGTTTTCGGAAGAGAAGGAGGATAAAATACGGATTAAGAAATTCCATTTTGGAATAATGGATGGAATTTCCACTACGATCAGTCAATATAGGGGCGCATTGGAGTCGCAGGTTCCAGTGCCGAAGGGAATTGAAGCGCAGCTTCGTTCGTACCAGCAGACGGGTTATTCCTGGTTGGTCAGCCTTTATGAGAATGATTTTGGCGGCTGTTTGGCCGATGACATGGGTCTGGGTAAGACGCTTCAGTTCTTGGCTTTCTTCCAATATATATACAAAGGTGTTGATGCCGCTCCGTGCAAAAAGGAGCAACATCAGCAGCAGAAAGAGATAGCACCAGTAGAGTGGCCATATATGAGTGTGGAACCGACCTTATTTGACCAACTCCTTGCTCCGGATGAAAATAGGAAAGAGGAAAAAACGAGTCAGGAAGAAAAGTCAAAGACGGAAGAAAAGAAAGTTCCGGCGTCGCTTGTCGTGTTGCCCACATCCCTTCTCTTCAACTGGGAAAGGGAGAAGCAGCGTTTCGCGCCGATGCTCCGTTCATTGGTCTATTCGGGCTCCAAACGGGTGAGGAGTAAAGACATCGGACGTATTTTTTCCCATTATGATGTGGTGTTCACCACCTACGGAGTCCTGCGCAACGATCTTGATTTCATACGCGATTATCCGTTCGAGTGTGTAGTGCTCGACGAGAGCCAATATATAAAAAACCCGTCGTCACAGGCCTACCATTCTGTCATGGAGTTGAAGGCGAAGCACTATTTCGTCATCTCCGGAACGCCGATAGAGAATTCGTTGAATGACCTGTGGGCTCAGATGAACTTTGTGAATAGGGGAATATTGAGTACGCTCTCGTATTTTAAAAATTATTTTGTTGCTCCCATTGTAAAGCAGCAGAACGAAGATAAGAAGTCTCGTCTTCAGCAGATCATAAAGCCGTTTATTCTGAGGAGAACAAAATCGGAGGTGGCAAAAGACTTACCGCCGATGATAGAACAAGTCGTCCTTTGTGAGATGACGGAAGAACACCGCAAACTATATCTGAAGGAGAAGTCCGTGGCGCGCAATACGGTTTTTGACCATATTATGGATGGCATGGAGAAAAACTCCATGTTGGCCATTTCTGCATTACTTCGGTTAAGACAGCTGTCCAACCATCCGGCCTTGGTGACGGATACCTATCAAGGGGAGTCTTCGAAGTTGGAGGAGGTTTTGTCCCGTATAGAGAGTCTTCGGTCTGAAGGACATAAGGTGCTGATATTTTCGTCGTTCGTTAAGCATCTGGAATTGGTGGAGGCACGATTGGTGGAGATGGGCCTTAAATATTCCAAGCTGATAGGAACTACTCAGAATAGGGAAGAGGTGATCTCTGATTTTCAGAAGAAGGAGGAGGTGGGCTGTTTCCTCATCTCTTTGAAGGCTGGCGGTGTAGGCCTCAATCTGACGGCAGCCGATTATGTCTTCATCTTGGATCCATGGTGGAATCCGGCAGCCGAGAGTCAGGCCGTCAACAGAGCCCACCGTATAGGGCAAGACAAGACCATTATGGTCTATCGCTTTATAATGGCAGATACAATTGAGGATAAAATACAGAATTTGCAGGCGGAAAAGTCCCGTTTGGCGCAAACTTTCATCAACAACAACAATCCGTTCATGAATATGTCGGCGGCCGATTTCGAAAAGTTATTTAGTTAAATATTAACATAAAATTGTATCTTTGTGGCGATAGTTGTTTCTTTGTCCGTTAATCTGATTTATAAAAAAAAACGATGAGTAGGATTTTGTCATTTGTTTCGTTGACGCTTGTTTTCCTATTGACGGCTTGTGGTCAGGCTCAGTCCGGTGTGTCCAAAAAGGAGATGAAAGCGTCTGAAATAATCAAACTTATAAATAAAGGAAAGGACGTCCACCTGAATGACCGCATCATTGTAGACGATTTGGATTTCTCCTCCGTGAAGGATCTGAGCGTCGCTTCTGTCGGAAAAATGGAGAGCCATGTTGGGGTGAATCTTTTCTTCAGCAATTGTGTCTTCTTGGGAAATGTGACGGCGATAGGAGAGTATAGAAAGTTATTGGTATATACCTCTTTTTCAAAAAACGTGACGTTCTTTGACTGTGATTTCAGAGGTAATCTGACGATGGATTATGCGGATGTGTATGGCACAGTGGAGTTTTCCCGTTCCGCCTTTCGTGGCGAGACGTCATTCAATAACATATATGTACGTGGCAACCGGTTCGGTTTTTTAGAAGTGGAGGCTGAGAGAAATTTCTCCATGGTGGATGCCGACATCCGAGGCAATGCCAACTTTATGAATGCAAAATTTGACTCGACAGCCAATTTCCTTGGTATGCGGGTCAATAAGTTACAGTGTAGTAACGTCGTTTTTTCCGGCAATGTGGACTTTTCCAACTCTTTCTTTAACGGAGACGTTCTGTTCAACTATGTGGAGTATGGGGCAAATGCACAATTCTCGTTTTCCAAATATTATGGGAATACGGACTTTATGCACTCCGTCTATACAGGTTCGGTCTCTTATGAGCGATCCTCATTTTATGGTGGAGTGAGGTGGAACAAGTCGACCTATACGTCGACCGTAGAGACGAAGGATGCGACGTTTCTTTCCTTACCGGATACGACAGGTGTCTCGCTGAATGGAAAGGTGGATATTGATGTGGCGAATTTTATAAAAACGAATATAAATAAATAGTCGAATATATGTTGCAGTTTTTTAGGCGAAAGATAGCCGTCTGGATGATGGTTGTCTGTTCTATCTCCCTCACAAGTTGTGATGAAGATACTGTTAATGATGTAGTGGATGCCATCCTCAAGTTTTTGGGTATGATGGGCTGGAATCTTGATTCTGAGAATGCGGATAATCAGGAGAAATCCGATGATACTTATGACGAGAATACGGACGGAACGCTGCCGTCTTCTGTCAGTTTGGAGAGGTATTTTCCTCCCATCGGAAATCAAGGTAGTTATGGTACTTGTGTGGCGTGGGCTACGGGTTACAATATGAAGACGGCTCTGAATGCCAAGGAAAAAGGATGGAGCTCTTCTGATTTGGCCAAAGCTTCCAACCAGACCAGTCCGGTGGATCTGTGGCATCTGATGAGTTCGTCAGACAAAGGGTCCGGTTGTAATGGATCAAACTTCGAACCTGCGATGAAGACAATCCAATCAAAGGGTGTTTCTGATATGAGTGCCGTCTCTTTCTCCGGATTGAAGATGACCTGCGACGGCGTTTCTGGAGTGGGCAACTCTTCCAACAAATTAGGACAATACAGAATTATTGCCTATACAAAAGACTTGGGAGAATCTTCTGATTATGGAATGAATGCCAATAACTTCAAGTATTGGTTGAGCAAAGGATATCCTGTCCTAATCGGTGCCCAGCTGGGTGAGAGATTCATGTCATGGAACAGTTCTTCTGTCATCACTTCTGATACCGAAGGATATAATGGACAGCATGCCTACCATGCTATGGTTTGTGTAGGGTATGATGATAACAAGCAGGCGTTCCGAGTACGTAATTCTTGGGATTCCGATTGGGGAGATAACGGTTCCATATGGGTAGGATACTCATTCTTCATCAATCAGTTCTGTTTCGGAGCTTGGGTGGCTTGTAATTCGAGTGAGGTATTGGCTTCTGCGCAGGCTTCTCCTTCATTACGTTCAACAGGTGCTTCGGTTGATTTGGCCGCTCATATCGTGGCCGACTATGAGGCAGGAAACGGAGAACGTACATTGGAATACGACGTGTTGAACGAAGGCAATATGGAGGTCTCCGCAAATAAGGGTTGGAGCGTTGTCTATATGTTGTACAATACGAAGCACCTCAATGATAAATATATCTTGATGCACGACTATTATGGTACGGACGTCACCACAGGTGAGATAGAAGCATATAAGGATGGCGTTGCCGTTTATAAATCTATGTCTACGGAGACGAATGTATCCGTTCCGTCTGGCAGTAGCGTGGCCGCCGCATTGGGGGGCAAGACGTTGAAGTTCAACTATAAGTTGCCGTTGGATAAAGATGGTAACCCTTTGAATGGTAATTTTTATATGGTACTGATGGTTAATCCTTTCG
Organism: Prevotellaceae bacterium; assembly: GCA_020636675.1. Taxonomy (GTDB): domain Bacteria; phylum Bacteroidota; class Bacteroidia; order Bacteroidales; family Paludibacteraceae; genus RGIG10190. The sequence continues at coordinate 40,578 of JACJXK010000003.1, forward strand.
GCGATCTGAACGACATGAACATGGATAATAATTATAGTTTCATCAGCGTTGGCGATCAGCCAATCGAGATAAACAATGGCAAGATATTGAATATGCCTTCTTCGTTGAAAGATGTCAGAACCCTTGTGACGGAGAAGAATTGGAACACGTATACTGGCGTGGAATTGAACAATATGCTTTTAAAACAGAAGAAGAACGGACGTTTGAATAATTTGGTTCAGCCGGAGACTTCTACTTTGCGTAGCACGAAGGTGGCAAAGAGCGTAAAGAGATAGTAAATACGGTATCGGCGGCATTTCAAATCTTTTGCCGAAAATTTTAAAAGGGTGAACTTGATGAATTGACTCTTGGAGTCGGTTCGGAGGGTCACCCTTCTTTTTGATAGAAAGTAGAGTAGGACGAAGCGTTCGCCCCATAAAAAAATAGACATGAACAAATTGAGGTTTCTTAGTATAGCGAGCGGAAGCAGTGGCAACAGCTATTACTTGGGCAATTCGGAGTATGGCATCTTGATTGATGCGGGAGTAGGCCCGAGGGTGATAAAAAAACGGTTGAAGGAGATAGGTGTGGAGATGGATCGTCTTTTTGCGGTTTTTGTCACACATGACCATTATGACCACATCAAGTCGGTGGCGACTCTTGGCGAGGTCTATCACCTTCCTGTCTATTCTACCGCAAAGGTACACCGCGGAATAGCCTTCAACTGCAAGGTGACGGAGAAACTATCTCCTGCCAACAAACGACTGATAGAGAATGGCGCTACTGTGGAGGTGAAGGGATTCAAGGTCTCATCCTTCTCCCTTCCTCATGATGCGTCTGACAATACGGGTTACGTGGTCGAATATGAAGGTCTGACTTTTACCTTCGCAACCGATTTGGGCGAGGTGACAGACCAGCTATGCAACTACATTGGCAAATCAGACTATCTGCTTCTGGAGAGCAACTATGATGAGACAATGTTGAAGAACGGATCTTATCCTTACGTCCTGAAACAGCGGGTAGCTAGCAACCATGGACATTTGAGCAATGCGGAAGCCTCGAAGGCTTTGGCTACCTTTGCCTCCAATAGGTTGAAACAGGTGTTTCTCTGCCATCTGAGCAAAGAGAACAACACTCCCGACCTCGCATTTCAGGAGGTCAGCAACGCCCTCAATACGACTACGGAGGTGACCGTTTTGCCTCGCACCACACCGTTGCTTGTGGATTTGAAATAGATTTTTATCCTACTGCCAAACATTTTTTTTTCTGCTTCCGAAAAGGAAAGACGAAATTCTGTTTGGCAGTAGAACCATAAAAACGTTCGTTTCTGTCGATACTTTCTTGCTTTTTTTTCGTTGGATTGCATTTTCTGTGTTTCATTTCTTCGTTTTTCATCGATTCAATTCTATCTTTGCCCAATAATTATCAACAGTCTAATTGCTTTAGATATTGGATGTAAATGACTTAATGGCTGTCGTGGGGACACATCCCCGTCTGAAGACAGTCACCGATTGGTATATCGGTCAGGAACGTAACCTCTTCATAAAAGGTTTGGAGGGTTCTTTTCGTGCGCTTATTTTTGCTTTTCTGTATGATTCCTCACCCAGAAACCTGTTTTTCATCATGAACGATATGGATGATGCCGCCTATTTCTACCACGATCTATCTCAGATCTTGGGCAAGGAGAAGGTGTTGTTTTTTCCTTCGTCATACAAGCGGGCCATTAAATATGGGCAGAAGGATGCTGCCAATGAAATATTGAGGACGGAAGCGTTGAGTGCGTTGGGCTCGTCTTCCGGTAAGTATATCGTGGTCTCTTATCCGGAGGCCGTTTCGGAGCTGGTCATCTCGTCCGGTAACCTGCGCGACAAGACGTTGCAGTTACATGTGGGAGAGACGGTCGATACGCAGTTTGTTGTCAATGTGCTCGACGAATATGGATTTTCCCGTGTAGACTTTGTCTATGAGCCGGGGCAGTATTCGGTTCGAGGCAGCATCCTGGATATATTCTCCTTCTCGTATGAATATCCATTCCGTGTCGATTTCTTTGGCGATGAAGTGGAGTCTATCCGCACGTTTGATATAGAAAACCAGTTGTCGAAAGACAAACGGGATGTAATTTCCATAGTATCAGATGTACATGATAAAGAGGATGTTACTGTTTCGTTGCTTGATTTTGTCGAGAAGGATACTATTTTCGGTTTCTTCGATTTCGGGTTTACTTATGACCGCATAGCGGCCACGCAGGAAGCGGCAGATGATAAGGGTTTATTGTTGGATCCCTCGTCTTTTTTGTCGGGCATAGCGGAGTTCCGCCGTGTGGAGTTTGGTTCCCGACCTTTCTCTAAAGATATGCCGACGGTCGTTTTCCACTCCTCGCCTCAGCCGCTTTTCCATAAGAACTTCGATTTGGTGAGCGACAACTTCAGAAAGATGGAGGAAGACGGATACCACATCTACGTCTTGAGCGACAGCGAACGACAGACGGAACGTCTTCGCAATATATTTGACGACAGGGGCGACCATGTGACCTTCTCTCCTGTGCTGAAAACGCTGCATGAAGGGTTTGCCGATGATGATTTGAAGATATGCTGCTATACCGACCACCAGATATTTGACCGTTACCATAAATACAGCCTACGCTCGGATAAGGCGAGGGAGGGCAGGGTAGCTCTCACGCTAAAAGATCTGAACAGTTTCAAACTGGGCGATTATGTGGTGCATATAGACCATGGAGTTGGCCGTTTCGGCGGACTTATCACGACGGATGTCAACGGTAAGCGTCAGGAGATGATAAAACTGCTCTATCGGGACGACGACCTCCTTTTTGTAAGTATACATGCGCTGCACAAGATCTCGCGTTATAAGGGTAAGGATGGGGAGCCTCCGCGCATCAATAAATTGGGAACCGGGGCTTGGCAGACACTGAAGGAGAAGACCAAGAAGAAGGTGAAGGACATTGCCCGAGATCTGATTCTCCTTTATTCCAAAAGACGTTCGGAAAAGGGGTTCGCCTATTCTCCCGACAGCTTCTTGCAATCGGAGCTGGAGGCCTCGTTCATCTACGAAGACACACCTGACCAGATGAAGGCTACCGCCGACGTGAAGCACGATATGGAACGTAGCCTGCCCATGGACCGATTGATTTGCGGCGACGTGGGTTTCGGCAAGACGGAGGTGGCCTTGCGCGCTGCCTTTAAGGCGGTGACAGACAATAAGCAGGTGGCCGTTCTGGTGCCAACTACGGTATTGGCTCTGCAGCATTTCAAGACCTTCAGCGAACGTCTGAAATCGTTTCCTTGCCGGGTAGACTATCTGAGCAGATCCCGCAATTCGAAAGATGTGCGTGGCTTACTGAAAGACCTTCAGACGGGCGAAATAAATATTCTGATCGGTACGCATAAGATTATAGGCAAGGAGGTGAAGTTCAAGGACCTTGGACTTCTGATCATAGATGAGGAACAGAAGTTTGGCGTCTCCGTGAAGGAGAAGATACGGCAGATGAAGGTGAATGTAGACACGTTGACCATGACGGCGACGCCGATACCGCGCACCTTACAGTTCTCTTTGATGGGCGCGCGCGACCTTTCTGTCATGCACACTCCGCCACCTAACCGTTATCCCATACAGACGGAACTGCATACTTTTAATGAAGATATTATCAGGGATGCCATCCGCTTCGAGATAGAGAGAAACGGACAGGTGTTCTTCATCAATAACCGTATCCAAAATCTTGCCGATATCCAAAACCTCATCAACCGTCTGGTGCCGGAGGCCCGTGTGGCGATAGGCCATGGACAGATGGAAGGGGAGGTGCTGGAGAAGGTGATCGTCGACTTCTTGGATTATGAATATGACGTGCTTATAGCAACCAGCATAGTGGAGTCTGGCATCGACATCTCCAACTGCAATACAATCATCGTCAACAATGCGCAGAATTTCGGACTGAGCGATTTGCATCAACTCCGAGGTAGGGTAGGCCGTAGCAACAGACGTGCGTTCTGTTATCTGCTTTCGCCTCCATTGTCCACGCTGACGCAGGAGGCCCGCCGTAGGCTACAGGCCATAGAGAGCTTCTCCGATCTTGGTAGTGGGTTCAGTATAGCCATGCAGGATCTCGATATCCGTGGTGCCGGCAATATGTTGGGTGCCGAGCAGAGCGGCTTCATTGCCGATCTTGGATATGAAGCCTACCAGAAGATATTGAATGAGGCCGTTTCCGAACTGAAGGAGGATGAGTTTGCCGATCTCTACGAAGAGGAGGCCGAGTCCGAGGAGGAGGAACGTAAGTATGTCTCCGATTGCCAGATGGAGACGGATATGGAGCTGATGTTCCCTTCCGATTATATCAGCAACGTGTCGGAACGTATGAGCCTCTATCGCGAGCTGGACAGCGTGAAAGACGAGGCGGCATTGCAGACCTTCGAAACGAGGTTGGAAGACCGGTTCGGCAAATTTCCTCAACAGACGTTGGACCTTTTCCAGCTGGTGCGTCTGCGGTGGTTGGCCATCGGACTTGGGTTTGAACGGCTGACGCTGAAGAACGAACGGATGGTGTGCTATTTCATCCCTGCGGACGAATCGCCATATTATCAGTCGTCGGCATTTGGAAAGGTGCTTTCTTATCTGCAAAACCATGCTGTGCGCTGTAAGTTGAGGGAACAGACGGGAAAGAGATCCATCGTTTTTGCAGATGTCCGTTCTGTGCGCGATGCTTATGTAATATTGGATACAATCTGTAAAATAGAGATGGAAAAATGAACGTGAATAAAATATTGGAAGAGCTTTGGATAGGAATGTTGGAATGTGATAATTTAAAATCGTTCTAAATTAGAAAAAAAAAGAACAAACTGTTTTAAATACATAAGGAAAACCCTATTTTTGCAGCGTATAATTAAATTAATAATTAAAATTTAAATAACATGGCTTACGTAATTGGTGAAGATTGTGTTGCTTGTGGAACTTGTATGAGCGAATGTCCTGTCGGAGCTATCTCTGAGGGCGATATCTATAAGATTGATCCAGAAGCTTGTACTGAGTGTGGAACTTGTGCAGACGCTTGTCCTGCAGGAGCTATCTCAGCAGAATAATCAATCTCATTAAAATGATTAGAAGGGGTGTCCAATATGGGCATCCCTTTTTTGTTGTCTCGCAGACAATCAAGAAAAAGAGCCCATGATTCGTTTGTACGGTAAGATGCAAAATCACAAAAGCAAACAAAATCAGTATCTGTACAACATCCTTACGGCGGTTGGCTATCTTGTGCCGACCGTATTTTTGGTTTTCGCCAGCCGACTTACGCTTCTATGCACAATCAATCGGTGGAACGGGCGGATTACGGAGAAGTAAACCTTACCCAGCCGGTTGTTGAAATGGACGATGGTGGTTACCCTCACATCGGTTCCCCCTTGCGGAAGGTCGGTGACAGAAACGGATACGGCAAAATTCAGGTGCGAATCCGTATCGCTCATCACAATTTCGCGGTCGTCCCTATCGGAGACGTTGAAGATGGCCGCCTTTCCGCCCACCACGTAATGGTCAGAAAATTGTGCGGCAGGTGCGGTTTTCAGTCCGAAAGACCTTGCCACCACATCGCGGAGCTTCAAGAGCGCATTCACCCAGCGGGGCGTCCGGAAAACGGAGGAGAGAGCCTCGTCTACGGTCAGACTTCGTTCAGAACGGGCAGAATGGCAGTCGGCATAGTCCATGCGCCCGAAGTCCTTTTGCCGGCAAAGCAGCGACATGGGTTTCTCCATCACCCACATCGTCACGCCACCCATCTCGTCCTTAGACACGGTCTGGTAACCCATCTTTTGGTAAAGGCGAGAGGTGAAGGGAGTCTCTTCGCTGGTAAAAAGCGAAAATTTGAGGCAAGTGGGGAAATAGGCCTCTATCTCGGCAAGCAGCGCACTTCCTATCCCTTGGCGTTGGAAGTCGGGATCCACGACCAGTTTCCCGACATGGCACACCAACGCAGAGTCGAGGTAGGCACGTATGGAGCCGGCAATCTGCCCGTCAGAAACAAATTTGAGGACGATGCCGCACCTGTTCTCTTCCTGAAGTTCGCGGAGAGATTGCCGGAGTGGTTGTATCCTATCGTTTCCGATGGCCTTCGCAATGACGGAGAACGCACGTTTCTGCACGTCCAGAATAAGTGGCAAATCTGCCACCGAGGCTTGTTGTATCGTAATTTCCATTGACTTCGTTTTTTCGTGACAAAATTACATCATTTATGGAAAGAACGGACGGGAGACATAGAAAAACTGAAACTTGATTTTTTACCTTTGCCACACGAAAGTGCGGCAAAGGTTGGTAATAGTAGACTACTTGCAAAAAGAGGAATTTTGATTCAGAACAATCAGACCTATATGAAGTAATCATATACCTTAAATCCGCAACCGTACAACAATTATTTCGTCGCCTTCCAAAGTGAAAGTTGGCGGACAAATTCGGTCTGTTGAGGAGGAAAGTCAAGTCCCCCCCCCCTTACCCCACCATGCGACTAGAGGCAATGGGCAGATAAACTCCGCTAAATCGTGCCATCATCCGCAACATGACCTAAACGGGTTGGTATAAGCGTGGTTGTCCGAGTATATATTTAGGACTGCTACCTTGCAGTCTTTGTCCATTTGGCAGGGACGGAAAGGAGCCTGAATGCGAACGCCTTGATATGGATTTCAGCCCGAAACATCTCATCCTCGTTGTGTAAGAGAGTCGTAAGCAAGAGGAACGCCGTGTTCTCGTCCATGAACGATTTCGGGAGTCTTCTTCATTCGAACCCGTTGTTCATGTCGTCGAATATCCTCTTCTTTCCGCCTCACTTGTTGTTATGGTCTACCTGATAGCACAGATTGTACATCGCCGCCTTAGAGTTGAGTCCATGACGTCCTCCGTCATACTGTCAATTTTTCCCACCATGGCGAAAATACCGCCAAAGGACGTCATTTTATCAGATTTAATTGCTACTTTAGCCATGTCTTATTTGAAGCTTTTTCGTCTTTCTTTTTTTATTTTGTAACACTAAGATAAGTGAAAACTTCATACGATAAATTTATTGCTAACTTATTGTTTATTAAAAACATATAAATAATATCAATCAATTTTATTGTGGATTTAAGGGATATGTTTAGATATATTGATAATAAAGACAGAACATTCTTATTGGGGACATATCGTGGAGAAAAATCCCATTTGGAATGGATATTGGGAGAGACCACCCAAAGATACGAGAAACTATATAATATTCGTTTCAATCAAGATTTGTTTTCTCAACGAAGAGGTGGGGTTGTTGCGGATAGGTTGCCTGACTACATCCTTATTTACGACACTCAAAATCCACAAAATGGATATCATCTTTTTCCCTGCGTTAATTCGTCAATAAAGGAACAAAGTGATATGGAGGAATTGTCTTATCCGAATCCAAACGGAAGTTATGTTGTGTTTTCTTTGGGAGAAGAACTTGTTTCTGAACCGATTGATATACAAAAACTTATTCAGCAACAGCATCTTTCAGATAACATTCCGTTTGCTCCTAAAATTATAAAAGGAGAAGATATTGCCAATGTTGTGGACAATTCTCTTACACCACCAGCACTTGCTATTTGTACGCAAAAGACCGTATTGCGCTTCATTGATCTTTTTGCAGGTATTGGAGGCATTAGATGTGGGCTTGAACAAGCGGTAAGAGATAAAGGAATGAACCCTGTATGTGTAATGACATCAGAAATAAAGCAACATGCAGTAAGAGTACTCCTTGAAAATCATCCTGCGGAGACAATTATGGGAGACATTACCAAAATAGAAACGAAAAATATTCCCGATTTCGATATTTTATGTGCAGGATTCCCGTGTCAAGCTTTTAGTTCCGCTGGAAAACGTCAAGGGTTTGCAGATACGCGCGGTACTTTATTTTTTGAAGTGGAACGTATTCTGAAAGATAAACGTCCAAAAGGATTTATTCTTGAGAATGTGGAAGGACTTGTTAATCATGATGATGGAAAGACATTACAAGTGATTATAGATAAACTAACAGCGTTAGGCTATAAATTTGATTTTCGTGTTCTGAATTCGAAATATTTTGGTGTTCCCCAAGAACGGAAGAGAATTTACATTGTAGGGAGTATCTTTGACAAACCCAATTTAGATGCTTTCCCTAAGAAGGAAAGTAAATTGGGAGATATACTAGAATCCGGCTTGCCGACAGTAGATACACCATTTGTCAGAACTTTACTTAGCCACTTCTCTATAGAGCAGCTTTATGGCAAATCTATTAAAGATAAAAGAGGAGGAGATTCTAATATTCATAGTTGGGATTTGGAAATAAAAGGTTCAGTGAGTCTTAATCAAAAAAAACTTCTTGATACTATTTTGACTGAACGCCGTAAAAAGAAGTGGGCTGAAGTAATAGGTATAGACTGGATGGATGGCATGCCATTAACGCTGGAACAAATACATTCATTCTATGATGACCCTAATCTTGAAGAGATGCTTAAAGATTTGACACAAAAAGGATATTTGAAGTTTGAACATCCGAAAAAACTTATTCGAGGAAAAAATGCAAAAGGTGTTATCATTACTCACAGGGATTATGATACCTGCAAACCCAAAGGATATAATATCGTTGCCGGAAAGTTGAGTTTTGAAGTTAATAAAGTGATGTCACCAAATGAAATTGCACCGACACTTGTTGCTATGGATATGCAAAAGTTGTATGTGGGTGATAATGGAGGGCTTAGACGTTTGACTCTACGTGAAGGTCTTCGACTTTGCGGCTATCCAGATGAGATGAAATTTAATGTCTGCGAAAAAGACGGTTTTGATTTATTAGGCAACACTGTTGTTGTTCCGGTAATAAAAGCTGTAGCTGATAGGTTACTTGACACTATAACAATTTAATGCATAAATTTTATGAGATTAACAGCCGAGGAAATATATGACAGATTAGTCAATGACGATAAGATATTAACAAAAAAAGGACGCATCACCTTTACATTAGGAGATATAGATATTATTGTAAGGCAGCGTGATGTGGTCGGAAACATCATGCAAGAATGGGTAGAAGGCTGGTTAAAGAAAAATAATATTGAATATGCGTTAAACGACAATACTCAAATGCCTCCGGATTTCTATCTTAACCCAGATAACAAAAAAGAAAAGCTAATGGAGATAAAAGCTTTCAACTATAAAGCCGGACCAGGATTTGATATAGCTGATTTTCGCATGTACGAACAAGAAATTGCTCAAAAACCATGGATGCTCGATGTTACCTACTTAATATTCGGCTATGAAATGTCAGAAGATGGTGTTGTAACTATAAAGAAAGTATGGAAGAATAAAGTGTGGGAGATGTCAAGACCAATGAGATCCGGTACAAACAAAACAATCTGGCCTATAAATCTTCAAATCAAAAAGGGCACAGTTCATAAAATCAGACCGGCAAAATGGTATGGAAAATCCTCAAAGTTTTCAATATTTGAAAATAAGGAAGATTTCTTATCTGCGATGGAGGAAACAGTTTATAAAAACAAAGATACTCACGATGATGGTCCTGAATGGCTTTCATCTGTAATTGATAATTATGAAAAGCATTACGGTGTCAAACTCTCAATTCCAAGATGGAGTAATGTCATGGCTAAATATATTTGCCACTCAAAATGAAAACATAACAATTATCCTATCGTAACCATAAAAAGGGGCTTTAGATAAAGGATATGATATGAAGTTTTTTTTCGAGGCAAAGCAATAGAAAGAATCCCCTGCCGGGTATAATGGCGGGGAATTCCTATTTTCAGGGGAGAAATATGCCGTCCGTCTTCCTTATCGGGACGATGGTCATTTCCTTTCCGATAAGAGGACTACCGAGACGGCTTTCCCTAAGCTGGCTGCCGACTGCGGATTCTGCCCGGTGATCAGGTTGCCGTCCACCACTACGTTGTCCGTCCAGTTAGGTGAGCTTAGGAAGGAAGCATGGCAATTGGTCAGGGCGGTCTCCAACGAGAACGGAACGATATCCGTCGACTTCACCTCCAACTCCTCCTGGTTGGTGAACGACACCAATCTTTTGTTCCGAATCAGATAATCATTGTTGCTCAACTGCACGTTCATCAGTGCACATGGGCCGTGACAGACCGCCGAAACAATGCCCCCACGCTCAAATATCTCGCTGGCAATCCTATGTATACTCTGATTGTTTGGGAAATCCCACAGAGGGCCGTGTCCGCCCACGAAGAGGACGGCCGAATAGTCCGAAGAATCAACTTCATCGATACAAGGGGTGTGGCGTAACCCCTCCATGAATGCGGTGTCGTTTAGGTAAGGCAGACTTACCGAGTCCGGTTGTGCGAGACTGCCGTTGTCGATAGGCGGGTTGCCCCCCGATATGGACACGATTACGTGTTGCAATCCGGCTTTGGTAAACTCATGAAGCGGATGCGTGAGTTCACTGAACCAAAATCCCGTTTGGCCGCCCGCCGAGCCTTTCGTCCCGTTGCTTGTGACCACGCACAAAATAGGTTTGATTTTTTCCATAGCATTGTCTATTTATCGTAAAAACTATTGTAATGTCTCTAAATAGAACACGGCATGGTGGATGATGTTTTTTTAAAAGAAAATCCGTTTTTCAAAAACCTCCGTTATTCTATACACATGCTTTCCGTAAATGCATAGTTTCTAATTTCATAACAGGTGTAGTAATGGTATAGATATAATCATCTAATTGCTTATTTTATAATTTATTGTATAAATAAAACAATCTCATGAAATAATAGGACTAAGAATTCTAATGTATGTGGAAAATGAGTTTCCTGATGCTATACGACCCGATTGGGACATATATTCAACAATTAATGTTCCCTAAATATGCTATCCTTTTTAGAATAAGCAAATTGATAGCCGTAATTTGCAACTTCTAATTCCGCCAACGGAGTATTATTCCAAAAATAGTTTAAGAATGGCGGAATAAGAATTCTGTCATTTGAAAAATAGAGTATCTTTGCATACTTGAATCACCAAAATGGTGAGTTTTTTTGAGTAAAAAAGGAGATGATTATGTTGGTTTTATTAAAAAAAGAGTTTAGCAATTTTTTTGCTTCGCCGATGGGTTACATTGTAATAGGTGTATTTCTAATACTTACCGGTTTGTTTTTATGGGTGTTTCCTGGCGAATATAATATACTTGATTCCGGATATGCCAATATGGACGGGCTGTTCATATTAGCACCTTGGCTTTATCTGTTTCTGGTGCCGGCGGTGACTATGCGTCTCTTTGCGGAAGAGAAACGTACGGGCACGATAGAACTTCTTTTCACCCGGCCTATCACAAAATTGAGCATTGTCATCTCCAAATATCTGGCAGGAGTACTGTTGGTGCTTTTCTCCTTATTCCCGACTTTAGTCTATTTCGTGTCTGTCTATGTAATGGGCGACCCTATCGGAGTGATGGACGTAGGTGGCACTTGGGGTTCATATATCGGTTTGTTCTTTTTGGCGGCGATATATGTCTCTATCGGACTGTTTGCCTCTTCCTTGACAGACAATCAGATCATATCATTTATCATCTCCGCAGTGTTGTGTTTCTTCTTCTATTATGGTTTCGATTTGATGGCATCCATGGCTTTATCGGGTGTCAATGCGACGTTCTTGTCGTCGTTGGGCATCAATTCCCATTATGAGTCGATGAGCCGGGGCGTGATTGATAGTAGGGATGTGATTTATTACCTTGTGGTCATTACCCTTTTTGTCTTTGCGACGAAAGAGGTTCTGGAGAAGAAAAAATAACAGATCTATAGTAACGAACCATGCTTATTTCCAAAGAAAATTTTCCGGACGGTTCTGTTCTGGTTCTTTGGAAAATGGAAGAGGACGAAGAACAGCTTCTTTCATTTTTCGAGGAGAAAAAAGAGGAGTATAGACAGCACATAGAACAGTACCCGTATCCCAAACGGAGGTTGGAATTTTTGACATCCAGATGTGCGTTAAAAGCAATCACCGGAAGTGAGAATACCATATGTTACAATAAAAATGGCAGACCTTCGCTTGTTGATAACTTGTTGAAAATTAGTATATCACACACAAATGGATATTTAGCGTTGCTTGCTCATCCACAAAGGGTTGTAGGCATAGATATAGAACTGAAAAAGGAGAAGATTTTCAAGGTCAAACATAAGTATCTGTCTCCATCCGAATTGGAAAATGAGAATGAAGGAAAGGAGATGGAACATCTGCTTCTGCAATGGTCTGCCAAAGAGGCGATGTTTAAAATGATGGATTGTCGGGATGTTGATTTCATAGAGCATCTGCATATAAACCATTTTAAGATAGAAAAGGAAGGAGACATGGATGCGATGGAGACACGTACTCAGGAAAGAACTCCTTTTTCATTGAAATATCGCATTTATGATGATTTTGTCATGGTGTGGGGCTTAATCTGAAAAGAAGAATGATATATACAAAAATAGAAGAGAAGAGAAAAGAAAACGGAAAGATGTTGGCCGTGTTGGTCGATCCAGACAAGACGGACATATCTGCCATCCGAATATTGACGGGAAAGATGAAAAATTCTCCACCTGATTTTATCTTTGTCGGAGGTAGTCTGATTCATGAGTCCATTGGTCTGGTGATAGAGCAGTTGAAGCAAGAGATGAACGTTCCGGTTGTTCTGTTTCCAGGAAACGCCTGTCAATTTTCGGAAAAGGCCGATGCCCTTCTGTTTTTATCTCTCATCTCGGGCCGTAACCCTGAATACCTGATCGGACAGCACGTATTGTCTGCATATGAGATAAAGAAATCGAGGGTGGAGGTCATTTCCACTGGATATATATTGATAGATGGAGGGCGGCCTACCAGCGTACAATACGTCAGTAACACGATGCCCATTCCTCATGACAAGCCAGACATTGCCGTTGCCACTGCCATTGCAGGCGAACTGATAGGCAATAGGGTAATCTATCTGGAAGGAGGGAGCGGAGCCCTATATCCTGTATCGGAAGAGATGATTTCGTCTGTAAGGAAATCTATCGGGATACCTTTGATTGTTGGTGGCGGGCTACGTTCCGCAGATGATATGGAACGAGCATATCGGGCCGGTGCCGATTTGGTTGTAATTGGCAACATATTGGAGAGCAGACCGGAAATCTATGATGAACTATTGGCTGTCAGAGACAGTTTCTGACGTCCATGGATTCCGTGTTGTTAATATCTTACCTTTCCTAAAGATGTTTTTATTATGCAGAGCGTTTGCGAAGTCCTAAAAAAAACATATATTTGCATATACCTGATTGAGGTATCCGATATAGTTGGCATTTGCCTTCTCAAAATCAATTATTGGTGAATTTAAATTAGTATATCTATGGATATTGCCATTATTGCAGGATTATTATTGTTCGGAGTCCTATTATTCCTTCTGGAGATATTTTTGATACCAGGAATCTCAGTAGCCGCCGTTGGCGGTGTGTTGTCTACGATAGGCGCCATTGTCTACGCTTATGTGAATATTGGCCTCTTGGCCGGACATTTGACGTTGATACTTTCTGCGTTGCTGCTTGCCGTTTCCATATATTTTGTAATGAAAACAGGAACGATGGACCGTTTTTCTTTGAAGACGAATATCGAATCTACGGTTGACGCGATGCATGATGTACATGTGTCGGTAGGCGATAGGGGACGAACCATGTCTAGGCTTGCGCCTATCGGAAAGATAGAGATTGCCGGAATAACCATGGAGGCGAAGTCTAACGGCGAATTTATTGACGAGGATACAGAGATAGAGGTGTTGAAGGTCCAGTCAAATGGAGTATTGGTCAAAAGTGTATCCGCCTAACTCTCCGGATAGATGCGGGCATTACATACCTAAAAGAAGAGATCTTTTTTAATAATAACTTTAATTTTTTGATTATGCCAATTACATTCGGTTTAGTTGGAATCATCATCGTACTAATTCTAGTTGCGATATTTTTCCATTTTGTTCCATTCTTTTTATGGTTTTCGGCAAAAGCATCAGGAGTTAACATTTCACTCTTGCAACTGCTTATGATGCGAATCAGGCATGTGCCACCTCATTCAATCGTACGCTGTATGATTGAGGCGCACAAGGCTGGGCTTAACAATATCAAACGAGATGACTTGGAAGCTCACTTTTTGGCTGGTGGCCATATAGAGCAAGTGATTCATGCGTTGGTTTCGGCAGCAAAGGCAAACATTGATTTGTCGTTTCAGATGGCAACAGCGATAGATTTGGCAGGTCGTGACGTATTCCAGGCTGTTCAGATGTCCGTCAATCCAAAAGTGATAGACACACCTCCGGTTGCAGCTGTAGCGAAAAACGGTATCCAGTTGATTACTAAAGCACGTATCACCGTAAGGGCTAGCATCAAACAACTAGTTGGTGGAGCAGGAGAGGAGACCGTCATAGCCCGTGTAGGCGAAGGAATCATTGCCTCCATCGGTGCGGCAGAGGCCCACAAAGAGGTTTTGGAGCATCCTGATAGTATCTCTAAGGTAGTCTTGAAGAAAGGCCTTGACGCAGGAACTGCGTTCGAAATCTTATCCATTGACATCGCGGATATTGACATCGGTAAGAATATCGGTGCAGAGCTGCAGATGGATCAGGCTCAGGCTGACAAGAACATAGCACAAGCGAAAGCCGAAGAGAGAAGGGCGATGGCTGTGGCATTGGAGCAAGAGATGAAGGCAAAGGCACAGGAAGCGAAAGCGAAGGTTATTGAGGCCGAGGCCGAGGTGCCTTTGGCTATGGCCGAGGCTTTCCGTAGTGGAAATCTTGGAATCATGGATTATTACAAGATGAAAAACATAGAGGCGGATACTAGTATGCGTGAGTCCATCGCAAAACCATCGTCCGACCTAAAACCGGTGAAGGAAGAGGGTAAGGAGTAACGTCTCTCCGATTCAGGAAAAGGAAAAGGTGTGCCTATGGGTACACCTTTTTCTTTTGGTATGAATAGAATAAGAATATTACCGGAAGAAAAGTAAGGTTTCACATTCGGCGCATTTTCTAAGGGATGCGTAATGCTGACGCCTTTTTTTCATACAAGGAGACAATAAGCCTACGGCATTATCACATTTTTAACGGTTGCTAAATCGTCACATCACCATTCTTTTCGTCCATCTCCTTAAAAACATATCTGCCTTTCTTTTCCGTAATTTTCCCGTATTCAATGGCTCTGACCGGACAATGGTGTATGCAGGCCAAACATTGCACGCACTGGTTTCCCCAGACTGGTTTTCCATCTTCCATGCGTATATTTGATGTCGGACATGTTTTTTCGCACAATCCGCAATGCAGACAAGCGTCGGAGACACGGAAAGGATTTTGCCCAAAGGTGTACTTTTTGAATAATGGATAAATCAGACTTGTTTTCAAAGCCGCCATGGACCCCTTGACATACAATGACTTGTCTTCCATTCCATCGACAATCGCCTTCGATATCTTACGAATCCGATATTTTGCGGATTCCACCTTCTGCCGTTCCACGGCTTTATCGTCTACGTCAAAGAAAGGAAATACAATATAAGTATTAGGCATCTGTACTGTGTGGCAAGACTCCAATTTCAGACCTTTTCCTTTCAATGCGTCCTCCAGTATCTTGTTTGTATAACCGGCGTCGTCGCCACAAGTACACACGGAAAATACTTGATGTCCATTATAATTGTTCAATTTCAGCCGTTTTATGAAACGTAACATCAAAGAAGGTACGCCCCAAGAATGTACAGGGAATACGAAACCAATACGTTCATCGTCCGAAAGGGAATAGGTGTAATTGGATTTGGAGTTCCTTAATTCCTCGTTCACAGAAACCGTATTCTCTCCTAATATGTCGGCCAACTGTTCGGCAACCCATTTTGAATTGCCTGTAGCTGAGAAATAGAAAATCATATCTGTCTAATTATTTGAATAGTATGGAAAATGAAAAATCATTCGAAAGGACCTTGGAATGTGTAATAATCACAGAATATATCCGGCATACTTATTTCTCCCTTAAATATCCCAAATACAGAAGAACCTGATCCAGACATGGAAGCATATAAAGCACCATTTCCGTAAAGCACATTTTTTATGTTTTCTATTTCTGGATATTTCGAAAATACACTGATTTCAAAATCATTGACAATCCGGTCCTTCCATTCCGTAATCGGACGTTTTATCCACTCCTTTATAGGATAAGTAGCCTGTTTGGGCGTCACAAGGGAGTAGGCTAGGGGAGTTGACACATGGATGTCCGGCTTTACCAAGACGAGATGGAACCCCTTGAGCGAAAGCTCTACCGGTTCGAATATGTTGCCGATGCCAGTTGCGAATATAGGTTCGTTATTTATGAAGAAAGGGCAATCGGCACCTAGTGTTGATGCGTAATATTCTAAATCAGAATTGGATAGATGAAAATTGAAATATTCATTCAGCATCTTTAGCATGAAAGCGGCATCGGAAGATCCGCCACCCAAGCCAGCTCCGAAAGGAATCGCCTTTTCGAGATAAACATCAACAGAAGGGATGGAGAAATCCTTCTCCAACAAACGCAGAGCCTTTATTATCAAGTTAGACTCCATGTCACCGTCTATCTTAATGCCAGATTGGTGGAACGATGTCTTATCTGTTTTTGCAGCAGGGACAAACTCCAACGCATCCTTTATCGGTATCGGATAAAAAAGGGTCTCTATGTTATGGTAACCATCAGCTCTTTTCTCTACGATGTTTAATCCAATATTTATTTTGGCGTTAGGAAAAGTAATCATTATTCAACTATTTGATTTAACAAATGGCAAAGTTAAGAAAAATACGACACGGAAATCGGCATAAGAAAGGAAAGATTTGTACAGAACAGTAAAATAAGCGTTTAGATGCAAAGACAAGAATATGAGAAAGAAAGCGGAACAATAGGCAGACAACAGACTTTTTGCCATGATTGTGGAAAAATAAAATCGGAAGATATTTGCTCCTCAATGTTATTATTTATTATATTTACAAAGTAGAAAAAAACAAATGAGTATTAACAATTAATAAAAATAGAGAGCTATGGAAGAAAATTTAGTAACGGTAGCAATCCATACCTACGAGAAAGCACAAGTGCTTAAATCCGTACTGGAGGCTAATGGTGTAGATGCCTATATTCAGAATGTCAATCAAATACAGCCAGTCATTTCGGCCGGTGTGAGGGTAAGGATTAGAGAAAGCGATTTGGCTAAAGCTCTTGGAATTATAGAAGATATGAACAGTGCGGAGGCCGTGACGGAGGCATTGGAGGAGGAAGCGAGAGAGAAGAGCATACTCGTTCCGATTGACTTTTCAGACTATTCGCAGAAGGCCTGTGAATTTGGATTCCGATTGGCAGAGACTATGAAGGCGGAAGTCGTTCTCTTACACGTCTATTTCAGTCCATCATTCAATACGATGCCTATCGGCGACGTAATCAATTACGAGAGCGGACAAGACGAGGTGACACTGAAACATGTCATCGAAAAGGTAAATGGTGAAGTTAAGAAACTGAAGTCAGACATAGACGAACGGATAAAGAGCGGCGTTTTGCCAAATGTAAAATACAAGCAAGTTTTGAGGGAAGGAATTCCGGAAGAGGAGATATCAAGATATGCGAAAAGGCACAACCCTATGATTATCATTATGGGAACGAGAGGAAAGGACAAGAAAGATCTTGACCTTATAGGTAGCGTTACCGCAGAGATCATAGAGCGTTCGACATTTCCTATCTTCGCCATTCCGGAAGATACTCCGATTAATAGCTTCAATAACATCCGAAGCATTGCGTATGCGACCAATTTTGACGACAAGGATTTAGTGGCATTCGATAAGATGATGCAATTGATGAAGCCTTTCAACATAAAGATACACTTCATCCATTATGTACAGAAAGAGGATGCCTGGTCTGAAATCAAGTTGAGCGGCATTAAGGATTACTTCGCAAAATATTATCAAGGTCAGGAGATATTTTATGACACATTGCGTGGCGACGATATGTTGAAGTCAATAGACAACTTCATCGCAGAAAAAAATATTGATCTGATAGCGTTGACTACGCACAAGAGGAATCTGTTTACCAGATTGTTTAATCCAAGTGTAGCCCGTAAAATGGTATTCCATACCAAGACACCGATGTTGGTATTTCATGCCTGATACAGAACAGAAGGAAGATTGAGGCGAAAACCTTGATTTTCCTTCTTTGAAAAGAAGGAATAATAAAAGTAAATAAATAGGTTGATTGTAATAGAATGAGGGGCGCATTATCCATTTTTGTCTTCATTGCGGTTTCTGCTGTTACCGTATTGTTTTTGTCCAGCAATAAGGAGAAAACAAAAGAAACAGAGTCTGATATCTCAACAGAGGGATTTTATGCTCCTGAAATTCCAGAAAAAGCTTATTTTTGTGGTGAAGAAATAGATCTCTCAAATTACTACTTGAGAGAACGTTTTGATAGGGAACTGTTAAGTTTCTCATATTGGCATTCTCAGATATTTCTGATGATTAAGAGGGCTAACAAGTATTTCCCGATTATTGAGCCAATATTGAAGAAAGAAGGAATTCCTGATGACTTTAAGTATTTGGCTTTGATAGAGAGCAATTTGGATCCAAGAGCCGTTTCTTCTGCAAAAGCAGCTGGTATTTGGCAGTTGCTGCCAGAGACGGCAAAGGATATGGGATTAGAGGTAAACGATGATGTGGACGAACGCTACAATATAGAGAAAGCAACGGAGGTTGCCTGCAAATTTTTGAAAAGAACACATGAATTGACAAACAGCTGGTCTGCGGCTGCTGCATCATATAATACTGGTAGGGCTAGAGTTCTGAGGCAGATTGAATCTCAGAAGACAAGCAATTATTTTGACATGCTTTTCAGTGAAGAGACAAACCGTTATGTGTTCAGAATCATTTTGGCAAAATACATATTGGAGGATCCTCAAAAATTTGGTTTTTATCTGAAAAAATCAGATTTGTATTATTTGCCGGAGCAGGAGGTCGTTTCTGTGGATTCCTCCATATCTAACTTGACCGATTTTGCGATAGCAAGAGGCTCCAACTACCAGCTTCTTAAAGATGCCAACCCTTGGTTAAGAAGTAACCGAATCGTGAATAAGAGCAAGAAAGTATATTACATCAAGATAACCTCCAAAAAGACGGTGATATACGATCCGAAGAAAGTTCATGTCCATAACAAGAAATGGGTTACTGATTGACAGTTAATAGTTTATTTATGTCATGTTTACAAAAAGAGAAAACTAACTAACAAATTTTAGATATATGAAACGAATAAATTACATATTTTGTCTATTACTATTACTTTTGGCATTCTCGTCAACAGTCGATGCCCAAGTCATACGGTTTAAATCATACCGATCTGCAGACGGTACTTCTGGCATTGATAAGAATGGATTATATGCTTGGGGACCTTGGGTTATGAATTCGACAGAAGTCACAATAGATCTCACCAACGAATCCATCTATGTGGAGAATTTGGATTCGAAGGAGTCTGACGATTATAAGATATTCGGAAGGCCGAAGAAATGGATTATCAAACGACAATTTAAATATGTAAGTTTTGAATGTGCCGATTCGAATTATGATAAGGTAAACATTAAGCTATACCAATATGATAGCGGAGAATTCAGATTGTCCATCATGTCAGTCAACAAGGCTGTCAGATATTCAGTCGTATATTTGGACCAACAGAACATGAAGAAATTTTTTGATTGATTAGAATATTACAATCTGGATTAATCAAGAAAAAGGAATAAGACTCAATTTAGTTTTATTCCTTTTTTCTTGATGGAATTATCATAATCGACAAATCACACTAGAATTGCGCAGAAGTATGGTACGATTTCATATATGCAATTCTCATTGGCTTTGGATTCCATATCTCACGATACATCCATCAAAATCGCACAGCCTAATTTGTTATATAATTAATATTATGTTAAGTAAATGAAACTCTTTCTACGACGGTAAACACTTTTAGAGATTATTATGACATATATTCATTATTACAGGAGAAGAATAACACTATATAACTGCTGAAAAGACAAAAAGCCAAACTGTTTTTCGTCAACGAAAACGAGCCCGGCTTTTTGTCTTAACTATTTAAATCAAAAAAAAAAACGACTTTCTACATTTTTCGCTTATATTCAGTGTCGAATGCCTTATCTCCTAAAGTTTTACGGATCTCATCAGTCACCTCAATCACACCACGTGCATAAATCCAATTCTCCGGATGCTGAAAATGATTCCAACGCTCGGCTGCTCCAGAATTACGATATTCTTCCAATTCTGGTGTGATGCAATCGGCTGGCAGATGATATGGACCATCTATCTTATTTAGTTTAGAGATAATCTCTTCCTTTTGGTCTGGTTGCAACAAACCACGGGTGCAGTGTACAAAATGACCTTGGAGAAGATTTTCCAGATTCCGGTCGTCGATAGCCACATATGCATCAATCTCCGGATGACGGTCCAGATACTCAAGAATCTCAACAGACCTACTGTCAATAGAATATATTGAATTTGAGCTTCCTGCAAACCTCTGCCTCAAGTCATCCTTTATACTACGCCACTTGTCCAAATCAGGTCTATATGTATCTTCCCAATGATTGATAGGTAATGTGAGATATTCCATCGCAGTAGCTCCGTAAAGGTATTTTTCCAGCCCATACATGGCCAAACATCCATAATCGTAAGGGAGTCCTCGTTCGCGCCAATCTGATGACATCACGATTTTTGCGCCCGTCTGTTCCAACACCTGACGTATGATCCCTATGGCCGTTTGGTCCCAATCATAATAGACGGCGCCAATATCGTACTTGTTATTGTCATAACTGTTGTAAAATCGAACGTAGTCGAACGGAACTTTCAACTTCTCGTTTAGTTGAGCTGCGACACTTGAAATCTCATTCATGTGTTCGAACCTTTTGCTCGTGTACTGGATTACTCCATCAATGTCAAGAAAGATTATTTTCATAATATATGCGTTTTTATTATCTCAAACATACAAAAAAATGACAAGATTACCCCCTTTGTAAATATTAAAATAACTTGTGATGATTTTGATAAAATTCCGTGGAAATTATCTTCTCGTATGCAAAAGTACCTGCATTGGTGGAGGTACTTTTCCTCCACTAAAACCTTTTATCTGCAAACACTACCCTTTTCTCATCGTATGCCTTTCTTTGCATCCCCATTTCTTCTATAAAATCAAATTGAACAACCATCCGCTGACGATGATGAAGAAAGCCGTCACGCCGAAAAAAATGGCGATGAATTTCCATGTCATCACTTTCTTCAGAAGCATGGCTTCCGGAAACGAAAGACCTATGACCGCCATCATGAAGGCGATGGCGGTACCGATGGCAACGCCCTTTTGCACGAAAATCTCCACAATCGGTACGATGCCGGCGGCATTGGCATATACCGGCACGGCCACCAACACCGCAAGCGGTACGCTGTACCATTTGTCGGACGAAAGCAGGCTTTCAAAGAAACCGTCGGGCACATAGCCGTGCATGGCTGCTCCCAAACCGATACCGATGAGGACGTAAAGCAGCACGCCCCGCACAATACGCCACGATTCACCAACGATGGTAGGCAGGCGTTTCAGAAACGGTATTTTCTCCTCCTCCCATTTCTCGGACTCTGCAACGCTGTTTTTCTGCAATCCTATCACCCAAGGCGTGAGCAACCTCTCCAGATGGAACCGACCCAGCACCATACCCCCTACCATACTGAGCAGCAGTCCGCTAACTACATAAACCAACGTGACCTTCACACCGAACGTTCCGAGGAACATGGCAATGGCAATCTCGCTCAACAAGGGCGACGAAATCAGAAACGCCATGGTTACGCCCAACGGAATGCCGCCCTTCACAAAGCCGATGAACAAAGGCACGCTGCTGCACGAACAGAACGGGGTGACCGCACCCAAAACGGCAGCCAAGAAGTATTGTAATCCGAACATCTTATGCTTGGTGAGATAATCACGAACCTTGTCTATCGGGAAATAGGCGTTGATGATTCCCATCAGGGCACTTATCAGAAACAGGAGAAGCAATATTTTGATGGAGTCGTAAAAGAAGAAATTGACCGCCGTCCCCAGTCGGCTTCCGGAGTCGATTCCGAAAATCCCGAATACTAACCAATCTGCGAAATTCTGTATCATAATGTTTTAATGTTTTATCTGTTGTTTGAATATCAGTTGCCACATTCACACGTAGGGAGTTTTTTCCCTTTTATACGAGTGATGTAAAATTCGGCGAACCCTCTTTTTATCTCGTCACGCACGCGGCGAAATTCGTCCGTCACAAACGCCTCGCTTCCTTCCGTCTCCGAAGGATCGTCGAAGCCGATGTGCAGACGGTTCTTCACCTTCCCGGAGAACGTAGGACACGTTTCGTTGGCGTTTCCGCAGACGGTAATCACATAATCCCACTCTTGGTCAAGATACTCGCCAACATTCCGTGGCGTATGTCCGCCCAAGTCGATGCCAACCTCCGCCATCGCTGCCACCGCCTTCGGATTGACCCTCGTCGCCGGCTGCGTTCCTGCCGAGAAGACCTGCAGATGACCGTCGAACGACTGCAAAAATCCATGAGCCATCTGGCTACGGCAACTGTTGCCTGTACAAAGAATCAGTATTTTCATCTTCCTCTCTAAAATAAAAATATTAAACAATAATATCCGCCAATGGCAAGAAAGAGTATGCCGACGATGCGGTTCATCCACTTCTGTATTGTCTGCATCTTGCCATAGAAACCTCCGATGGCAGAAGCACTATACGCCAAAAACCATGCGGCCGCAATCACCGGCAAAGATGTGGCAATGGCAAAGACGACAGGCAAGAAGATACCTCCGTCGGCCGTCACGGACAAGGGAATCAGCATGCCGAAATAGAGCACCGCACTAGCCGGACAGAATGCCAAGGCAAACAATATGCCTAGCAACAAGGCTCCGAATCCGCCGTACTTCTTGTATTTCTCGCCGTTCCCGCCAAACCCGAACTTAGGTAAGTTGAGTCTCTCCCCGAACAACAGGAACAAACCAACCAGCATCAACGCCGGACCTAAGATCCGGCCTCCCCATCGGGCAAAAAACTTCTGGATGGGGAACGCACTTGTGCCGTCCCGCAGAATAAGAATCAGGATAAAGGCCAAACCCGTATAGGCGATGATCCGTCCCAGTGTATAGAGCAGACCATTGATAAATATCCGGTTACGGTTCTCCATGTTCTTGCTTATATAGCCAATGGCGGCAATGTTGGTAGCCAACGGACAAGGATTTATGGCGGTGAGCAGACCCAACAAAAATGCCGTCAATATCGGCATTGTGCTGCTGTCCAATAAGGATTGAAGTGTCTCCATCAATTTAAAAGTTTATTCAACTCCTCCCTCAGTTTGATTTTGAATGTTTCGGGCTGACTCTTGGCATAGCTGAAGCCTAAATCGGAGATATTGACCACTTTCCCGCCTTTGTCCAAAATAAGGGAAGACCAAGCCACCTCATATTTGTCGGCAATAGCTTCATTTTCGGATTTAGAGATGTCTATCACCTTGAATACCAAATTGCCGGACTTCATGGCATCGGCATATTCGTTGTCCAAAACCTCTTTTGTCAGCGACTCGATGGCCCTACACGTAACGCAACGTTGTGCGCCATGGAAATACAGCACCTCCAAAGCCGCTTTCTTCCCCGATTGGTTCATGGGTTGCTTGTTTTGTGCATTTCCGCAGGAAACCAAAGTCGCAAAAGCCAATAATAAAAATACCAGACGTTTCATTTCGCTTCCTCCTTTTACAGTTTTTCCAACAAAGACTTCACCTCGCTCAACGACATACGCCCTTTTGCAACCACCTTTTCGTCGATTACCAAAGCAGGCAACTGCATGACGTTGTAGTCCATAATCTTCACCAAATCCTCTTCCTTTACCAATTCGGCTTGGATGCCCATCTCCTCCACGGCTTGTTGTACCGTAGCATACAGGGCTTTGCAGCCCGCACAACCTGTTCCTAAAACTTTAATCTCCATTTTCGTTTCTTTTTTAAGTTATACAATAATAATTGTTCGTTGTTCGTAAAACAACAAACATAAACATCAAAAAAATCACTTGCAACAGCCTCCCTTTTTGCAGGCGCAATCGTCAAAGAATTCGGCGAAAAGCGATTTCGCCACGTTCCAATTCTCACGGTTGATGCAATATTTCACCTTCGGCGCCTCTATCTCGCCTTGAATAAGTCCGGCATCCTTCAACTCCTTGAGGTGCTGCGAAACCGTTGCTTTGGCGATGGGCAGTTCGTCGAAAATATCGCCGAAATAGCAGGTGGTCCTGTTTGCCAAAAACCGTAGGATGGCAATGCGTGTGGGATGTCCCAACGCCTTGGCGAAACGTGCTATCTGTTCATTATTTTCATTCATCTCCTTCTTGTCCTGTAAAATATTGTTCGCAAATATACGAACAATATTTGGATTGACAAGTACGCTGAAAAATATTTTTAGAGAGAGATGCAACAGAACGGCATAAAGTCAATGCACAATGAAACCTTAATGTCGGCATGAATCTTCGTCATCTCCTTTATGCCAAGTGGTACTTGTTTATTCGTCTATTTTAAAATCGCATTTAAGTTTGTAATACTTTTTCGTGCCAGCCCATACAACGTGCTTTGATTCTTTATAAACTCCGATTCCATATGATTGCCATTTATCTGCCAACATAACTTCAAATCTATATTCAAACGGCAAAAGTTTTTTTGTCAACCCGAAAGAACCAACAGTCGCATGTTTTATTGAATCGGGATACAACGGAGAAGAATCAACGAACATACAATCAATACTGCCATATCTTGTAAATAAGGTTGAATCATTTCTTCTATAAGACAAAGTTCCCCAAAAATAGCCCGGTAAGTATTCTCCATATAATGTATCTTTTGAATTATTCTTTACTTTAAAAAATGGACCTTTATAGTATTCATTTCCTAAATATTTATTGTCAAGCGCAATGTCAATCGATTTTGGAGCATCGTAGTATTTATTAACTCGAATATAACCGTTTATTACTTTTTCTCCCTTAATAAAAATATCTCCTTGTTTTATAAGTCTCTCTTTGTAATCAAATTCGATTGAAATATTTGTGTTTATTTCAGTTCCACATATATCAAAGTCATAGGCAATAGAATCCTGTCCATGACCCTCCGTTGAGTAGGTGATAAAAAGAGTATAAATTCCCGTTGACTTAAAATATTCCTTTTCTGATAGGACAAATTTGCTTGCCGTGTCTGCAAACAGATTGAATATTTCTTTATCTGGTGATTTCAATAAAACCTTTGTGTTAAAGGGACTTAACGTCTTGTCTTTACATTCATACGAAAAACGCAGATCATTTTGTCCATAAAGACTCATTCCCATTATTAACAAAAAGGTTGACAGAACGAATTCGGCTATTTTCTGAATATTTGCCATCTTTATCTTTTTTACACTTACTGAAAACGGTTTATTTTGCGAAATACGAATATACCAATCTATTAGTAATCGTCAAAAAATAACTTGTGACAATTTTGATAAAATGCCGTAGGCATTATCTTTTAGCAGGAGAAAAGTGCTTGCGCTGTTGCCTGCTTTTCACGCTGCGGCACGCACCTCCCCTTTTCCGCAGCCAAAGGTGAGTGTCCGCCGACCGACGGAAAGGCAGGTTTCACGACACCTTCACATTTGTTCATTCGTATGATTGCTGCAAGGTTTGTGAAGCACACACAAAATGAACCCTTAATATGCTCTAATCGATTCCGACAACGGGTAAATTCGTATACATCTTCGTTAGTTTTTATGACAATTCCGACAAATGCAGAGTTGATAAATTCATTCTTTCGTTTGATTGCATTTTTTCATTAACTTTGTCCGCATTCAAAAAAAGACTGAAATGACAGATTTGAAACAACAGATATTCGTTGCTGCACATCCCAACACTTTCCCTAAAAAGGGTTTTGAATTGGCTTGCAGACTAGCTGAGACCTATGAGAAGGCGGTCTGTTTTCTTGGATTGCCAGACAAAAAAGACAAAGACATAGATACTTATCTTCCCGTCTTTGAACAATGGGAAAGAGAGTGCGTAGCCCAACATCCCGAAATAAAGGTCAATAGTTTTGTGCTCGATGTTGACGATGATTTTACCGGCTACATGGAACATACGGAAGCATCCATGATCGTTTTTGAAATTACGGATAAAAAACCATACAACAAACCGCTCAAACAATTGGGTTGGTGTAGACAGTTGCGTATCCCCTATTTCTTTGTGAAGGCAGAACAACCTATTCGATTCGACAAGGTATTAGTGCCCGTCGGACTTCTTAACGAAGAGCGAGAGAAAGGTCCTTTCAGCAGTAGCATGGGCAGGTTTTTTAACTCGGAAATATTACTCATGCCTGCCAACGACTATGGCAGCCGTGCCAAACAAAATACGCAAGCCATCCAAACATTATTGGACAAATTCTCTTTGAAATATAGATATATAACGTCCACGAAAGATAGTTTTAAAGTGGAACTGGAGGCTGCGCTTAAGGTGCCGGAATTGGGGGCAGACATGCTTATCATCTCCGCCTCCCGAGACTATGGAATGGACGACATCATCTTCGGACCAAAGGAGCTGAAAGTCATACGGAAAGCTACGGTTCCCGTCATGGTCATCAACCCAAGAGCCGACTTATATACTCTTTGTGGATAATCTTAAGATAGAGATTTATACAGATAACATTCTATAAACCATTGTCTTTTATTTCAAGAAAAAAGTACAAAAACAAAAGATGATATACAACGCAATAATAGCCAAATCGCTCAACATACAAGAGCGACAAGTTGCCAATACGCTAAAACTACTATCCGAAGGATCTACCATCCCCTTCATCAGCCGATATAGGAAAGAGATGACCGGCGAGCTTAACGAGGTCCAGATTCAGGAGATTCAAGAAAAGTCGGAGAAGTTCACGGAACTGGAAAAACGAAAAGATTCCATCCTCAAATCGATTGAAGAGCAAGGAAAACTCACCGACGAATTGAAAAAAAGAATCAAGGAGTCATGGAACATCAACGAGATTGAAGATATATACCTTCCATACAAACCCAAGCGAAGAACCCGTGCAGAGATAGCTAGGGAAAAGGGTCTGGAGCCTTTGGCTAAAATCATCATGCGCCAGCAAGGCAATGATACCGAGAATGCGGCGCTTCATTTCGTAAAAGGCGACATAGCCGATGTTGAGGAAGCAATAAAAGGTGCAAAGGATATCATCGCCGAGTGGATAAATGAAAACGAAGCCGCCCGCGACCGAGTACGACGGAACTTCTCCTACGAATCCGAGATAACATCCAAAGTGGTGAAGGGAAAAGAAAAAGAGGCAGAGAAATACAGGGACTATTTCGAAACGAGAGAGCCACTGAAAAGGTGCTCCTCCCATCGGTTGCTTGCTATGAGACGAGGAGAATCGGAAGGATTCCTGAGAGTGTCCATATCGCCGGACGACGACCATTCGTCGGAAAGGCTTTACCCCCTCTTCGTAAAAGGTGAAAACGCTATGGCTGAGGTTGTTAAAGAGGCCATAGACGATTCGTACAAACGACTGATAAAACCATCGATAGAAACCGAATTTGCGGCATCCAGCAAGGAGAAGGCAGACGAAGAGGCCATCCGCGTATTTGCCGAAAATCTAAGACAGCTGCTGCTCTCCCCTCCTCTAGGGCAGAAAAGAGTGCTTGCCATAGATCCCGGATACAGAACCGGCTGCAAAGTGGTTTGCTTGGACGCTCAAGGTAATCTGTTGCATAACGAAACGATATATCCGCATCCACCTCAAAACGACAGGACTATGGCAATGAAAAAGATTGCCAAGATGGTTGAAGCCTACAACATAGAAGCCATATCCATAGGTAACGGAACGGCAGGAAGAGAGACGGAACAATTCATCCAAAGCATACAATTTGACCGAAAGGTTCAAGTTTTTGTAGTGAGTGAAAGCGGCGCATCCATCTATTCCGCATCCCCAATCGCCCGTGAGGAGTTTCCTGACTATGACGTGACCGTGAGAGGTGCGGTCTCCATTGGCCGAAGATTAATGGATCCATTGGCCGAATTGGTTAAAATAGACCCGAAATCCATCGGCGTTGGACAATACCAGCACGACGTGGATCAGAGCAAACTGAAAAAGGCGTTGGATCAAACCGTGATCAACAGCGTAAACCTAGTTGGAGTGAACCTAAATACGGCCAGCAAACACTTACTGACCTACATATCCGGACTTGGGCCGCAACTAGCCCAGAACATCGTAGACTACCGCGCACAAAACGGCGCGTTCTCGTCCAGAAAACAACTGAAAGCCGTTCCTCGTCTAGGCGAAAAAGCCTATGAGCAATGCGCCGGATTCTTGAGAATACCAAACTCCGAAAATCCATTGGACAATACGGCCGTCCATCCGGAAAGTTATGGTATTGTGGAACAAATGGCAAAAGACTCAAATACTTCCGTTTCTGAACTGATTAGCAATAAAGAGATAAAGAAACAGATTAATCTTGAAAAATATAAAACGGAAAAGATCGGACTACCTACCCTACGAGACATCATCGAGGAGTTGGACAAGCCGGGAAGAGACCATAGGGAGACGATAAAGGTGTTCGAGTTTGATCCGACCATCCATACTTTGGACGACTTGAAGATAGGCATGACTCTGCCGGGAATAGTCACCAATGTGACCAATTTCGGGGCTTTCGTAGATGTTGGCATTAAAGAAAACGGATTGGTACACATCTCCGAACTTGCGGATAAATTTATCTCCAATCCGGCAGACGTGGTCTCCCTACACCAGCATGTAGAAGTACGGGTAATTGGTGTAGACAAAGAAAGAAAGAGAGTGCAACTGTCTATGAAGCAAGGATAAACCTCTTCTTTTCGAAGAAAACAGAACACAAACAATCCCGATTCAAAACAATCGGCAAAAAACATGGATAAACGTGGCGATTATTCGGAATAAAGTTTGTAATTTTGCACGTCCAAAAACTGGACAGAAGCCACGTGTGGCTTCAGAAGTTTAATAAATATAAAAACAAAGAAATGGCAACCAAAATTAGATTGCAGAGACACGGCCGTAAGGGGTACGCGTATTACCACATCGTCGTAGCAGATAGCAGGGCACCACGTGATGGTAAATTTATCGAGTTGATTGGAACTTACAATCCAAACACAAATCCTGCTACAGTAGATATAAACTTCGAAAAAGCATTGTATTGGGTTTCTGTTGGAGCTCAAGCAACTGACACTACAAGAAACATTCTTAGCGACAAGGGTGTTTATATGAAGAAACACTTATTGGGTGGTGTAAAGAAGGGCGCATTCACAGAAGCTGTTGCTGATCAGAAGTTCAACGCTTGGGTGTCTGAAAAAGAGAACAAGATTGAAGCTGAGGCAAACAAGATGAATTCTGACAAGCAAGCTAAAGCTAAAGTTCGTCTAGAGGCTGAGCAAGCTGTAAATAAGGCTAAGGCTGAAATACTAGCAAAGAAGAAGGCTGAAGAGGCTGCTGCAAAAGCAGCTGCTGAAGCAGAGGCTGCACCTGCTGCCGAAGAAGCCGCACCTGCCGAAGAAGCCGCACCTGCTGCCGAAGCTGCACCTGCAGAATAATATCAATCATATAGATTTGATTACGGAGGATATCCTTTTTTGGGGTATCCTTCTTTTGTGTGTCAAGGAAGATCGATTACGGGAATAAAATCAACAAATGGAAGTGTCTTTCCATAGACGTACAATAAAAAGGAAGCAGACGATCCTATTCTACTGAACAACACTCGTCCCCTTTCAGCTAACACCATAAAAAAAGGCCACGCTAAAGAGCATGACCTTTTCTGTCTTTTATAGAGAACAATTAATATTGCTCACTTTCGTTAGGAAACGAACTTGATTTCACGTCCGATATATATGACCCTACTGCCTTGGTAATTTCGTCAAACAGATTAGCGTATTTACGCAAAAATTTAGGGGAAAAACCGTTGTTTATACCCAACATGTCATGCATCACAAGCACTTGTCCGTCTACTCCACCTCCGGCACCGATTCCAATGACAGGAATATCCAAAGACTCAGCCACCTGCTTAGCCAATACTGCCGGGATCTTCTCCAAAACCAATGAATAACAACCTATATCCTGCAATTTGTGGGCATCAGATATTAATTTCTGCGCCTCTGCGTCGTCTTTTGCTCGTAATGCGTAAGAACCGTATTTGTTGATAGACTGAGGCATCAATCCAAGATGTCCCATCACAGGAACTCCTGCATTTATTATCTTCTTTATTGTTCCTGCAAATTCCTCTCCGCCTTCTATCTTCACAGAATCGGCGCCAGACTCTTTTATTATTCTAACCGCCGCGCGTACAGCTTCCGACTCATCACACTGATAACTGCCAAACGGCATATCAATGACCACATGCGCACGTTTCACTCCACGCACTACGCACTGTGCATGATAAATCATTTGATCCAATGTAACAGGAATAGTCGAAGAATAGCCAGCCATCACGTTACCGGCCGAATCGCCTACTAAAATGACATCCATTCCTGCCTGATCGATAATCGAAGCCATAGAATAATCGTAAGCCGTAAGCATGGAGATCTTCTCCCCTTTGTCCTTCATCTCCAACAAAGCCTTTGTTGAAATTTTTTTGATATTTTCGTTGTGAACAGACATATCTCTACATTTTTTGTTGCGCAAAGGTACATATTTATTTTATGAAAAGGAATAGAAGCTTTTTCTTGTGATTGTAGAAACGTTGGGGGATGGATATAAAAAATTTAGGGAGGCTTCACAGCGTCCCTAAATCTCATTTAACCTAAACCTTAACTATGAAAAATCTACTTGTTTTTGTTTGCACTACAAAGATGCAAACTACATTTGATTTATGCAACAAGATGACCATAAAAACGTTTGACAAAAGTCAAAAATATAATTTTGACGGTTTGTTTTCTACTATCTTTCTTTTAAATAGGTGTTTTTACCTTTATCTTAACTTTTGGTGAGGTTCAATATTTGTTCTATATTTGTATCTAAAGAAACCGAAAATGGCAATAAGCAACTACATACGTTTCGACTGGGCAATGAAAAGACTGCTCCGCAACAAGGCGAACTTCGCCGTGCTGGAGGGATTCCTGACAACCCTGCTCAACCGGAAGATAGTCATACGGAAACTGTTGGAGAGCGAAAGCAACCAGGAGGAGGAGTTTGACAAGTACAACCGTGTCGACATTCTTGCCGAGGACTGCGACGGCGAGCTGATCCTCATCGAGGTGCAGAACAACAACGAATACGCCTACTTCCAACGAATGCTATTCGGCGTGTCCAAACTGGTCACGGAATACATCAACAAGGGCGAAAGGCTACGACAACGTCAGGAAGGTCTACTCCATCAACATCGTATACTTCTCCCTCGGCCACGGGAAGGATACCGTATATCACGGAAAAGACGGGTTGTGGCATGCATGACGCGACATTGGAACTCTCCCTTTCCAAGACAGACATTCAAGGTGGATAAAGGTCAGCATATATCGAATAACATCGAGGTGAACGACTTCAACCCTGAAGTCCGCTGGAGGTGGATCCTCCTGAACACGGGAGACATTCGAACACGCGACAGCTCGGCCTGACGGAAGCCCGGAACAGCTCAAGCGACAAGATGACCAAGTCGGAAGAGCTTAGGCATCTGGACGTCTCCTCCTGCGCGCAACATCTACGGAAGAGCCGAAGATCGCTGAAGGCCATGCCGAAGGATTGGCAGAAAAAGGAATTGAAAGGAATTGAAAAAGGATCGCTGAAGGCGAGCTGAAGGAAAAGTTGAGGAATAAAGCGATGAAAGAGATGGGACTGCCTACGGACACCATCAGTAAAGTGACAGAGCTCAAACTGTCTGATAAAAAGCTGGATTAAACGACTAAAGAAACCGAGAAATGGCAATAAGCAACTACATACGTTTCGACTGGGCATGAAGAAATGCTCCGCAACAAAGGCGAACTCCGTGCTGGAGTTCGACGACCCTGCTCCAGCAGATAGTCATCCGGAACTTTGGAGCAAGCAACCAGGAGGAGGTTTGACAAGTACAACCGTGTCGACATTCTTGCGAGACTGCGACGGCAACGATCCTCATCGGGTGCAGAACAACGAATACTACTTCAACGAATGCTTTCGGCGTGTCCAAACGGTCGGAATACATCAACAAGGGCGAAGGCTACGACACGTCAGGAAGGTCTACTCATCAACATCGTATGCTTCTCCTGGCAGGAGGATACCATATACGGAAAGACAGTTGTGGCATATGACGGCGACATTCTGGAACTCTCCCCTTTCCAAAGACAGACATTCAAGGTGGATAAGGTCAGCCAGCTATATCCGGAATATTACATCCTGAAGGTGAACGACTTCAACCGCATGGCAAAAAGTCCGCTGGAAGAGTGGATCTATTACCTGAACACGGGAGACATCCCGAACACGGCGACAGCCCCCGGCCTGACGGAAGCCCGCGAACGGCTCAAGCTGGACAAGATGACCAAGTCCGAACTGGAGGCCTATTATAGGCATCTGGACAACGTAGTCATCCTGCGCGACAACATCTACACGGAAAGAGCCGAAGGAATCGCTGAAGGCCATGCCGAAGGATTGGCAGAAGGAATTGAAAAGGGAATTATTGAGGAAAAGTTGAGGAATGCGAAGACGATGAAAGAGATGGGACTGTCTGCTGACACCATCAGTAAAATAACAGGACTAAGTATAAAAGAAATAGAAACGTTTAATCGTTAAGATCGGGCGTTTCTATTTTATTTCAAATCGGTCAGCACTACAAAAAACCGGGAATTTCTTTCTAAACTCATCTAATTTTTCCTTAGATAGATCTACCACAGCCACATGCTCCTCCCCGTTTTCTAATCGAAGTAGTTGTTTACCCTTATAATCATAAACAGAAGAATCTCCGTTATGCTCATAATTAAGGCCGTCCTCTCCCACTCGATTGACCCCACACACATAAGCCAAATTTTCGATGCCTCTAGCCGGCAATAATGCATTCCATGACGATATTCTCGAAGTAGGCCAATTTGCCACATAAATCAACAGATCATAAGCGTTGTCTACATTTCTAGACCAAACAGGAAAACGTAAATCAAAACAGATCATCAAACATATATTCCATCCTTTATAATTCACAATAATCCGTTTGTCGCCGGCTGTGTATCTGTCACCTTCCTGTCCCATCAAGAAAAGATGACGCTTGTCATAATAAAATATTTTGCCCGAAGGCATGACGAAAAAAGCTCTATTATAATATTTTCCGCCTTCTTCGGCAACAAAACTACCACACAGAGCTGTTTGATAACGTTCGGACAGACACCTAAGAAACGACATGGTGTTTCCTTCGTTTCCCTCGGCGAGCGATTCTGGCTCCATACAGAACCCCGTACTGAACATTTCAGGAAGGATTAGCAGATCTGCATCTATCCCATTTTTTAGTTGAGTTTCCAATTTTCGAAGATTATCCTCCTTATCTTTCCAAACTATATCATATTGAAATAAAGCGATTTTCATTATTTTCTATCTATTGTGACATAAAAAAAGCAAACAATCTCTATTTTTTAATAGATTATCTGCTCTTTATTCGTATAAAAACATGTTTTATATCTTTCCTATCGTAAAACCTTCCGGATTGCGACCTTTGAAATTCTTAAAGTAAAGCTTTATCTGCTTAATGTCCTCCGTCTCGTTATCCGTTGGCCAGAAAATCCGGTCGATACCGGCCATTTTCTTCTCGTAATCTATGTAAGTCAGAAGAATGGGAACATTTGCCTTCTTCGCTATATAATAAAATCCCATTTTCCAATTTGGATTTGCTTTTCTGGTGCCTTCCGGTGTGATGGCCAACTGGAATTTATCTCTCTTTTGGTACTGTTCCACAATCTGCTCCACCAAAGATGTCTTTCGTCCGCGATCTACAGGAATGCCACCTATCGGACCAAAAAACAAGTTGAACGGAAATTTAAACCATTCCCTTTTGATAAGAAACGATGGCCTTTTACCTCCAATTGCGCAAAACATCACCTTGCCCACCAAAAAATCATAATTGCTGGTATGAGGAGCCACGCAAAAAACACATTTATTGGGTATCTCTACCTTCAATGAGGCTTTCCAACCTATTGTCTTCAGTATAAACTGACAAATCTGCTGTTTCATTAGATTTTGTAATTCGAAGGAAAAAGACATTCATCGGATATCTTTCCTTTCTGTTTTTTTACGGGACAAAAGTACGTCTTTCTAATGAATTTACAATCATATTCGTCAATTTGTCTGACAAAAAGAATTATCTTTGTAAATAGATGCTTAAACATCAATTCATATTTAACTCAAAAAATAGATGAATAAGTTTTTTCCCATAGCAGTGCTTTTTTCTTTTTTTTCGTGCTTGCTGATTTCGTGCGAAGATGATGATTTCACTTCCGATGCATCTTATCAATTGACACTCTCTACCGACACCATTTCTTTCGATACCATATTTTCCAATATATTGACTTCTACTAAGCGAATAATGGTATATAATAAAACATCAGAGAATATTCGCATAGATGCAATAAGCTTGGAATCAGGATTTAAATGCTTTCAAATAAATGTGAACGGACAAAGTGGAACTACATTCAATAATATCGAGATAAGGGCTAACGACAGCATCTATATTTTTGTGCAGGCTAGACTGAATGGAATAGGTCAGAACGCACCCCTATTCATCTTAGATTCACTTGTCTTCAGATACAATGGAAATGTGCAAAACGTCAAACTCTGTACATACGGACAGGATGTCCATTTGCAGAGAAACACAAAAATAGAAGAAGATACACATTGGACCAACGACAAGCCATATCTTATATACGACACTTTGTGCGTAGATGAAAATGCAACGTTGACAATCGATGCAGGGACGAAAATCTACTTTTATACTAACGCTTGCATGAAAGTCAATGGCGTTCTGAAAGTTTTGGGCGACATTCACTATCCTGTTCTGTTCAGAGGACATAGGACAGACTACATTTATGATAACATACCATACGACAAGATTGTAGGTCAATGGGGAGGCATCATCTTCTCCAAAGAAAGCTACGGCAACAAGATGGAGGGTGCAGTCATCAGAAGCTCTGATTTCGGGATTCGAATGGACTCTTCTGAGTTGAAGCCGGATGTCTACAAGCTAATCCTTGCCAACTCTACCATACACAACACGAAAGGCGTTGCCCTTAAAGCTACCAACGCTAAGGTGTATGCCTATAATACAGTTATATCCAATAGCTTGAATGCGTGCGTAATGTTGGAGGGCGGCGACTATCTGTTCAACCATTGCACGATAGCTAATTTTCCGAAAAACAGTAGATATCACAGTGCGGTGATGCTTTTGAATAAAGAGTATTACACGAAAGAACCTATCATTCCGCTGGTGAAAGCAGATTTCAACAACTGCATTATTTACGGAACTTACCAACAGGAGATGGATTTAGAGGGTGAAGATAGTGACGAAAACTTCAACTATCACTTTAATTCTTGTTTAATAAAATACGTATATTCAGACAATTCGTTTATCAGCAATGAAAGATTTTCAAAGGTAATATGGAATGAAGACCCTCTCTTTAAGTTGATAAACCATACGGAATATGAATACGACTATAGCATAGACTCTCTCTCTGCCGCCATCAATAAGGCCGATGTTGAGGTCCTGAATCTCTATCCGGAGTGTAATGCGGACAAAGCAGGAAGAGACAGAAACCAGAATAATTTGCCGGATATTGGCGCATACGAATGGCAGCCGGCTATAACTTCCGAAAATTAAAATCTTTCTCCTTTTGAAAAAGGGTTTTCTCTATATTGTCACCATCAGTAGTCTCTTGTGCCCATTTTTCTCTCTTGTGGCACAAGAACATAGACTTCGTATGATCAGCTATAATCTGGAGAATTTATTTGACTGCCAAAACGACCCGCTCACAGACGATGACTCCTTCACACCCGAAGGTGACCACCAATGGACGGATAAAAAATACAAGACTAAACTATCCAACCTCTCGAAGGCCATCATGGCCGCAGGCGGTTGGGACACTCCTATCATCGTAGGCCTTTGCGAAGTGGAGAATGCAACAGTGGTCAACGACCTCATCAACTCTACTCCTCTGCAATATGCAAAATACAAGTACGTACATAAGGACTCGCCGGACAGGCGAGGTGTCGATGTGGCTATGCTTTATCAACCAGACAAGTTTAAACTGCTATCGCAGAAGTTTCTGCACGTAGATATCGGCGACCGCCCTACCCGAGACATCTTATATGCTTCCGGTGTCATAAAAGAAACAGGAGATACTCTCCATATTTTCGTCAACCATTGGCCTTCCAGATATGGAGGCGAATTGGAATCGGAAGACAAACGTATGAAGGTGGCTGCCGTACTCCGACAGACGACTGACAGCCTGCTGGGGTTTAATTCTGAGGCTAGAATAATCATCATGGGTGATTTTAACGACTATCCCACCAACGAGAGTCTCACTGTTGGATTGGGTTGCAAAAACAGATGGAAAAAGGTCTGCAACGACTCCTTGTACAATCTCTGTTACCAGTTTGACGGTAACGAAACGTTGGGATCCCACAAATTTGAAGGAAAATGGGGAATGCTAGACCAATGGATACTCTCTGGCAAGATGATGGACAAGAAATCATCCCTCTATACGGACGTACAGTATGTGGGTATCTGCAACGAAAGGTTCTTATTGAAGGAGGACAAAACAGACTATGCTCCCAAACGGGCTTTTCTTGGCACTCTGTTCGCTAACGGGTTCAGCGACCATCTGCCTATATATGTTGATTTGATAATAAATAAAAATCAGATAAAACGATGATTTTTACAACAGATAAAAAAAGAATCCACATGTTTATCCATATCATAGCTTGGATGATCATGTTCGTCTTCCCTTTCTTTTTTATAAGAAAAGAGAATATAGATGGTAGCATAATAGGTTATCTGAGGTTTTGCATTGTACCATGCGCCTTTCTGATCATATTCTATATCAACTACCTATATCTTATTGAGGAGTATCTGTTCGGCAAAAAGATTCGTACATTCATCGTCTACAACATCATTCTCATTGTATCTATCGGTATCATTATGCACTTTCTGCACGAAGCCATGCTCTTCCCCCATAAAAGTCATATGGTCATGTACCAGAAGAAGCTGCTGATGGACATTCTTTTCACTCTGAGAGATATGCTTACCCTCTTCTTTACCGTGGCTATCAGCGTGGCAATCAAAGGTAGCTACTATTGGTACAATGCCGAAGCTCAACGACAAGAGCTGGAAAGGCAACGCTCGGAAGCCGAACTGAAAAACCTAAAAAGCCAACTCAATCCACATTTCCTTTTCAACACACTGAATAACATCTACGCACTCATCGCCATCAGTCAGGAAAAGTCGCAGCAAGCGGTCCTTGAACTCAGTAAGATGCTAAGGTATGTGCTTTATGATGACAACCAGAAGAATGTGCCGCTGCAGAAGGAGGTGGACTTCATCAACAATTACATCTCTCTGATGAAACTACGGTTGCCGGAGAATGTTACGGTAAAAGAGGATATCGACATTTCACGCAACCCCCAGATAGAGTTGGCCCCACTCCTATTTATCTCTTTGATAGAAAACGCATTCAAACACGGAGTAGGTAGCCAAGACGAATCGTTCGTCAACATACGTCTAAAGGTAGAAGACAACAACCTCATCATCTGCGAAATAGAAAACAGTTATATGCCCAAGGACAAGGAAGACAAAAGTGGTTCGGGAATTGGCCTTGAAAACCTCAGAAGACGATTGGAGCTACTCTATCCCAATAGGCACTCCTTCACGGTAGGCGTTGAAAATGACAAATATATGGCAAAACTAACACTCTACGCTTCGTGACAATAGGACTGACACAGATGGATTATAAACCAATATCATTTTATTAAACATAAGCCAATAAGAAACATATGGAACTTAAATGTATAATCATAGATGACGAACCGCTAGCCTTGGGTCTGATGGAGGGTTATGTGACAAAAACTGATTTTCTCTCGCTCTGCGGCAAATATAGCAGTGCTGTAAAGGCCATGGCAGAACTGAACGAGACGAAACCGGATGTCATTTTCATAGATATCCAAATGCCGGATCTTAATGGTCTTGAATTTTCCAAGATGATTGGAGGTGATAAATCAAAAATAATCTTCACGACCGCTTTCGAACAATATGCGGTAGATGGATTTAAGGTCAATGCATTGGATTATCTCCTGAAGCCCATCAGTTATCCGGATTTTCTACAAGCCGCCAACAAAGCTTTGCAATGGTTCGAACTTACCAATAGCGCCAAAACGACTCCGGCAGAAATAGGAAAGGAGAAAAAAAGCATCTTCGTGAAAACAGACTACAAACTGATGCAGATCGAGTTGAAAAACATACTTTACATCGAAGGTCTGAAAGATTATGTGAAGATACATCTGGAAAACGAACCAAATCCTATACTATCGCTGATGAGCATGAAATCGTTGGAAGACCAGTTGCCCGAGGATAAATTTATCCGGGTTCACCGCTCGTTCATCGTTCAGCCTGAAAAAATCAAGGTGATAGAGCGAAACCGCATTGTATTTGGCAAACAATATATACCGATTTCCGATTCTTATAAAGATAAGTTTCAGGAATTTCTGAACGAACATGCCCTAATGGGTATGTGATTGTATTTCTTAATTTTTCGAATTTCTAATCAGACTAAAATATGCGCAACAGGGTAAAAAAAGTAGCTGCCATCCACGACCTCTCCGGCTGCGGACGGGTATCGCTAAACGTAGTCATTCCTATTCTTTCAACCATGGGCTTTCAGACATTCCCGTTGCCAACTGCAGTCCTGTCTTCCCATACCCAATATCCGGATTTCAGCTTTTTGGACCTGACAGACCAGATGCCTCTTTTTATCCAACAATGGAAAAACCTCGACATAGAGTTTGACGGCATCTATTCCGGTTATCTTGGTTCGCCCAGACAAGTCGCCATCGTGGAGGAGTTTATCCAAACATTCCAGCATAGCGAACAACTGATAGTTGTAGATCCCGTTTTAGGAGACAACGGCAACCTATATCCTGCACTACACTCAGACATGGTGACGCAGATGCGACGGTTGATTAAATACGCGGATGTCATTACCCCTAATCTGACAGAGATGTTCCTTCTGCTAGACAAGCCGTTCTGTCCTTATCTCTCCATCGAAGAACTGAAAAGCAATCTTGTCCTAATGTCAGAAAGCGGCCCTGATATCGTGATTGTAACTAGCGTTTTGGAGAAGGACGACCCTAAAAAGACGTATGTCGTGGCATATAATAAAAGTACAGGCCGTTTTTGGAAGGTATCGACCAACTACCTGCCTACGCACTACCCCGGTACCGGCGACATATTCACTAGCATCATCACAGGGGCTCTACTTCAAGGCGACAGCCTGCCCATCGCTTTGGATCGGGCTGTCCAATTCATACAGATGGGTATGCGTGCCACGTTCGGGTACGAATACGACAACAGAGAAGGCATCCTGATGGAACGGGTTCTCAAATCGCTCGATGCTCCCGTACAAATAAACAGCTACGAACTATTATAGACAAGGGAAAGATCTCCAGCTTGGATTTCTTTTATTACCTTTGTTTCGAATTTAAAAACACAAAAACTGAATGATATACAATAACATACAACTCACCGTTTTGCCTAAACAGGCTTGCGTAGAGAATTTGTTGAAAGAAATAGTCGGCGAGAAGATCAAAGTAGACCCTCACAAAATAAATACTATACAAATTGTCAGAAAATCCATTGACGCACGTTCTAAAGTGCAGGTAAAGATAAACTTGGCCGTCAATGTCTATACAGAAAAATCAACACCGGAAGCCGTATCCTACCCGTTCAAATACCAAGAAGTGACCGGAAAAACGGAGGTTATTATCGTGGGTGCCGGACCTGCAGGTCTGTTTGCCGCTCTTCGATTAATAGAACTTGGCATAAAACCAATCATCATAGAACGAGGTAAAGAGGTCAGCGAACGAAAAAAGGACATCGCCCTACTCAACCAAAACAAAAGTCTGAACTCGGAGTCCAACTATTGCTTTGGCGAAGGTGGAGCCGGAACCTTCTCCGACGGAAAACTTTACACCAGATTAAAGAAGAAAAAGGATTGTTCTCGAATACTGCTCAATTTTCATCAACACGGAGCGCAAGACTCCATCCTTTTCGAAGCCCATCCGCATATTGGAACGGACAAACTTCCCGTCATCATCAAGAACATGCGGGAAACCATTCTGAGACACGGAGGTGAAGTTCATTTTGAGACAAAAATGACGAGTCTTATTATCAACGATGGCAAGATGGAGGGAGTACAACTGTCTGACGGAAAGGAACTGCATGCTCAAGCCGTCATTCTAGCTACCGGACATTCTGCGAGAGACGTATATGAGATGCTGCAAGACAAAGGCATAGCAATGGAGGCAAAAGGCTTTGCCATGGGTGTGCGTGTGGAACATCCACAAGGGCTCATAGACAAGATACAATATCATGCTAGCGAAAGGGGCGAATATCTTCCTGCCGCATCCTATAGTCTAGTGACGCAGGCTGACGGACGTGGAGTCTACTCTTTCTGTATGTGTCCGGGTGGATTCATCGTACCGGCGTCCACTTGCGAGAAAGAGACGGTAGTCAATGGTATGTCTCCCGCCAACAGAAACTCGAAATTTGCTAATTCTGCTATCGTTGTCGAGATTCAGCCCGAAGATCTGGAGACATATAAAGACCATGGCGTGATGGCTGGACTTCGATTCCAGCAGGAGTTTGAACATCTGGCATTTAAAAATGGAGGTAGAAATGCCATAGCACCCGCCCAGCGTCTTGCCGACTTCGTAAAAGGGAAGCTCTCCTTTGATTTGCCGGAGACATCCTACCTTCCTGGCATCGTGGCTTCGCCCATGCACCTCTGGATGCCTGAGTTCATAGGCAAACGGCTGAGGGAAGGATTTCAAGATTTCGATAAAAAGATGAAGGGATTTGTCACCAACGATGCCATTATCATCGGTGTGGAGTCGAGGACATCCTCTCCTATTCGAATATCCCGTGACGAAGAGACACTGCAACATATCAGCATAAAAGGCCTCTATCCTTGCGGTGAAGGGGCGGGATATGCAGGCGGAATAACATCTTCGGCAATGGATGGCGAAAGCTGCGCCGAAAAAATAGCCGAATGGCTGAAATAGAAGCAGAAAAAGCCGCGGTTAATAAATTAACCGCGGCTTTTTTTAGTAATCGTCAAAGAATGACTTGGATGCCTGTGCCGTCGCCCGCTTTTTCAGGAGTTACGGCACGCACCTCCCTTCATCCTCGGCTAAAGGCGAAATTCCGCCTACCGATACCTCTTCCTACTTCCATTTAGAATATTGTTGCTAACAATACAACCCATGAAATAATATACACAAGACGTCTTGAACTTTAACAAGCTATTTCCTATATTTGATACAAACTCTATATGTGTCTTTCTGAATTTCTATTCAAACTTTCTCCCTATACTGTAATGGAGATAATCCCGTGTGATGTTTGAAAAATTTACCGAAAAACGACTGATTTGCGAAATTCAAATCATTACAGATTTCCTTAATACTCCTATTGGTAAACTTCAGCTGCGATTTGGCCTCCAATATTATATATGTATCAATATATTCGCTAGCGGTGATGCCCCGTATCTCATTCATCGTTTTAGAAAGATGCTTGGGTGTGATGCATAATTTGTCCGCATAATATCCCACACTCCTATCTATCATAAAATCCTGACCAACCAACTTGATGAATGATATGACTATTTCATCTTTCCTTGTTTTTGGTTTGGCGTTTGTCAACGTCAGATTAGATTCGAACATATTCAACATCTCATAAATCCAAATTTTAAACATGTTTTTTAGAATCTCCTTTTTGTATCGAAGATTAGGATCTTTAATTTTATGGAAGATGACATTCCAATACAAAAGAAACCTATTTTTCCATTCGTCCGTCATGTTCAATATCGGATTTTGCAGCCACAGCATAGGAAGTCCGGCAGCCAAGTCGGTGACAAAACTCGGCGAAATGATGCAACAGATGGCATCAAAGTCATCAGAGTGATTATTATGGTGAAACACCAACTGTTTGGGTTCCAAAATAACTGCCATATTTGGAACTAAATGATACAACTTTAAATTGATATCCAAATCTATACTTCCATTCAGACATAGGACTAAAATATAGGCATCTATACGCAACGGATATTCAAAAACAGGAACTGAACGAAAATTTTTAGTGAATATAATATCATTTTCTTGTATGACATATTGACCGAAAACGTCTAAAGTGTTATTGTTCAATATTTTGAAAATATCAAAAGCATTCTGAACATCATTTTGTTTCAATACTATTTTATCTTTTTCCATAAATATCATATATATAAACTCTTATTTGACCATAAAAGTAAGATAATTTCATTCATTTTTCTTCATTTGGTTCGAAATAGAACAATAGTGGCTTTGATTAGGACTTTCAACCTCACCTTTTTCTATAAAACTTTGCACTTCAAATAGAATCTGAAAATATCAAAAAAAGAAAACATGAAAAGAAATTTAATTTACGTCGTCGCCATTCTATCCCTAACTAGCTGCAACGTTAAGGAAAAAACGAAGATGGATAGGATCGTTCCTGTCAAAACACAAACAATCTGCGGATATGCCAATAAGCAGGAAACAAGCTATGTGGGAACGGTGGAAGAATCGTCCGCTGTATCACTCAGTTTCCCCGTCATGGGTACCTTACAAAATGTAGTGGTGAACGAAGGTCAGTCTGTCAAAAAAGGTCAAGTGTTGGCAAGCATAGACAAGACTAATTTTCAAAATACATATTTGGCCGCTAAATCAACATTAACACAAGCAGAAGATGCCTTTAGAAGGATGAAGGAATTATATGACAAAGGCAGTCTGGCGGAAATCAAATATGTAGAAGTCCAGTCTAAATTGGAACAAGCTGAGGCTATGGAACAGATGGCTAAGAAAAACTTGGACGACTGTGTACTTATTGCTCCAATATCCGGCATGGTGTCCGAGTGTTCGGTGAAACCCGGGCAAAATGTAATGCCTGGCATTCCCATCATAAAATTGGTGCAGACACAGAACGTCTATGTGAAAATTCCGATACCGGAAGGAGAAATCTCATCCATGCGTAATGGACAGAAATTTGAATTTAGTGTCAGTGCGTTGAACAACAAAAGGTTTATAGGTCTAGTGGATATCAAAGGAATCATTGCCAATCCATTGTCTCATACCTATGAGGTCAAACTTACAGTTTCCAACAATAATGGGGAATTGATGCCTGGAATGGTCTGTCAAATTTTGAGAAAAACAGATAAAGACCAGGGCTATGCCTACATTATCCCGCAGCAAGCCGTTGAGCTGGCATTTGACGGGACCCATTTTGTTTGGACAACAGAAAACGGGATGGCTAAGAAGAGAGTAATTCAAATAGGTGACCTAACCTCCCAAGGTGTCATGGTGACAGAAGGTCTGAATGTAGGCGATAAGGTTATCATTGAAGGGCAAAATAAAGTAAGTGAAGGAACTAAAACCAAAGAGTTATGAGTAAAAGAATCAAAGAAGGTTTCATCGAGACCGCCATGCATTATAGGCAGCCCATCCTGCTGATATGTAGCCTATTGATAATATTCGGAATATGGGCGTTGAACGATATGCCAAAAAACGAATTTCCAAGTTTCACTATTCGCCAAGGAGTTGTGGCGGTGATATATCCTGGTGTGAATGCCGAAGACATAGAATCTCAGGTTACCAAACCTGTAGAACGTTTTCTTTGGACTTTCAAAGAGATAAAGAAAGAGAAAACTTATTCACAGTCCAAGGACGGAATGGCGTTTTTCTTCATTGAACTGAATGACAATATCAACAACAAAGACGAATTTTGGAGCAAGTTCAGACATGGGATGGATAACTTTAAATCTCAGCTGCCATCGGGCGTATTGGCAGTAGTGGTCAATGATGATTTCGGAGAAACATCAGCCTTGTTAATCGCCCTCGAAAGCGAACAGAAGACCTACCGGGAAATGAACGGATATCTCGATGAAATGGAAGACCGGCTGAGAAAGATTCCCGAATTGGGGAATGTGCGTCGATACGGAGTTCAGAAAGAACAGATTAGCGTATATCTTGATCCTAATAAAACCGCTACGTACGGCATAGGTTCCGGATCCCTGAACGCTGCCATTTTTGCTCAAGGATTTACAGCCATGAGTGGTTCTTTGGACAATCAAAAGATAGTAGCGCCACTATACATCAAACAAAACTATATGACCGAGTTGGATATCGCCAATCAGATTGTCTATTCTGACCCTGCCGGACATATAGTCAGACTAAAAGATATTGCCACCGTTGTACGCGAATATCCAAGTGCGGACTCCTATATAAAAAGCAACGGAAAGAAGTGTGTGATGCTCTCCATAGAGATGAATCCAGGCAACAATATTGTTCAGTTTGGCGATGAGGTCAACAAGATTCTTGACGATTACAAATACGAGTTGCCAGAAGAAGTCAACCTCTATAAGATTACGGACCAAAGTAAAGTAGTAGGCGACTCCATCTTTCATTTTCTGGAAGAATTACTGATCGCCATTCTTGCTGTTGTGATTGTCA
Organism: Prevotellaceae bacterium; assembly: GCA_020636675.1. Classification (GTDB taxonomy): domain Bacteria; phylum Bacteroidota; class Bacteroidia; order Bacteroidales; family Paludibacteraceae; genus RGIG10190. The sequence continues at coordinate 85,347 of JACJXK010000003.1, forward strand.
TCATGCTATTGATGCCGTTCAAGATTGCGGCAGTTGCAGCTAGTTCCATCCCTATCACAATATTTATCTCATTAGGCTTCTTCTATCTCTTTGGATTGGAATTGAATACGGTAACGCTGGCAGCATTGATTGTCACGTTAGGTATGATTGTGGACAATTCAATAGTCATCATCGATTGCTATGTGGAAAAATTGGAACAAGGAATGAGTCGATGGCATGCGGCAGCCAGTAGTGCGAAAGAATTTCTGAATTCTATCATTAGTGCAACTTTGGCTATCAGTCTTACGTTCTTTCCTTTTCTAATCACCATGAAAGGCATGTTCCATGACTTCGTATTCTCATTCCCGATAGCTATCTCCATTGTCCTGTTTTTCTCTTTACTGGTGGCTGTCCTGATAATTCCGTATATGCAATATTATTATATCCGGTCAGGAATAAAACAGAAGGAAGGGAAACTGTCATTCTTGGATGTTTTTCAAGGATGTTATAATAAGGTTCTAGCCTTTTGTTTCCATTATCCTAAGAGCACGATTGCATTCGGCATATTGGTTATTGTGGGAGGTGGACTATTATTTACCATATTGCCACAAAAGTTGATGCCCATCGCAGAAAGGGATCAGTTTGCCATAGAGATAACTTTGCCCGAAGGAACTGCCATAGAGAAAACGGCTTTGGTAGCAGATAGCATGGAGAATATCTTGAAAAAAGACCCGAAGGTAAAATCCATCACCTCCTTTATTGGTTGCGGATCACCACGTTTCCACACCACCTATGCGCCTAGTATGGGCGGTTTCAACTTCGCTCAATTCATTGTCAATACAGGTAGTAACGAAGAGACCATATCCCTTTTGGACAAATATGCTCCCATCTATACCGACTACTTTCCGGAAGCAAAGATAAGATTCAAACAGTTGGAATACAGTGATGCTATTTATCCTATCGAAATACGCTTAGCGGGAGAAAATCTGGATAGTTTGCAAAAAGCGGGAGATCTTGTTGTCGCTCGTATGATAGGCATGGATAACTTGTCACTTGTCCGCACCAATTTTTTAGAGAAGATGCCCGGTATTTCCATTAAGATGAACGATGATGAAGCTACCCGCCTTGGCATCACTAAAGCAATGGCATCTTTAGGCTTAGCCAGTCAGTTCAGCAGCGGTCTTCCGGTTACTAATGTTTGGGAAAATGACTATTCCATAGGTGTCGTTCTAAAAAATACAAAGAGCGGAATGCAAAACATAGATGACCTCAATAACACTTATCTACCTTCCGTCATTCCTGGAAACAGAGTGCCTCTGAGGCAGATAGCCAGCGCCAATGCGGAATGGAACATTGGACAAATAGTAAGAAGGAATGGAGTCAGAACGCTTTCTGTCACGGCAGATGTGAACCGAAATGTAAACTTAACGAACGAGACAAAGAGAGTGCATGATGTATTGGACAATATGGAGTTGCCGGACGGTGTTACACTAACTTTCGGAGGCGCAGAAGAGAAAGACTCGGAAAATATTCCTCAAATAGTCGGCGGACTTATCATTGCCATCTTCATCATATTTTTCGTACTGTTATGGCATTTCAAAAAGATAAAACTCGCGTTACTTATCATTGTATGTATGACATTCTGTATTCCAGGAGGTGCTATAGGTATCGGAATCTCCGGATACGAAATGAGTCTTACCGCTGTATTGGGCTTTGTTAGCCTTATGGGAATTCTAACTAGAAACGGAATTATCATGGTAGATTATGCGGAAAATTTGCGGAACGCAAACAAAATGAGTGTATTCGATGCGATAAAAGAAGCTGCCCAACGAAGAATGAGACCCATCTTCTTAACCAGTGCGGCGGCATCCATGGGCGTTTTGCCAATGCTTATCGGAGGTAGTTCGATGTGGGGACCTATGGGTGCCGTCATATTCTTCGGTACACTCGTATCGTTTGCTATTATCATCACGCTATTACCAATCTTATACTGGATTTTCTTCAAAGAGTAAACATCAGAAAAGTAAGGAGTGAAAATAAAGTTTTTTCATTCCTTACTTTAAACATAAATAACTAATAATATGAGATATAGATTATTGATATATTTGGCTATACTTGCATTACCCACCTCTCTTGTCGCTCAAGAGACTCTGACATTGGAACAATGTAAAGATTTGGCCGCTAAAAACAACCTTAAAGCCAAACAAGCGCAAATTGAATATATGGCTGCTCACGAGGTAAAGAAAGAGGCTTTCACTAAATATTTTCCGAACATAAGTGCCTCTGGTTCCTATTTTCGGACTTCCACCCCATTAATCGACATGGATTTGGAGATGCCGGGTCTATTGCCGGCGCCCATACCGGTGTCCGGAATAAAAGATGGCTATGCAGGAATGGTAATGGCCGTACAACCTGTATATGCTGGCGGACAAATCGTTAATGCCAACAAACTAGCGGGTGTTGGTATGGAAGTAAGTGCGCTTCAGCAACAAAAAAACGGCAATGACATCGCACTACAAACGGAACAATATTTCTATAATCTAATTACCCTCCATGAAAAAGCTAAAACATTGGAAATGTTAGACAAGCAATTGATAAGTATAACATTAGATGTACAGAATGCCTATAATGCAGGACTCTGTAATAAAACCGATTTGCTGAACATCCAACTGAAACAAAACGAAATAAGGAATGGAATGACGAAGATCTTGCATGGACAGAATATCCTACAACTGCTACTGGCTCAACAGATAGGTATTCCGGCCGACAATTTTCGCATAGACACAATGATTGTCTATCAGCATGTGGCTCCGGAGAACCTTTTCTTGGATCCGAAAAATGCGATAGACAACCGCATTGAGATGAAATTATTAAATAAGAACGTAGAGGCCGTAGCTTTGCAAAAGAAAATGAAGGTGGGTAGTTATCTGCCTACTGTGGGTATAGGTGCAGCTTGGATTTACGATAATATGATGGAAGACTTCACCAACGAAAAACAATCATTGGGTATGCTATTTGCCACCGTCAAAGTTCCCATAAGCGACTGGTGGGGAGCCTCTCATGCCATACGTGCGCAAGAAGCAAAAATAAAAATAGCGGGATATCAAAGACAAGATGGAGAAGAAATGCTACTAATACAGATTTGGAAAGTATATAACGAACTGACCGAAGCTTACGATCAGATAGCAATCAACAAGGAATCTGTTGCGGTAGCTGAAGAAAACTTTAGATTGAGCAACGACTATTTCTCTGCCGGTACGTTAACACTCTCCGACCTGCTTGACGCACAAACCCAATTACAAAAAAGCAGAAACAGCTATACCGAATCTTTGATTTCTTATTATGCCAAACTCACGGAATATAAACAGGTGACAGGGCAAGAATAGACGAAATCTGAAATGCAAGCAGGGCGTAATCTCATTAAGATTACGCCCTGCTTGCTGATTCTGTTTGGATACACACCTCTTTAGAAGAGATACATCATCACTCCTACTATTCGGTTGTTAGTCACATCATGCGTATCTTTTACCTTTCCGTCTAGGTCCAATGTTCCGTAAGAGGCGGTCGTTCGCTCATACTCCACACCAAATGTCCAATGCTTCAAATTATAGGACACTTGAGGTGCTATGCGATAGACTTGATCCAAATTAGGGAATCCCATCACAAACACATTTTCCTCGCCACCAACTAGATTTTTATCTGAACCTAAGTTTTTGCTATATCCGAGAAACAGACCTACTTGGTATTTATTTCCATACGTCACATTCAGCCAACTTGTCGTATTGTTTAAGTTGGTGTAGTCATAACTGCCGTCCGTATTCTTAGCAGAAACTCCATAACCGCTCATCAGCAGCAGGTGCGCCATATTTTGTCCATAAATGGTTTTTGCCTTTATCGCCAATTTGTCGTTGCTATACTGCATAAAGGCATTTGCGGAGAAAGAGTTCAGATAATCGGAAACCTTTCTGTCGTAACCCAATGAATTTTCTTTCACTCTCGGACGAATACGGAGGTAATCCACACCTACGCCAACAATCCATCCGTTCTTCTTATAATCAAAACCTAAATATAACTCAGGCAATATGGCGTTCTTCTGATATATGTCAGAATTGCCGGATGGTCCTGCTGAAGTGTATTGGAACTGATACAAAGCGGAAAGATAAGTTCTGAACGAAGGAGTGAACTTATAATCGACACGAACCTGCGGACTACGGTTGAATGGCTGGAACGGACTGCCGGTGGCCAAACTCTGAACAGTTGGCACCACATCGCCAAACATAGGATGCCATGTCTGTCCGGTAAGCAGATCCACCCTCTTCCACGACAATTTGCACCATGCCTGACGTATTCTCAACATCGTTGTGCTGCCTCCGAATCCGGCAAAATCAGTTTCTATACGAGCAGACGACTCCGCACCTAGTATTTCCGGACCTGAAACTCTGACTCCCAAACGAGTAGCTATACTCAAGAAGCCAGACGAAGGCACATCGTTTATATCCTCACCAATGCTATTCGTACTCTTATCCTTCGGTACCATGTAGAACAGACCACCTGCTGTTTCCAAATTTTGACGGGAGTCATAATAGAAATCATTTCGGATAAATCCATAGGGAATGAACTTAAATCTTGGAGTCTCCTCTTGTGCCGAGATGGACAATAAAGAAAGCAATAAAAATATTAATGAAGAAATCTTTCTCATTATAAACTATAAATTTCAAAATTAGGATGCAAAGTTCCGAAAAAAATTTGACATTATCCGGAATAAAAACATATAAAAATCGGTCTTTCTATGCGTTCTTCCTAAAAAATCTATTAAACAGACACACCCCACGTTGGCATTACCAAAACCGTGTAGGCGAACAAAAGACATCAAATATTTTTCTCCTTCCGGTGATATTTGCAGACATCCGCCAATCCGCAATCCTTACACTTCGGATTGCGAGCAGTACACACATATCTGCCATGCAGCAGAATCCAATGGTGAGCCTGCCCCAACAGTTCGGCAGGAATGTTCTTAACAAGTTCTTTCTCCGTTTCCAGTGGCGTTTTGGAGTCGTCCGTGAACCCTATCCTATTAGACACCCGGAATACGTGAGTATCTACCGGCATAGCCGGTTTATCAAAGGCTACGGCAGCCATTACATTGGCCGTCTTGCGCCCTACACCAGGCAACCGCAGCAAATCGTCCATATCGCTAGGCACCTCCCCTCCATAATCACGCACCAGCATAACAGACATGTCATGCAAATGTTGAGCCTTGCTATTAGGATAAGATACGCTATGTACGAAGCTGATTATCTCAGCAACAGAACCATCTGCCATGGCTCTCGCATCCGGAAAATGACGGAACAAGGCAGGTGTCACCATATTCACACGCTTGTCCGTACATTGGGCAGACAAGATGACGGCAACTAACAACTCAAAATTGGAGTTATAAACCAATTCGCTTTGAGCTACCTTCATGTTCTCCCGAAACCAAGCCAAAGCCTTCGAATAACGATCCTTCTTAGTCATAAATGCAAATTATTAGAAACCACTATCCATCGCCTCGTAAATTCACCATTATCGCGAAACATCCCACTTCTGATATAAGTGACGTCATCTATTGGTCGGCAGACATATTATCCGTCCATTGCAAAAAAATAACCACAGACAGACGATTTCTGGTAGAATTCGTACATCTGTGGTTATTAGCTATATGATATGTCTCTATCAGAAAGGCAAATCGCTAGAAGCATCCGACGTAGGTGACGGTGCGTCGTTGGGTGCAAAAGGTGCTGATGCTATAGGCATCGGAGCTCCGAAATCAGGCACTCCATCCTGCATCGACTGTTGTTGGTCCATCTGCTGAGGAACTACCCTCCACGCACGGATGTCATTATACCAACGTCCGTTATATTCGCGGCAATCAATATCAAAACTGATGGTAAGAGTCTGCCCCTCCTGTATATTGAATTTGTCCACATTATCGCCCCATAAGTTGAAGCACATCTTTTTCGGATATTGCTGATCCAAACTATGTTCGATAACGTATTCCTGCTTCTTCCATTGTCCCCTGGCACTAGTTCCCGATTGTAAAGGAAGCACCGCAATGATTCTACCTGTTAATTCCATATCTTTCCTAAAAAATTTTCTGGCGTAAAGATAGTAAGTTTTTGTCAGAAAAGTTGTCTATCATCGTCCGTTAAACAAATTCTTTTTTTCAACAATATACTTCCGGTTTTCATCGAACGAACGTTCATTCGTTCATTCCTGATTAATGGTTATTTATCTCCTCGAAAGTATTGTCGGAATATAGAATGATGATTTTTCGGATTGTACGTTGGGAATGCTGTGCTACCGATGCCGTTGCCATCTGCTGGATAGATAAGGATGGATTGCTTGCCTCCGAAACGGGAGGCGACACCACAGGTTGCGGTACCGCTTGTGTTTCTTGGGCAGACTTCACCGCATTGCAGATAGGTGCGGCAGTTGATTCCGGTTTTTCTTCGTTTTCCTTCGTTTTTTCCGATCCTCCGCCCAATTCGTCTCCAAATAACGAAAGCATTTGAGGTTTATTTGTACCTGTTTTCAACTCAATTTTCTGAGAAATAACAGGTTCCGGAGCTTTTTTGTACATATCGCCAATTCCCAAAAGTAGCCATTCTGAACTAATGGAGGGATAGGCGCGCATGATTTTCTGCAAAACATCCGTACTAGCATTATTTCTTCCCGATAATATATGGGAAACAGCAGAAGGCTGTATTCCTATCATATAGGCAAACTTGGCCGAGGTCAAATTTTCCTTCTCTATAATCTGCGCAATTCTGTTCTTCATACATTATAAATGTAAAAAAGATATGATACATCTGTAAAAACATATCTATATACAAATGTAACCATTAGTTTACACATATACAAATTTACATAAGTATATTATAATTCACCTTTGTAATTATAATTTACAAATGTATTTTATTATCTGTATATGTTAATGGTACACTTGTATATCTCCTGTCCACTTTTTTCCTTTATAAATCAGGCAGATGTAGGCATGGATGCTTAATATAAACAATAACTTTATATATTAAAAGTAAATAACTGGTTTATAACAAATAAACAATATACATGACTTCAAAAATACCTGATTATACGGTAAAATGTACAAATCTAAATATAAATCTATATTATTAGTTCATATATTACAACTTAAATATCTGATTATCTAATTTTTATATACAAAATGAATAGCTTAAAAATAAATCAGGGAAACATTATATTACCTGTATAGTTACGTATGTAAATATCAGTTTACAAAATTGAATTTTGTATATGTTACTTTTGTGGATTACATTTGTAATTACTAATTCTCGTTATATTTTTGTTAATCCATATACAAATGTAATTACATTTGTATATGGATTTTGTAAACATTAACACATGTACTATACTTGAAACATATATATTCTTGCTAAACAAAATAGCATGGATGTGATATGGAAAATCGCATCTGATTCTTCCCCTTACTCTTTTTTACATTTTTTCTATTGAAATAAATAGCACCACTCCCTTCTTTTTTTACTCTCCTAATTTTTTCTTATTTTAGGGATTCCTCTATTCCTACGTATTTTTCTGCTCTAGATTTAAATAAAACAAACCCTCTCCTCTTATTACAAATTTCATTCGATTCTGAAGAAGTTAAACATCTTCATTTTAGCATTCAAATAAATAATTATCAATTAATTATAGCTCATTTTTTCATGTTATCAAAATGAATAAAAAAGCTAAAAAATAAAATAATGCTCCTTTTAGAACGAACATTCGTTCGACTATTTAGATTTAGATATTACTATTCAATTAGAAATATTTATTATTGTATATGATATATAACCAAATAATCCATTTTTATGCCGACTGAAAAATTGTAACTTATTTTTATCCTTGCGAAACGGATGTATCCCCAAGATAATCCCTAATTTTGCGATGCAGAAGATGAATGACATCAGCAAATTATTGCAAATATCAGATTTATGGAAATAGTAAAGATGTAGAGCAAATATGTTAAACAAAACTGGATTTTTCGGACACATCGCATGCTTTTCGGCATATTTAATATTCGGACTGAACATAATAGTGTGCAAAGACATTGCCAACCTGAAGTTGATATCACCTCTAGGCCTTTTCTGTTTCAGAGCAATGGGAGCCGCTTTACTTTTCTGGCTCTGCTCCCTATTTCTCCCTAAAGAAAAAGTAGGAAAAGGAGATTTGGCGAAGATATTCATAGCCTCCATGCTGGGTCTGTACCTCACCCAGATGTGTTTTCTGAAGGCCATCACGATCACCACCGCAGTAGACACTTCCATCATCACCTCCTTCGCTCCCATCATGACCATGCTCATTGCTGCCGCATATCTCAAGGAGCCCATTACATGGAAAAAAGCGGGAGGTATAGCTTTGAGTTTTAGCGGTGTAATGATTTTGATATTCAATTCCGTCTCCATCAGTTCTGGCGCTACGCAAACGCAACCAATGGGCATTCTCCTGATGATAGGAAACGGACTTGCCTTTGCTCTCTATCTTGGCATCTTTCGTCCGCTCATCTCTAAATATAGAGTCATTACCTTCATGAAATGGATGTTTCTGTTTTCCATGCTGGCATCCGTTCCCCTGAATCTGAAAGAACTGACCTCGTTAGACTATCGTGCCATGCCAACTAGTTACGTTTTGGAATTGCTGTTTTTGGTTTTCTTCTCCACCTTTATCGCCTACTTCCTGATACCTATCGGGCAAAAGGCTTTAAGGCCAACGATTGTCAGTATGTATTCCTATATGCAGCCAGTAATAGCCGCCGTACTCAGCGTGTACTTAGGAATGGACCACATGACCCTACTGAAAGTTGCTGCCGCCATCTGTGTTTTTGCCGGCGTAGCTATCGTCAACCAAAGTAAAGCCAGACAGAAATGATAGTCGTCCGGATTGAATTCAGGAACAAGCAGGAAAGTTCTATCGCTCGTCTTGGTTTCTCCGCAAAAAAATTCGGGCAATCAGCTAACATAGCGGATTGCCCAAACATATATATCCTTACCTTATAATAACTATGCCGTCAATAATGGCAATTTATTCTGATTTAATAATTTAATCGCAGATATGAGATCTTTTGTTTTTGACCGATAAACCTCTATCCCGCTGTCTGCTATCGAAAACAAATTTCTATCTTTCAATGAAACGATACCTTCGACACCCAGTTTTTTCACTACTTCCGAAAAATCTTTCGCTAATGTCGATACTATCTCTGATAAGGAAACCCACTGTATCTGATGCGTCACCGTATCATATATACATACAAAGTTCTTACTGTTCATTTTGTCCGATATTGTAAATTTACGGACATCATCGTTCTGTACCGGAATTAAAACTTTCATGTTTGACTTTTGTATTTGTTACATAATTTAATACTCATTTGGAGATTTTATCCCCACGACTGTTATTATAACAAATAAGATGCCAAAGATTGTTAAAACTCAAATTACACAGATTTTATTTATAAATGGCCTATCAAAATTTCTCCGAAAGAACTAAAAACCAATGGTATCGTTCTAATCCATCATTAGATTCATAAAAGGATGTTTCCGTGTGACAAGTCCACATTGAGGATTTTTTCCAAAAATGGCTTCCGTAAATTCGGATATACTCATAGAGAGCCCTTCATCCGATTTCCTTTTTGTTTTTTTGAAACTTCCTTTGTCGACCGTATATGTTCCTGCATTTTCGGTGACAACATCATCCGTCAGACAAACCATGAATTCGGCATTCGGATATTCCTTCACCAATGTTTCCAAAAGATGGGAAACATTGGTAACACGTGCCATTCCATAGGGTTTCTCTCCTTCTCCGCCAACAGACGCCACCCTCAACGTCAGCTCCATACATTCCGGATGATTCGAAAACAGATAGCAATACAAATTGGCAGACAAAGCTTCGTTGTCTAGCATAACCTCTGTAATCCTCCCTCTCGTGTGGTCCATCCGTACAAAGGCCAATCCGTTGATTCCTTTCGAAACGGAGTCTCTTATCAAAAGCAATTTGCCTCCATCTGCATAGAAATCGTCCAAGACATTGATCAGCTCTTCATACGAGTGCAGAACGGAAAGGTCCCGCTCCTGTTGATTTTTATGGAAATAAGTGTATATTTCATGGAAATTCATCTCCGCATTCCACTCTTCCAACAAATGATCTTCAGATAGACATCTCTTCGAATTCACAAAGTCAGTCCTCGATATGGTCTGCTCCTTTTTTTCAAAAACTGTGACGAATCCGAATTTTGCATAAAAACCGAACAACTCTTCTGTAGCCGGAATCAATGTGGCAATATCTACATCACGGTCGTGAAGGGTCGTTATCGCCTCCGTCATCAGACTGGAAGAGAAGCCGTTTCCGCGATGCTCCTCCAACGTACACACACCAGCTATATAGGACATCTCCATTTCCTGCGCGCCAAAGACCATTCTGTAAGGCAACATCTGTAAGGAAGAGACAACCTGTCCATAATTACGATAGACCAACGTGTTCTTCCTTTTATATTTCCTGGAAAAGAAGAACTGTACGAATTCCGGAGTGTCCGAGAAACAACTCTGCCACAAATCCATGACGCACCGCTTAATCTCCGCATCATTCTCCGATATATCATCTTCCGAGTAATCACGCATGATGGCGACATTCTTATCCAGCAAGATGGAAGGTAGGTATGACAACTTGGCCTTTCGTAGGCCCTCTATGCCCAAATCCTCTTCCCTGTTGACATAGGTGTACTTCTCCGGAATGTGGGCAGAAAACAATTGATTTATGGCAGAATAAAGTCCCTCTATCTTCGCATCCGCTTTCTCCACATGTACACAGAATGTATCTTGATTGATAGGCGAACCGAAGCTGAAAGCCACGATGCGCCCGTCTATCCGGATGGCTCCGCCAAAACCGCCCAACTTCTCCAGATTCTGCAAAGCCAACGTCATTGACCTACTTTCGTTCAATAAAGTCTCCCTGTCTGAAATAGTATTATCAGTACGCCACTTCTCTTCCAGCTTCAAACATTCAGGAACAATATCTGGAGTGAGTTCCACATATTCATAGGTGTAGTTATTCTTGAACTTGTTGACATGGTTTCGTTTGGACTGATGACGTTTACCTTTCAATTCGGCCAAATCCAACCGACGGTATATGTAATCAAAATAATCCCGTTCGCGGATATACTTGAACCATCCCGGAAAGGTTCTATCCAGCTCTAACTTCTCATCCAGCGAGATTCCCATCAAACAGAGTTCCTTCTCTCCGTTGTCCTTGGCATCCTGCCGCATCATCTCAATTATGATTTTCAAGTCTCCTTTTCCCAAAGGGAACATATATGCTAAATGTCCGTCGTTTAAACGGAACCGAAGCAGTAAAAATCCATCGACAACCGCATATTCACTATGATAAAAAAACTGCCAGCTACAAATATTCATCACCGCAAAATCACAATTTTGGGACGACGACTGATATGTAAACGAGGCGATTACATCCTTATCTTCTATCGAAATAGGTTTAAAATTGATCTTCATAAAAAATTTTGAAAAAATAAATCTAATATATGGACATTTATTCTGATACCACTTATAATAATAGTCAAAACATATCAATTTTGTTCAAAAAAAAAACACTCTTGAAACGCATATACAACATTTCAAGAGTGATACGGAGAAGTTCCTATTCAATAGGTTTGACAGGTAATCCCCACTTCATGATTTTAGAGATATACGGAATGATGCACATGGCCATCTTCCTATGTCCGCTATAAGTAGGATGCCTTACGGGTCCAAGGTCCGGTTCTTCTTCCATCATCTCCTCATATAGTGCCACATAATGGACATTCTTGTCGTTGACGCTTAGACTATCGACCAACCGCTTCATGTACGTACGGGAAGGTTCTCCTGCCAACGGAGCTATGAACAGCACCGGCACGTCTCCGTATTTCTCGCGGACAATATGAAGCCATTGGCGGTATGCCCCTGTAAACTCGGCTTCGCTCGGTTTGGGAGCCTGGGTATAATCGTTCGTACCCAAACTGATACATACAAGTGATGGCTTCACCCTAAAATCCCATTGCTCCTCACCCTCATCAAACAACCGCATGTAACGATGTAACATACAGACCTTTGACATAGTGACCGTATCGTCCCAATTTTTTACTATACCTTGCCCAGAATGCGATGTCAACATATAATCGGCATCAAAATAGCGGGCTATGATAGGTCCGTAACCATGATTGCTGTCGGCGGTGCGAGGATCATAAGGATGATCGATCTCTGTGCTTTCCGTGCCATAGCCGCAGGTGATGGAGTTGCCTACAAACTCGATAAGACGCTGTGGTTTGGAGACTACGGAAAGCAACTTGGCACCCTTGTCCAACAAAAAAGAGTGTATGGTGAAACGTCCGGTCATACCTTCGTTCCTCTTCTGAAACATCAAGGTATGCTCACCTTTGGCTAATCCTTTTGCCAAGACCATCCGAGTCCTTTTTTTATCGAAAGAGACCACGCTAACCTGCTTTCCGTCAATGAAAACATTATATTCTTCAAATGCAGTATCTTCGGCGTCAATAGCTACGGAGGTTCCTGTAAATCTGGTTCTCAGATAAACACCCGCCCAATCGTAGCTTACACTGCCATCGGCATACTTTTTGACCCGGCCAACGTAATCGACCGCAGAATCGGAGGCCTTCACCACTTCATTTTTTGCAGCATGGACGCTCAAGGATGAAACAATCATCAGAATAAAAACCGAAAATATCTTCATATCACAACCTTTCATTTGTTTATTTAACTGTTTTACATATTCTTAGCATAATGACATCTTGGGCAGGAACTGTAGATTTAAACATTTTAGATGTTTTTCCTAAGTTTTTCTTCTGCCAGATATCCCGTATGGTATATTTATCTTTCGAAGTATCGATGGTCAATTTTGAAAAATCGTCTTCCACACGGAAAAAATTCCAATCCATCTCAACTTTGCATGGTTCTTTTCCTCTGTTTAAGAAACAGATGGCCCAATCGCCATTAGCGAGCGGCTTCAACCAAGTTTCCAAGTCTCCATCTTTGGCATATCTGAATCCTTGTATGCCCAACGTATCCTGATTGATAGCAATCGCTTCTTTATTGGTCAATATATCCAACGTTTCTTGGCTCATATTCCTTATGTCATTTCCGGCGATGAGCGGAGCCGCCAACATGACCCACATGGAAAAATGCGCCCGTTCTTGATTGATAGGCATTCCGTTTCCTACTTCCAGCATATCCGGATCATTCCAATGTCCGGGACCGGCATATTGGCGCAACCCATCCTGCATATCCAGAATCTGCATGACCCCGAATGCCTTCCAAGTCCCATGTTCCTTCACGCAATCGAAACAATTATAGATGTCGCCGGTAGTACGCCACATGTGTCCAACAGAAGCTCCCCACTCCCATGGCTTGTTATTTCCCCACTCGCATAAACTGAAGAGGATTGGCCTACCTGTCGCCATAATAGCCTCTGCCATGGTAGTGTATGCACCTCTGGCACTTAAACCCTCCGTATCGCACCAATCATATTTCAAATAGTCGATACCCCATTTAGCATATTGCAACGCATCCTGATACTCATGTCCACGGGAGGCCGGCCGATGTCCACAAGTGGTATTTCCTGCACAGGAATAGATTCCCAACTTCAATCCTTTAGAATGCACATAGTCTGACAAGGCTTTTATTCCCGACGGAAAATGTTCCGGATTAGGATGTATAAAACCGAGGCTATCACGTTGTCCGTGCCAACAATCGTCCATCACCACATATTCGTAACCAGCATCCCTCATCCCCGTAGCAACCATAGCATCCGCTATTTCGCGTACCATCTGCTCATCAAGATTACATTGGAATTTGTTCCAGCTGTTCCATCCCATAGGCGGAGTTTTTGCCAAATCAGGATCTTTTTGAGCCATAGAAGGCATGAACGACAGTAACAAAATCGAACAAATCGCACCTCTCAATAAATTGTTCATTTTCATTTTACATCTATTTTTTGTTTATGTATCTACAATATAAAATCCGAACAGACTGCTAAGTTAGCATTTTATTGCTCTCATCCATTATTCTTCCTTATGCGAAAATGAACGTTGTAATCAAGAGCCGGAGGCTTGCTTCTAAAGCGATAAAGCATAGAACGCTTCGCCACAAACTAGGGATTCATTTTCTAATTAGTATTTTTTTAGTTAGAAAATGAACAACTACCAACAATGCAATTATTAGATTCCAATACAATGTAAATTGAAAAGCATCCGACATCAAATTATACGATTGACTTTCTCTGATATACGTTTCTTCGGCACTATAAAAATCTTTGTATCTCCCTTCTTCGTATCTAAATTCCGCCGTATTATATTGTCTCTTATAATTATCATATTCATAAAGTGTATTCCACAAAGACAATGTTACCATTAAAACAATAATAACTGCGATCAATTTTCTTATCAAGACAACAATATATGCCATCCCATGTTTCATTATTGCCTTCATATTCTAATTTTTCTAGTATCATTTCGACTACCGTTTGCTCCTATAGGTCATATTTTACCCTAAGATGCCGTTTTACACATAATTTCCAAGATTTGTTGCCAGACTTTTTGAACGTGGCAGTCATGTGGGCAATGGCAGATTCTTACGCCTCGCTGTTGTTCCTCAATTTTTCACTTATACTTCTTTCTAAATTCCGAAGGCGACATTCCCACGTTGCGCTTAAAGAATTGACCAAAAGTGGATTGGTCGGGAAAATTCAGGTTGTCTGCAATCTGTTGATTGTTCAAGTCATCCGAAAGCAACATCCTTTTTGCCGTTCCTATGACAAAATAGTTGATGCTCTCTTTGGGCGTCATCTGCATCCGTTCCTTGCATAATTTAAAGAGGTAGCGGCCGGTAATATTCAGCTTTTCGGTATAAAAGTCAATATTGCGGTGAACGGTGTGATATTCGGTGCATAAATCGAAAAATTTGTCCAACAGATAATCTTTGCTGTCGCTTGCCGGAACAGATTCATTATCCGTATATCCGCAAGTTTGTTCATATATTTCGTAAAGATAATTTTGGGTGATGTTCATCGCCATCTTATCTCTGAAAGCATGTCCCTTCAAACTGTTCAACGAGCAGAGCTGCTCAAAAAATGAATCGCTCATCTTCATTTTCTCTTTACCGTACAAATCGGGCGCATTTTGAACAATGACATTGATGAAATTGCTGTCTAAAACTGCATATATCTCGTTGAAAAAGTTGGGAGAGAAACGCAAGACATTCATTGTAAAATCGTTGCTGCACGACAGAATTTTCAGCATGACACCATCAAGAAGCAAAAAATTTGTACCCGTTTCAAATTGATGTTCTTCTGATACGATTTGAATCTTTGCATTCCCTTCCATACATTTCAAAATCAGCACATCGGTTTCAAAAAATATTTTATCCGCAACATCTTCTTTATGAAGCGTTTCCAATGAATAATTATAATCTGGTTCTGCTATTCTTTTAGACATAATCTTTTTCTTTTTTGAGTCTACAAAGATATAATAAGTTCCTAAATCACATAATATTGTTCACTATTTCATTATATCAGGAATAATGATTCTCGGTAGTTTTGCAAATAGAAATTTATTCGCAGAAAATGAAAATTCTATTTTGATTTCAGAATCCACATCTTGGTCCAATAAATTTATCACCGTTTAAATGAATCATGTGGTCCGGCATATCTGCAATCCAAACCTCTGTTTCCCAAGCGAGTGAATCGGAGAATTTCTTGTATGTCTTAAAATCCAAGAATGCAGTAACAAAAATTTTTCCTGATCTTACATTTTTTATTAGTTCCTCTATCTCCATTATTCTTTTTGAATCCATTGGTCCAACGGAAGTTACAGATTCAATGAAATATATCCAATTGCGTTCCTTACAATACAGAACCACATCAGGCATTTTGTCGTGCAAAGTAATATCAAAGCCCAATTGTTTCAGCATTTCCTCATTTTTTACCAAATCTTTTTTTAAGGTGTCTCCGACATACAGGCATTCTGAATTTGGGGCAAAACGAGTGGCAAATTCTTCAATGATAAGTTTTTGCAATTGATTATGCTTTCCTGAAGAAAACGTTACTGCTGACTCATTTACAACAATAGAAATCTTCGTCATTTTCTTTTTTGATGAATACTTTTCTGTCAATGTTTGATGATTGTTCAAAAACGCTGCAATTGATTTTTTACTGCCTTTTTGCCGAATAATATTCAAAAATTCGATTGTCTAACGATAACGATAATTCGGACTGTTTGTGGCTTCATTATTATCTTCAACAATTGCCGCAGTACGAAAATGATGCAAGGCTTGCTTGCGAAATGTCTCTCGACTGTTTTCGGCATAATTCTTTAAATATTCATGGTTTGTGAAGGCAATAATATCATGAATACGAGTCCATTCATTCTGTGCATTTCTCCATACCCCATTTGGCTTTATTCCAGCCATAGACAAAATCACAAGGCAACACAAGTCGCTCTGTTGTTGCTTCGGTAAACCGATTTTATCCAAAATCAACCTGATATTCTCTATCTCACTCATATAGATAATCGTTTAAAATCAAATCACATTGTTGCTCGGAAATATTTTTGCTTTTTATCAAACGTCTACCCATTTGCTCAATAATTGACATTGATGGAATCGGCATCTTATTGATTTCATTTGAGTTGACTTGCGTTGAACCGTTCAAAATCCTATAATAGCAATCGTAAATCGAGGAATTGAACAAGACGTACAAACCAAAAATCACACATTCCGACAGTTCAGCTAAACCATCAATGAAATTAACTTTGTTGTCGGTGCTAATATAAGAATAATCAGGCAGGTTGCGATGAAGATATATTCCACACTGCAAACGCCTTTTTTCTTCCTTCGACGTAAAACGTTTGACAAACAGATAGTTTCTATTTGGTTGGAGTAAACTTTTTTTTGTATCTCTGATATACTCGTCTTTCTTGCCGATAGGGAATTTCACTCTGCCGTTTTCTATGTGAGTGCTGTAAAAAAGTGGAACTGAATTCTCCATATTATCATTTTCCAGCAAATCTGTCGCTCTAAAGTTTACCACTAAACCGGTTTTCATCTTCAAACCGTTAGAAATCAATGTATTTTTAAATGCTACGATTTTGCGGAGTGACTGAATTTCATTCTCATTCGTCGGCAAATAAATGAATTTATCTGTTCTTGAAACAACAAGACTATAAGGCAAATACAACGATAGTGACTTATCAAAATCCTTACAATTTTGTGAAGTCGTAATCAATATCTTATCTTGATTTTCCTTTTTTTTCTCAACTTTGATAATCATGGTTTCCTGCAAGACATCTTCCTTGTCAAAAACCTTATCACGACTTTCAAACAAGTGAATGTGTTTTATTATAACATTATCAGTCAGATAGTTGCGGAAATTTTTAAAATATGCGCCCGAAGTCCATGACCGTGGAATGATGTAAACCATCTGCCCGTTTTCTTTCAGATTTGAGATACCCATTGCGGCAAACAAAAAATAAAGATTTGGCGATCCGTAACATATTGATTGCATGGCCTTTGCCTCTGGTGCGTTTTTCCCAATTTTCTTATATGGCGGATTACCTATTATCAAATCATAACCGACGGCTTTAGTATCGGAAAAAAGATTGTTGTCAAATGAATCTTGTTGCGATAATAAATAATTATCAGTCACTATTTTATATTCAAATCTTGTTAAAAATAATTGTTTGGCTGATTCTAAATTCGATTTCAACAAAGACAAAATGTTTGTATCCGTTTCGTAACATGTGAGGTGGATTTTTATTTCCGGCTTTTGTTGAAACAAATATTCCAATAGAGAAACAGATAATATACCGGTACCTGCACCGGCATCAAGAACAGTTATTTCATCTTTCAACTTTGAACAATCAAATAACGAAGCCATATACGCAGCCGTTTCCTTACTTGTAAAGAATTGCCCGTATTCCTTCCTCTTTTTTTTTGTCATCTTTGAGATAAAAGAATCTGTTTGTTCTATGACGTGTTCAATAAACATTTCTGTTTGTTCTTCTGTTTTTCAAATAATACATAATCCAATCATTTTTAACACTTTACAAAATTTATGGTTTTTAATTTTTTTTTGAAAGAAACATTGCAAAAGTACTACCTTTTTTCGAGATAAAATGAAATTGTCCGATGGCATTTCTTTCTCTTTTGAACCTGCAAAGATACGATTAGTTCCTAAATCACATAATATTGTTCACTATTTCATTATATCAGGAATAATGATTCTCGGTAGTTTTGCAAATAGAAATTTATTTGCAGAAAATGAAAATATTGAAGATTTGCAGAACCGTCACCTTGTGTGTATTTATTTGGGTATTAACTTCTTGTTCGACAAACGAACATCAGGAAGATGCCGCTCATTTGTTTTCGACAATGACCATTTCTAAAACGGATGTTACCATCAATAAAAGTTATTCCGCTTCCATTTACGGCAGACAGGATATTAAAATCATCCCACGTGTTGACGGCTATTTGACTTCCGTTTTAGTCAAAGAAGGTGAGATTGTCCGCAAAGGGCAACCGCTTTTCGTTATCGATCAAGTGTCCTATAACGCTAATTTACAGTCGGCTAAAGCAAACGTGGCAGTCAGTGAAGCCAACATTGCCAATGCCGAACTTACTTATCAAAGCAAGAAGGCTCTCTTTGAGAAAAACATAGTTTCAAAGTTTGAATTATCGGCAGCAGAAAATGAGTTGAAGACTGCTCAAGCTTTACTCCTGCAAGCCAAAGCACAAGAGGATGTGGCTCTAAACAACCTCTCTTTCACGGTGATAAAAAGTCCATCGGACGGTGTTGTCGGAAATGTTCCGTACCGCACGGGCGATTATGTATCAACAGCCACACAAGAGGGTTTAACCGTCATTTCCGACAACTCGCAAATATATGTCTATTTTTCGATGACCGAGAATGAGTTGCGAAGTTTGGTGCGGGAATACGGAACGCCGGAACGCCTAATCAAACAGATGCCCGAAATAGAACTGCAACTGAACGATGGAACAAGGTATGAATCAAAAGGACATATCGAATCCATCAGTGGCATTATCAACACACAGACAGGTACGGCATCGGTGAGAGGCGTGTTTCCAAACAAAAACAGGTTGCTTTGGAGCGGAAGTATAGGCTCTGTGATTATTCCGCAAAAGTTTACTGATGTTGTAGTTATCCCTCAAAATGTTGTCGGCGAAATTCAGGATAAACTATTCGTATTTAAGGCGGTTGAGGGAAAAGCAAAACGTACGTTCATTACTGCTGAAAAAATCAATGACGGAAAAAAATATATCATTCGTCAAGGATTGGAACTTGGCGATGTTATTGTTACCGAAGGAGCTGGCGTTTTAACTGATGATATGCCGATTCAAATAAAAACAGAAAAGCACTAAAGCCATGAACTTGAAATTTTTTATTGACCGTCCGGTCTTTTCCATTGTCATTTCGACAACGATTGTTTTTATGGGCATTTTGGCTTTGTTCAACCTGCCTGTAGAACAGTATCCAGACATTGCTCCTCCAACAATTTCCGTATTTGCCATGTACCCAGGCGCTAATGCCGAAACGGTGCGTGATGCGGTAATCGTGCCATTGGAGGAAGCCATCAACGGAGTTGAAAATATGGACTACATCACTTCTACGGCTTCCAATGCGGGCGATGCAAGCATTACGGTCTATTTCAAGCAAGGAAGCAATGCCGATATGGCTGCGGTAAACGTACAAAACCGTGTATCTGCCGCAACAGGCACGCTGCCTGCCGAAGTAATCAAGAATGGCATTACGACAGAGAAAGAGCAAAATTCCGAACTTAAAACCATTGCCCTTTATTCGGAAGAAGATAAATACGACCGTCAGTTTCTGAATAACTATATGAAGATCAACGTTGAGCCGCGAATAAAAAGGGTTAATGGCGTTGGAAAAGTGATGCTATACGGTACAAATTACAGTATGCGTATTTGGTTGAATCCTGAAAAGATGGCTCAATATAAATTAGTTCCGGCAGATATAACCCAAGTTTTGGAAACGCAAAACATGGAAGCATCTACCGGCTCTTTTGGCGAAAACCACGATAATGCCTACGAATATTCGATGAAATACCGCGGACGGTTTTCCACCTCCGAGGAGTTCGGAAATTTAGTAATCCGTTCGCTACCAAACGGCGAAGTGCTGCGGCTAAAAGAAATAGCAAAGGTGGAATTGGGTGATGAGGCTTACAATTACAGCACCTTAACCAACGGACACGAATCGGCTATTGCCTCCATCTATCAGACATCAGGATCGAATGCAGCAGCTACCATCAACAACATCGACAAAGCATTGGAAGAGCTCGGCAAGGAGATGCCCGAAGGTCTAAAATTTGTTTCGCTTAGCGACACAAACCGTTTTTTGTATGCTTCCATCAGCGATGTCATTAAAACATTGTTAGAAGCCATATTGCTGGTTGTCATCATTGTATATGTGTTTTTGCAGGACATTCGTTCAACGGTAATTCCTACAATTTCGATATTTGTTTCCATTATCGGCACGTTTGCCGTAATGCAAATCTTGGGGTTCTCCATCAACTTGCTCACTCTCTTTGCATTGGTGCTTGCCATCGGCACTGTGGTAGATGATGCCATTGTGGTTGTGGAAGCTGTTCAGGCTAAGTTTGATGCGGGCTATCGCTCGCCCTATTTGGCTGCCAACGATGCCGCAAAAAGCGTTTCGTCCGCCATTCTCACCTCCACGCTGATTTTTATGGTGGTGTTTATTCCCGTTTCTATGATAGGAGGCGTTTCGGGCGCTTATTATCGGCAATTTGGCTTGACGATGGCGGTGGCGGTCGGCATCTCTGCCATTAACGCATTCACGCTTTCGCCGATGCTTTGCGCCTTGCTGCTCAGACCCTATCTGGACGAAGATGGCAGTGCGAAAAACAATTTTGCGGCACGTTTCCGAAAGGCGTTCAATGTCATTTTCGACAAGATGTCTGAACGATATGCAAAAGGTGTGAATCTTTTCATCAAAAGGAGATGGGCCGTATGGAGCCTGTTGGTGATGTTGTTTCTGCTGTTGGGCGTTTTCATCAAAACCACAAAAACGGGATTGATCCCGGATGAAGATACCGGTAGTCTGACGGTCAGCATGAATACAAAGCCCGGCACATCGGCATCGCAAAACCGAGTTGTGATGAACCAGATGAACGATCGGTTGAAACAGATACCTGAAATAGAATATAGTGCCATGATTGAAGGCTTTTCGTTCAATGGCTCCGGCTCGTCATCGGGTATGTTTATGGTTTCGCTACGTGATTGGAGTGAGCGAAAAGGGAATGAACATTCCATCGACAATGTTATTGAGCGTATCAACGATTTTGCAACAGGGATTCCTGATGCCGAGACGTTCACTTCTGCATCGTCAATGATTGCAGGATATGGTATGGGAAATGGAATTGATTTGATTCTTCAGGATAAAATGTCTGGTGATATGAATGAGTTCAAACAGGCGGCGGATAATTTTGTGGAGGTGCTTCAGCAACGTCCCGAGATAGAAATGGTTTACTCTTCGTTCAAAACCGACTTCCCGCAATATTTAGTCGACATTGATGCCGCCAAATGCATGCAGGCAGGTACAACTCCAAGTGAGGTTTTACAGACCCTATCCGACTATTACAGCGGAAATTATGCGTCAAACTTTAATAGATTCTCTAAAATCTACACAGTAAAGATCCAAGCAGACCCGTCCTATCGAGTTACACCCGAATCGTTGAACCATATCTTTTTACGTACAGGCAATGAAATGGCTCCTTTGAGCCAATTTGTAAAACTGACCAAAACCTACGGACCGTCAGGACTTTCACGGCACAATCTTTTCAATTCCATCTCCATAACCGGTTCGGCGGCTTCGGGATACAGTTCCGGCGAAGTGTTAAAGGCAATTCGTGAAACCGCACAACAGTCATTGCCAAAGAATTACACTTTTGAATATGGAGGAATTTCAAGAGAAGAGAACAAAACAACTAACAATACAGTCATTATTTTCGGAATTTCATTTATTTTGATTTATTTGATATTGAGTGCTTTATATGGCAGCTTCATAACACCGTTCGCTATTTTGCTGTCTGTTCCCGTGGGGCTGCTCGGCTGTTTTGCATTTACAAAAATCTTTGGTCTGGAAAATAACATTTATATGCAAACCGGCTTGGTTATGCTCATCGGTTTATTGTCCAAAACAGCCATCTTGATCACTGAATATGCCGCCGAAGAACGTAAAAAAGGAAAATCGCTTACTGAAGCGGCAACCATTGCCGCCAAAGTTCGTCTCCGCCCTATTCTGATGACCGCATTGACTATGATATTCGGGTTGTTCCCGCTGCTTATTACAACCGGTGTGAGTGCCAACGGAAACCGCTCGTTGGCAACAGGAGCCGTTGGCGGAATGTGTATCGGCACGTTGGCTCTGCTGTTCTTGGTGCCAACTCTGTTTATCGTGTTCCAACATATAGAAGAAAAAATGAAACCTTTCAAATACAAAAAGGAATATGATAATCCGCAATATGTCCCACTGAAAATTTGCATAAACCCGGCATAAACGCTAACTTTGAGCATATATAAAATCGGCATTGAAATGAAATTGTTGGAGTTCACACAAAAATATCCGGACGAGGAGTCTTGCATCGCAAAATTGAGGGAGTTAAGGGAGAGAGATGTCCACGTCTGTCCCAAATGCGGGCACAAGGAATGGTACTGGAAGGGAGACAAGCTCTGCTACGAATGCAAGAAGTGCCATCATAGGGAAAGCATCCGAAAGGGTACGGTAATGGAAAACTCGAAGCTTCCGTTCCGATACTGGTTCGTGACCATGCACCTGCTGACGGCCACCAAGAACACGTTCTCCGCACTCGAACTCCAGCGGCAGTTGGGGCACAAGCGCTACCAACCCGTATGGGAGATGCTCCACAAGCTGCGCAGCGTCATGGGCAAAAGGGACGGGAAATACACGTTGAAGGGCAATGTCGAGATAGACGAAGGCTTCTTTTCCACGGAGGTGAAGGAAGAAGAGAAGGACGACGCCCCAAAACGGGGAGCCGGCAGCCAATCCAAGACGAAGGTGCTTGTGATGGCGGAAAGCGAGTCCGTCGAAAATCCGAAACCAGGCAAGAAGGAGAAGAAGGTCAACCACATCAAGATGGTCGTCATCCCGGATGCGAAGGCGGACACGATAGATGGCGTGGTGAAGGTGAAGGTCGACAAGGATTCGTCCGTGGTGGGCGACGGCACGAAATCGCACGTTCATTTCCCGGACATCTTCAAGGAGTATTCCGGACGTAAGATTAATGCCGAGGACATAGGCAAGGTTCTTCCATGGGTCCACATAGCGATATCCAACGCCAAGACGCGGCTTGCGGGCATATACCATGGCATCAAGCCGGAATACCTTCAGGAGTATCTGAACGAGTTCTGCTACAAGTTCAACCGACGGTACTTCGGGGAACGGCAATTTGACCGTCTACTGTCTGCCTCTGTCGGTTACGTCACTGATTTTAAGCATCGAGTATACAACAAAAGATTGGGATTTGCTTAGTCCGTATTGCGGATTATCATTAAATATATCCCTTCCGGATTGTGAAATTTATAATTTCTACTCATAGTATTTTCTTTTTTTATTCACTCTGCCACGCGATGCAATCGCGCAGCAGCAGGGGGGTCTTTTTTCTCATTTATTCAATATTAGCGATAACATACTCCACTGCATCGCTGAGTTCATGAAAAAGGACTCCCAAATTCTTTAACATCTGAATGTATTCTTCCTCTTTTGTCATTTTAAAGTAATATTATGTTCTACCAACCCTTTAAAAATCCTCAGATTCAACCTCATCCCTATTGAATGGCAATAAATTAGTAGGTTGCGA
Organism: Prevotellaceae bacterium; assembly: GCA_020636675.1. Classification (GTDB taxonomy): domain Bacteria; phylum Bacteroidota; class Bacteroidia; order Bacteroidales; family Paludibacteraceae; genus RGIG10190. Next base: position 109,330 of record JACJXK010000003.1, read on the forward strand.
GACCAAGCGATCCTTGTATTTTTCTCTGTCCTGCCGTATGCTTTCTGCCAAACCTGATAAATTTCTAAATCCTAGTTTGACTTCTTCTTCTTTAAGCCAATAATGTAAACTATAGTCTATTATCTGTTCACAAAAACAAACACTAATTATGTATTTGTTTTCGTTTACTATCTGCAGAACTTTATAGTTCCATCTTTTCATAAACACCAAATTTGCATCCATATTTAGAATTTTATGTCATTTACACTATAATCCACATTTATGTTCATTCCCTCTGTTTTAATTATGGCTTCTTTCTGCCCCGTAGGAAGTTTACCACCAGGAAGCCACTGGTCATTGACTCCAAATTCATTGCCGGAAGGAAACTCCAATGCATTAGCACTCTTCTTCAAATCGAAATCTATTCGTACCAAACCACCAGACAACACATATTCTTGAATACCTAATACTTCAGAAAGGCAAGCCTTGTTGTTGCCACATCTTTTCAGTAAAATATCCACGTCGCTTGATTTAGAAACAAACTCTGTTTTGCCAACATCCGGCTTACCAACTCCCCAGGTTTCATAATCTGATTTTGCTACAATTCTTGAGCACTTTCCCTCATCCCTGAATTCTTTCAAATGATTATTGACATAGTCCTCGCCCAAATAGGTACGGGGATTAGGTCGAGAACCTTTAGGTGCATTTAACGCCTCTAATACTCCTGGATTTCTTCTTACTGCTTCACTTGCGCTACAATCCGAAAGCCGCTTCCACGCATCCACCAGCTCCGGCTTGTCGATAAGGTTGCGGAGTAGGTCGTCGGAAGCTTTGGCGAAATCGTCATACAAGGCATTACCCTTGTCGGAAAGTTGATTCAGCTTAGCAAGGAAAGCGTCTGCTTTTCCTTCTCCAAGGTTCAGCCTTTCGCAGACATCCGCCCACCTTTTCAGGGTGTTGGCATCCAGCCAAGTGATGAGTTTTTCCCTCGCTACCGCGCGATTGCATCGCGTGGTATCATTCGATCACAATCACATTATTCAATAAACCTTTTTCTCCCGCATAATCTGTAGCACTACTATACAAATAATCTTCTGCACGAAAAACAATACCTTCTTCTACCGGATTATTGTGAACATAATTCAACTTTTCATCAATCACTTTATTGCTCCATAATTCTATTGGCTTGTTATCATGCCGCCAAAATTGATATGTTTTTACATTCGAACTTTGACTGCCAGCTTTCAAAAATTGATCAAGAAGAAATTCCTTTCGACTTTCTTGTGGATTTTCTTTTTTTATTCACTCTACCACGCGATGCCTCGGTGCCACGCGATGCAATCGCGCGGCAGCAGAAAAAAGCATCACTTTATATCCGGCACATAATCAAATGGCATATTTTCCATCCAATATTTTTCGTCTTCTTCCAATTCTTTGATTAACTGATTGGCTAATCTAACTATTTCTTCACTATTCTTTCGCATAGTGTCAAGGTCATCAAACAAGCCTAATGTATTAATACCATGAGACATAAACACATAATTTAACAAACCATACATGCGATAGTCTAAAGGATCATAAGATGTACCTTCCATACTGGATAGACCTATAACTTCTACTCGAACGGGCAATAACTCTATCATTTTTCTGAGCCCATATGCGTTTTTAACTGCTCGAAGACTCCTAATAAACCCAAGCCCATAGTCTTCCTTATAAGCAGTTCCATTTGTTTGTACATATCTTTTTACTATTTTATCAAACTCAGACTGAGCTTCCGGATCATTCATTAACAATAAAGATATAAATAAATCATCAAAATATCCGTAATCCGTTGCTGTTGGTTTATCATATTGATACCACCAATCTTTTATTATTTTATAGGCTTCTGGGTATGCTATTTTGGCATGACAATTCATTACCAAGTAATCAGGAAGAACATCCCTTTTGCTTTCCTCTTTTTTTTGTAGAAGTCGCATCTTTTGCTTCTCTGCGTGGGATGAGATAGCACTATCGGCATATAATTTCCATAAATTTGTATCAGCTTTAATCGAATCAGGATTTAATTTAAACACTCTGCTTATATAACTTTCTATAAAAGATGTTTTGGATTCTTCATCGAAACCATTCAAATATTTTTTATGTCTATCTCTTTCATAATCAATAATCTGATCTTGATTAAGCCATTTCAGCAAATAATTCTTCATCTCCGTATCATAATAAAGAGACTTGTAGTTGTCCTTCGAAAATTCAGACGTTCCTTTTCTATAATAATCATATACATCATAAGGTTTTTCGTTTTGAAAACGAAACCGCAACGAATCAATCGTGATATCGAGTCTTTGTGCCTGTATGTTACTTATTATTACAAATAGCACAATAAATTGTATGATTCTTTTTTTCATTTCTTTTGTTTTTCTTGATTAATTAATTGTATTTTAAACCATCTGCTCCTTCGTAAATTATAATCCATAAAATTATCACCCCTATTTTTTGTGCCTCCCTTTGTTGGATTTATTTCTGGTATCCCTTCTTTACTTTCAAAAGTATGAGGAAATTTCAACCAATGCCCTAACTCATGCGCAATGATTTCTTCATAAGTTTCTCCAATGATAGAAAAATTTTTATGATAATCCGCAATACGGACTAAGCAAATCCCAATCTTTTGTTGTATACTCGATGCTTAAAATCAGTGACGTAACCGACAGAGGCAGACAGTAGACGGTCAAATTGCCGTTCCCCGAAGTACCGTCGGTTGAACTTGTAGCAGAACTCGTTCAGATACTCCTGAAGGTATTCCGGCTTGATGCCATGGTATATGCCCGCAAGCCGCGTCTTGGCGTTGGATATCGCTATGTGGACCCATGGAAGAACCTTGCCTATGTCCTCGGCATTAATCTTACGTCCGGAATACTCCTTGAAGATGTCCGGGAAATGAACGTGCGATTTCGTGCCGTCGCCCACCACGGACGAATCCTTGTCGACCTTCACCTTCACCACGCCATCTATCGTGTCCGCCTTCGCATCCGGGATGACGACCATCTTGATGTGGTTGACCTTCTTCTCCTTCTTGCCTGGTTTCGGATTTTCGACGGACTCGCTTTCCGCCATCACAAGCACCTTCGTCTTGGATTGGCTGCCGGCTCCCCGTTTTGGGGCGTCGTCCTTCTCTTCTTCCTTCACCTCCGTGGAAAAGAAGCCTTCGTCTATCTCGACATTGCCCTTCAACGTGTATTTCCCGTCCCTTTTGCCCATGACGCTGCGCAGCTTGTGGAGCATCTCCCATACGGGTTGGTAGCGCTTGTGCCCCAACTGCCGCTGGAGTTCGAGTGCGGAGAACGTGTTCTTGGTGGCAGTCAGCAGGTGCATGGTCACGAACCAGTATCGGAACGGAAGCTTCGAGTTTTCCATTACCGTGCCCTTTCGGATGCTTTCCCTATGATGGCACTTCTTGCATTCGTAGCAGAGCTTGTCTCCCTTCCAGTACCATTCCTTGTGCCCGCATTTGGGACAGACGTGGACATCTCTCTCCCTTAACTCCCTCAATTTTGCGATGCAAGACTCCTCGTCCGGATATTTTTGTGTGAACTCCAACAATTTCATTTCAATGCCGATTTTATATATGCTCAAAGTTAGCGTTTATGCCGGGTTTATGCAAATTTTCAGTGGGACATATTGCGGATTATCATTAAAAGAAATAAGAAACTGGAAGCTATCGTCGACTCTCGGACATCCGAATTGACAGGAAAAAATAAGGAATTAAGGGAATTGAACGACACCAAAGACAAATTATTTTCCATCATAGCCCATGACCTCCGCAACCCTATCAACGTACTGATGGGTGTTGCCGAGTTGATGATAGAGCGTTTTGATTCTCTGAAGGAGGATAAGAAAAAAGACTATATAGGAAGAATCTTCGAATCGTCCAAAAACATCCATGCTTTGCTCGAACAACTGCTGAACTGGGCCATGTCACAGTCTTGTAGCATCCACTTCGACTGGCAAGATACGGACGTGAACCGTATCATATCAGAAGCCGTTTCGCTTGAGAACGAAATGGCATTTAAGAAAAACATCACCATAGAGACAGACCTCCAGACTACAAGGACAGCCCATCATGTCGATCCGCTCATGATAAGTACCGTGGTCAGAAATCTGCTCTCCAATGCCATTAAATATACCAACGAGAACGGCACGATAAACATATCGACCAGAGAAGTTGACAACCGGATATTGCTATCCATCAAAGATAATGGCATAGGTATGACAAAAGAACAATTGGACAATCTGTTCTCCATAAGGAGAGGCCAAAGCCGACTAGGAACTAACAATGAGAAGGGAACTGGTCTTGGACTGATCATCTGTAAAAAGTTCATAGAAAAAAACAACGGTATACTAACCATAGAGAGCAAACCCGGCAATGGCTCCACATTCTCATGCTCCCTTATCGCAGGCGACCATATCAAAATAACGGAAACGAGCAGCGAAGAAGATATACCAAAGCACAATAAACAGATATTCGCAAAATCCACAAAAGGCTCAGATTTACAGGAAATGCCTATATTACTGGTAGTTGAAGACAATGCGGACATTGCACAATACATCAGCGACATATTCTCTCCTAATTTTGACGTGAAGATAGCCGAAAACGGGAAAATAGGTTGGCAAAAGTGCAAAGAGCTGGTTCCAGACATCATCATCAGCGATGTGACCATGCCAGAAATGGATGGTGAGGAGCTATGCCGGATGACAAAAACGGACTCACTGACCAACCATATTCCGTTCATACTACTGACCGCAAGAAATCTACCTCAACAGCAGATTAACGGGCTGCAGAATGGAGCCGACGACTACATCACCAAGCCGTTCATAAAACAAATCTTGCAAGAAAGAGTCAAGTCGTTACTTAACAACAGAGCCCTATATAAAGACTATATAAAGCGGCAGTTGATTTGCGGACATGATGTGACAACACCGGCCGCACCGGGCGATAAATTTCTGGAAACGGTCGTCGCTCTTATCGAAAAGAACATATCCGACCCTCAGTTGTCGGTAGAGTTCATATCCAAAGAAATAGGTGTGAGCAGGGTGCAGCTATATAGAAAATTCAAAGCACTAACCGGTCAGAGTCCGATAGACTTGATAAAGGAAATAAAGCTGAAGAAGGCGGCGAGTCTATTAAAAACAGGCGAATGGAAGGTGTCTGACGCAGCCTTTGAGTCCGGATTCTCGGATCCTCTCTATTTCAGCAAATGCTTCCAAAAGGAATTTGACATGACTCCTAGCCAATACATAAAAGAAAACGCTCCTACGAAAGAACAAAGGGAATAAGAATAGAGTTTTCCCATTCTATGCTCATACCTCTCCGCAAAGGCATCAGAATCGTCACCAGTTATTTTGACGATCACTAAATGCCGTCAAAACTCAAATCAAAAAAGGCAGAAGGAATCAAATCCATCTGCCTTTCTGTTTTTTCTATTTTACCCAGACTTGTTTAGTCACTATTCATGGAAGCAAGAAACTCCTCGTTGTTACGGGTCTTCTCCATTCTGTCTTTCAAGAACTCCATCGCCTCAATAGATGTCATATCCGACAAGTAACGGCGAAGTATCCACATACGGCGGATAGTATCCTCCTTCTGTAACAGATCATCGCGGCGCGTACTGGAAGCCATGATATCGACAGCTGGATAGATACGTTTGTTGGACAACTTACGATCAAGCTGCAACTCCATATTACCTGTGCCTTTGAACTCCTCAAAAATCACATCGTCCATCTTAGAACCCGTATCGGTAAGAGCCGTAGCTATGATGGTAAGGCTACCACCATTCTCTATGTTACGGGCAGCACCGAAGAAACGCTTTGGCTTATGCAGCGCATTGGCATCTACACCACCAGAAAGCACCTTTCCGGAGGCCGGAGAGACAGTATTGTAGGCACGAGCCAGACGAGTAATGGAATCCAACAGGATAACCACGTCGTGGCCACACTCTACCATACGTTTTGCCTTTTCCAAAACGATACTAGCAATCTTCACGTGGCGGTCTGCAGGCTCGTCGAAAGTGGAAGCGATAACCTCCGCCTTTACACTACGCGCCATATCGGTAACCTCCTCCGGACGTTCATCTATCAGCAATATGATCATATAGACCTCCGGATGGTTTTCTGCGATAGCGTTGGCTATATCCTTCAACAAAACCGTCTTTCCCGTCTTAGGCTGGGCAACGATTAATCCACGCTGGCCTTTTCCGATTGGGCAGAACAGATCTACCGTGCGGACAGAAGCGTTGGATGTACGGCCTCCCGTAAGATTGAACTTTTCATTTGGGAAAAGCGGAGTCAGATGGTCAAAAGGGACACGGTCGCGCACATACTCAGGAGTGCGGGCATTGATCCTATCCACACGGATAAGAGGAAAATATTTCTCCCCCTCTTTTGGCGGACGGATGGCACCTGATATGACATCACCGGTCTTCAGTCCAAAAAGTTTTATCTGAGACTGAGAAACATATATATCATCCGGAGAGTTCAGATAATTGTAATCGGAAGAACGAAGGAATCCGAAGCCGTCCGGCATTATTTCCAACACGCCCTCTCCCGTAATCAACTCGTCAAAATCATAGACTTTGGGTTTCTGACTCTGCGATTGATATTGCTGCGATTGGTATTGCTGTGGTTGGACAGGTTGTTGTGTCTGAGGCTGCGGTTGTTGTGTCTGCTGCGGAGCAGGCTGTTGAGACATGTTGTTGTACATGTTAATCTGCTGCATCACGTATGGGGAACGTTCGTCAGAAGCATTGTCGTTCATATTATTATCTGACGGACGATTACTCTGCGTCTCCTCATTGACTGGAGCTTTGTATGTTTCCGGTTCCGTAGGAGGGACGATACCCTTCTTTTTATTCAATATCATACGGGCAATGGCTGCCGCAGGATTTCCGGAAGACATTGTTTCCAGTCCTCCTCTTCCTACATTTCTGCCATAGTTGTTATTGTTCCTTTGGGAATTATTGTATCTCTGATTCTGAAACTGCTGATTACGATATCCTCTCTGAGGATAGGTTTCCTGGTTAGGAGCTTCATTTTGAATTTCATTATCCGATTTTGCTTCAGGTTCTTTCTTCGATGCATCTTGGTTTTCATCTACATTTGAAGCGTCTACGGCTTCCGAACTTTCATCAATAGGTTTCACCTCTTTCGAAGAGGCGGCTTGTAAAGCTTGTTCATCCAAAATTTTATAAATCAGCTCTTCCTTTCGATAGGAATCTACCCTTTTGATACCCATCTGCCTTGCCATGGCCTTTAAATCGACAAGCGTTTTTTCTTGTAACTGAAGAATATTGTACATAAAATCTTTAAAGGATTGATTGTTTTTTTCGAAATATACGAATTAAAAAAGCACAACATTATAACTATGTTATCACGCTTTCCTAATAAAATTAATGATTATTGACCTGACTACACAAGATATGATAATAAGTAGCCCTATAGGGTAATAAAACAATGCAAATATATAGTGATTTTTTATTATGAAGAAATTTTTTCCGTTTTTTTTATCTAGTAATGACGAAAAAATAAAAGGGTCAAGTTCAAGACCTTTTGATTATATAAATTCCTTTTCTTCTAACGGACCTACGTTTTTTTTCATTCTGCAAAAGACATCTTGTCTTTCAAGAAGTTAAGTTTAACGGTCGCCAAAATAATGGATTTCCAAAACCTTTTCCGTATCCAACTCCATCCTGTATCTATTGTCGCATCGTTCACCAATAATCCATACGATTTCCTCTCCCGAGAGCAAAAGCCAAGTATGTTCTTTCCGGTAAAGAGAGAAATGGTTGTCTACAAAGAAATCGCTCAACTTCTTTCTTCCCTTCATTCCGAATGGAAGGAAGGAGTCGCCATCCCGCCAACGCCTTATTGTCAACGGAAATTGCAGACGGGAAACGTCCACGTAACAGTTGTTCTTATCTTTTTGGAGGACAACGTCAGCCGCAGACTTCACCTCCAGGCTCAACCTTACCGGCACTTCCACGGAAGTGGCATCCTCCGCCACCGTATATACGACATCGGCATCCTCCGTCTTCCTAGAAAGGATAAGTTCTCTCCTATCCTTCTGCACCCTATATCTATCTGAGTAATATTGACTTCCTGACCTTCCATCCAAACCGTCATAGATATTGTCTACCACCGCAGAGACAAACCCAAAGGGTTGCAACATCTCGAAAAGAAGGAACTTCTCATTGCCATATTTATGCAGTCTATCTATGGATATACGCCAAACATCGCCCTCACGCGCTATGATTTCCGACTGCCTCTCCTGCATACCGTCAGAAATAAAACGTTCGGCTAGCTGAAGGTTCTCCATCGTACGGAGAAGAGAGTCCCGAAAACCCGGATTGATAGTCTCAAAAAGCGGAATAATCACATTCCTAAATTTATTGCGTACATATATAGTGTCCTTATTCGTAGAATCTTCAACATGGGACAAGCCTTTCCGCTCCAAATAGGAAAGCACCTCTGCCCGCGAAACGCAAAGCAACGGACGTACTATATCGCCATTCTTCGGTTTTATGCCCGTAAGTCCATGAATACCAGTACCTCTTGTCAGATTGATCAGAAACGTCTCCACCACATCGTCGGAGTGATGGGCAATAGCCACACAAGCGGCCCGTTCTTTCTCTTTCATCTCCGCAAACCAAGCATAACGCAGCTCCCTAGCCGCCATCTCGATAGACATCTTTTTCTCCGTAGCATACTTCTCCGTTTCAAAATCGACCTTATATAAGGACATGCCGAGCCGTTCCACAAACTCCGTCACAAATGCCTCGTCCCTATCAGATTCGGCACCGCGGAGATGAAAATTACAATGGACCGCCACGCAGTCGTATCCCAATCCGTGCAAAACAGACAAAAGGGCTACGGAATCCGCACCCCCACTTATACCAACGATAATCTTATCGGACTTGCCGAACAAATTCTGCTCCGCAATAAAACTCTTAACCTTTTCTTCCATCCACATAACCGCGCCACCAAATTTGTAATCAGAGATTCCTTTTTCGGGGAAAGCATCTCCTAATAACCGAACAATAAAATTCGAAAATCTTCTAAAGTCTTTCCAATACCGTAGCTACCAAGCCCTCCATCGAGCCTTTATACTCGGTATTCATGCTCTTGTCTACCCGTCCGGCTATGATACAGCAGACGGTCATCGCCTTATGTCCCAACAGTTTGGACAGACCGGCAAGAGCAGAACTCTCCATCTCGAAATTAGTTATTTTTTCACCATGATAGTCGAACGACATGATTTTAGCGTTCAGTTCCGGATCGGCCAACGGAATGCGGACATAACGTCCTTGTGGCCCATAAAATCCGGGAGCGGAGATGGTTACTCCCATCACCATGCCGACCCCAATTTTGGCCACCAACTCCTTGTCCGCACTGACTACATAAGGACGGGCCAGACGGGACATCCACTGCGTATGCCGACAGAAGGCCTCCTCAAAATCCATATCCAGCACACCCTCGCCCACATTATAATACCCCAACAAGCCATCAAACCCGATAGAGCGGCTAGCCACCACATACGAGCCTACGGGGCAGAAAGGCTGAAGGCCTCCCGATGTCCCGACACGGACAAGCGTCAGTTGAGTAAACGATTCCTTCTCCGTACGTCTATCAAAATCCACATTCTTCAGTGCATCCAACTCTGTGAGCACAATATCAATATTATCCGTACCTATTCCATGCGAAACGCAAGAAACACGTTTGCCCTTGTATCGCCCCGTCATGGTATGGAACTCCCTGTTTTGCACATCGCACTCCAAAGAGCCTTCATCAAAAAATCCGGCCACCATATCCACCCTTGTCGGGTCGCCCACCAATACAATAGTATCGGCCAGCTGCTCCGGTTTCAGATGCAGATGGAATATAGAGCCATCCGCATTTATTATCAGTTCTGACGATGGAATTATTCTCATATCTCTTTTAGTTGAAATTCATAAATAGATTACGCAAGTCCAACCAGACACTTTTCATCTATCGGACAATATTGCCTCCGCAAAGATAATTTTTATTCGATTCCATTCTTCCATTTCCAATCAAATGTGCGATTTTTTTAACAACGACAGAGCTTTGCCAAGCAGCACGAAACAAAAATTCACACAGATGGCCAGCTGGACTTTCTGAAAAATATTACCTACATTTGCCATCAAAAAACAATTGACATGCAGCCGTCGCTCCAACATTTCCATGCTTTTAGGCATGACATTTCTGGCATTTCCCTTCCAGAGCGGTTCACCTATCCCTTCCATTACACTCCACACCCACTCTGCCTATTAGCTGCGCAAGAGGTTCAAGAATACATAGCAGGACAAAATCAGTGGAAAGAGGAGCTGGAACGAGGAAAAATGTTTGGTGTACTTATTGTCTCTACAACAGACAACCAGATAGGCTATGTCTGCGCATTCTCCGGCAATTTGGAGGGAAGCAACCATCACGCATTCTTCGTGCCGCCGGTCTATGACTTACTGCAACCTGATGGATTTTTCAAGGAAGAGGAGTCCAACATCTCCAACATCAACCATCAAATCATAGGCATACAGAACGACGAGGAATATCTTTTTCTTCTGAAAGAACGGACAACAGCAGAGACCGCATACAAAAAAGAGCTTACACTAGGCAAAGAGAGACTCAAGACGGCAAAAGAGGAAAGAGAAAAAAGAAGGGCCGAAAATCCCAGCGAAGAAGAGATTGCAAGGATGGTCAAAGAAAGCCAATTCCAAAAGGCGGAGCTCAAAAGACAGGAGAAGCGATGGGCCACCCTAATCAACGACATAGAAGAGAAGATATGCCTCTTCGAAAAGGAGATGGAGAGATTGAAGAGAGAGAGGAAAAAACGCTCCGCCGCACTGCAACAGAGACTATTTGACCAGTTCCGGATGCTGAACGCAAAAGGAGAAACTGTAGGTCTATGTTCCCTCTTCGAAACGACGCCACAACACACGCCGCCGGCCGGAGCCGGAGAGTGTGCCGCACCAAAAATGCTGCAATATGCCTACCAACACAAGTTGCGACCCATTGCCATGGCAGAGTTCTGGTGGGGCAGTTCGCCGAAGGCGGAGATACGCCGCCACGGGCAGTTCTACCCTGCTTGCAAAAGCAAATGCGAACCAATACTTAACCATATGCTCGTCGGACTTCCCGTAGACGAAAATCCGTTGGCCGTAGACCACCACAAAGATACGGAGATAGAAATCGTGTATGAAGACGAATGGCTGCTCGCCGTCGACAAACCGGCCGGAATGCTGTCCGTACCAGGCAAGTTGGACATCGACTCCGTCTATGACAGAATGAAGAAGCAATTTCCGGAAGCAACAGGACCTCTCATCGTACACCGGCTGGACATGGCCACCTCCGGACTGCTCCTCATAGCCAAAAGCAAAGAGATACACAAGATACTACAATCACTTTTCAAGAACAGGAAAATAAAGAAACGCTACATCGCCATTCTGGATGGCTCCGTCAAGAGTAACAATGGAACCATCTGCCTGCCATTATGTGCCGACATAAACGACAGACCAAGACAGATGGTGAACCTAGAATACGGAAAGGCTGCCGTTACCGAATATCAAGTTTTGGAAAGGATGAAAGACACCACACGCATACTATTCCTTCCCCAAACAGGAAGAACCCACCAACTGAGAGTTCACACCTCCCACCCAAGCGGACTAAACTGTCCCATTCTTGGTGACGAACTTTATGGGAAAAAAGCAGACAGACTATATCTACATGCCGAATATCTCGAATTTCAACATCCAAAAACCGGGAAAATAATAAAGATAGAAAAGAAGAGCGATTTCTAAGACACCAAAATAACAAGTGACCGTAAAAAAAATAACTTGTGCCGATTTTGATAAAATATCTGCGGTATTGTCCCTTTCCTTTGTAGGAAAAGACGGCACGTCCCTCCGATAAAACATCTCTTATTCCCTCGTACCTAGGTCAAACTCTTCACACACGGCACTCGCATCGCCTAAGAAGACCAAAAGCGAATGCTCGCCTCTCGACAATGAGCCGTTTTTGAAATCATCCTATTCATCTTGTAAATTCTGTCTGAAAATCTACTTCATCAGATAGAGAAGACATGGGCTCTTTCCGATAGAACATAGTCTTATTTTTCATCCTTTTTTGCTTCATATAGAGATTATTTCTGTGGGATATTTTGCCGACGATGCAATGTCCATCGAAATTATCCATACAACACATACTGAACTTTACCATGCCCCGACCGGCAGGAGGACGGAAATAATTGTCGTGTATGGTGCATTCCTCCGGAATGCGGTTGCCGATGCCTATTTCCCCCTCTACAAAGAGATAATGCCTATGGCATTTTGTCAAAATCGCCATAAGTTGTTTTTTACCGATTACTTATCAACATATAACGACATAATGATCAAATAAATAAAATCCATATTCCTTTCCTCTAATTATAGTTAGGACAAAGAGTTATCAATTGCAGATAGAAGCATTGCAAAAATTCACCTACCGCCATTACTTTTAAATATATTTCGCTTTTAGGAATGGAAGTAAAATGTTAATTTTGAAGTGATTTATAGCGACTTTTCAATATCTACAAATGAACAATATTTTAGTGCCAAACAATATACATAAAAAGGTAGCGGCAAGGGTCCTTTTTTTCATATTCATATTCGCCCTTCTTCCTGCCCACCAACTATATGCCCAGAAAATAGACCTCAACAAGATACTGGACCCTACAATACAAAATCTAAAGAAGGAGCATCCGCTACTGAGATACAATATCATAAAGATAGAGAAATTCAACATTGATTTGGACAATGAAGAGGTATGCATCACACTAAACAAGATAACAGAAGGCATCCCCTTTCGAGAGGGCATAGTGAAAGCCCTATACGACAGCATACAGACTGCACTTCCGGAGCCGTTAAACACTTACAGACTGACTATAAAGGCATCCAAATATCCGATTGAAGACTTAGTTCCAAATTACTACAGAAGCAGGAGAAGGATAGACAAACAACGGAATCCGAAGGAGTTGCCCGACGTAGAACCAATCATCACAAACAAAGACAAGCCTTACGAAATAACCAAAGGATTGGAGAACAAACATCTGGCGATATGGCCCAGCCACGGTTGGTATTTCGACCCGTCCCTGAACGTATGGCAATGGCAACGCCCCTACCTCTTCGGCATCACGGAAGACACTTACACAATGAGCTATACGCTGCCGTTTCTGATTCCGATGCTAGAAAACGCGGGTGCCTACGTGTTCACGCCAAGAGAGAGAGACACCCAGACAAACGAAGTCATTGTAGACAACGACACCATCAGCGCCGACAACCTCTATGTGGAGACGAACGGAACAAAATACAAATGGAGCAATGGCGACACCACCGGATTCGCAGACAAGAAAAGCTACTATGTGGACGGAGAAAACCCTTTTGAGATGGGAACATACCGCCAGTGTGTCAGTAGAAAAGGCGGAGGTGCCATGATAGAATGGATTCCGGAGATTCCGGAAAAAGGAGATTATGCCGTCTATATATCCTACAAGACATTACCTAAAAGTACGGAAGACGCCCATTATACGATATTCCACACAGGAGGAAAGACAGAGATATCCGTAAACCAGACCATGGGTGGCGGCACTTGGATCTATTTGGGTACATTCAACTTCAACAAAGGCAACAACCTAAATGGCAAAGTAAGACTAACAAACATGAGCCATGAGAATGGCAACATCGTGACCGCAGATGCCGTCCGTTTCGGCGGTGGCATAGGTAACATAGCCAGGACAAAAATCATCTCTCCAAAAAGCAAGGAGGTCGTGGAACCCCAAGCCAGCGGAAGACCAAGATACCTAGAAGGTGCCAGATATTGGCTGCAATGGGCCGGCTACAACGACAGCATATACAACAGAAACAAAGGGAAGAGCGACTACAAAGACGATTATATGTGCCGTGGCGAATGGGTGAACGACCTTATCGGAGGTTCGGTGAAAGCACCTGAGAAACAAGGCAAAAACATTCCGATAGACATGGCCATGGGATTTCATACCGACGCCGGCATAATAAAAAGAGACACCATAATCGGAACACTCGGCATATACATGACAGGCAGCAACAACGGGATATACATGAACGGCCAGAAAAGGCTCACATCCAGAGATCTCACCGACCTGATTATGACAGAGATAACCAAAGACATACGCCTGCACTTCAGAGACAATTGGAACAGACGAAAAATGACGGACCAATCCTACTACGAAGCCAGAGTACCGGAAGTCCCCACATTTTTATTGGAACTTCTCTCCCATCAAAACTTCGAAGACATGAAATATGGTCTCGACCCCAATTTTAGATTCGTAGTGAGCCGTTCCATATACAAAGGAATATTAAGATACATCTCGTCCCAGTATGGAACCGACTATGTGGTTCAACCGTTACCGGTGACCCACTTCTCTTCCGAATTTTATAATAAGAAACGCCACGAAGTATATCTAAGTTGGAAGGAACAGACCGACTCGACGGAGACAACCGCCAGAGCAGACAAATATGTGGTCTATACAGCCATTGACGGAGGCGGGTTTGACAACGGAACCATCACAGAAGAGGAACATATCACCCTCCCCATCAATGAGGGCAAGATATATAGTTTCAAAGTAACGGCAGTCAATGAGGGCGGCGAGAGTTTCCCTTCCGAAGTTTTATCCGTATGCAACATGCCAAACAATAAAAAAACGATTTTGATAGTCAACGGATTCAACAGGACCTCCGCTCCAGAATATTTCGAGAATGACGAATATGGAGGATTTCTCGACAAAGAGGACCAAGGAGTGCCTTATTTGGAAGACATCAGCTATACAGGTCCGCAATACATTTTTAACAGACACAGCAAATACAAGACAAACACAAATGCCGGATTCGGAGCGTGCGACAACAATTTCGAAACCACAAAAATAGCTGGAAATACGTTTAACTTTCCTTTCGTTCACGGACAAGCGATCAAAGCTGCCGGCTATTCCTTCATCTCCACCAGCAAGAAGGCCCTTTCCGAAAACATGGTCTACACCAAAGATTACTTCTGCATGGATTTCATCCTCGGAGAAGAGAAAGAGTGTACCATCGGTAAGGAAAAGAAATTCCATATATTTGACGAGCCTACAAGAAAAGCGATTTCCCTCTACTTGGAAAATGGAGGCAATCTGTTTCTCAGCGGAGCCTACATCGCATCTGACATCTGGAACCGGGACTCTATATGCGACAACGACGAGATAGCATTTGCAGAAGAAACCCTAAAATATAGGCTGGCGCAAACAAAAGCAGGAACTGACGGCATACTGTCCAACTTCTTCTGCATTCAGAAAGAGTTTCAGAATAATTATACCTACTACACGACACTCAACACGGACAGATATGCAGTAGAATCGCCAGACGCATTGGAAGCCGTCAACGGTTCGTCGGAGATATTCACATTCTCCAACAACCTAGCCGCCACCATCGCCTATAAAGGGAAATACAGAACACTAATATCAACCATACCATTTGAGACAATCATCACGGACGAAGCCAGAACAGCTCTGATGAAGGAGATTCTGAACTTTTTCAGTAACAGATGGTAACTAAAGACATTGGACAGCAAATGAGAATAGATTGTTTTATTCCATACCTATCTGACGAAACAACGGGAAAGGTAGTGGCAACGCTCAGAGAGCAACCAGAAACCAACAACATCTACCTTCTTGTAAAAGAAGAGACGGCAAACGCAACCTTCGAATCGTGCAAGACACTAAAGATTGACAACATAGAAAGCAGCAACACGCTGCGTACCATCGCAGATGCCACGCATTCCGAATACATGTTGCTTTATACGAAAAGCACGGAACTCCATCTCGGACAAAAGGCGCTGCACAGACTTTTATCAGTGGGCAACGACTGCTCGGCTGGAATTGTTTATGCCGACCATTACCTTCAAAAGGAGGGGAAGACGGAAGCATCGCCTCTCATAGACTACCAGCTGGGCAGCGTCAGAGACGACTTCAACTTCGGTTCGCTGCTCGTTATAAACACAGCTGCAGTTAGGGAGGCTCTGGACAACAGAACCGAATTCCGATTTGCAGGACTTTACGACTTAAGATTGCAAATTTCCCGGAAACATCCGATTGTCCACATCAATGAGTTCCTATATACCGACATAGAGAACGACAACCGCACCTCAGGCGAGAAACAGTTCGACTACGTCGACCCTAGAAACAGAGAGGTACAATTGGAGAAAGAGAACATCTGCACTGAACATCTGAAGAAGATAGGTGCCTATCTCGCTCCAAAATTCAAGAACATATCGTTCAACGAGCATGACTTCAAATACGAAGCATCGGTCATCATTCCCGTAAAAAACAGGAACAAAACTATCGGCGACGCCATCAGTTCCGTTCTGAAACAGGAAACAGACTTCCGCTTTAATCTCATCATCATCGACAACCATTCTACAGACGGCACCAGCGAGACGATTGACGAATGGGCAAGAAAGGACGACAAAATCATACACCTCATTCCCAAACGCTCCGATTTAGGGATTGGCGGCTGTTGGAACGAAGGCATACACCATCCTTTGTGCGGAAAGTTTGCCATTCAGCTCGACAGTGACGACGTGTACAAAGACGCCAACACGATAACATCCGTCGTAAAGGCATTCTACGAACAACGATGCGCCATGGTTATCGGATCTTACATGATTACCGACTTCCAAATGCGGATGATACCACCTGGTCTCATCGACCATAAAGAGTGGACACCCGAAAATGGAAGAAACAACGCACTACGAATAAACGGATTGGGGGCACCAAGAGCATTCTACACTCCATTACTACGTGAGATTGGTCTTCCCAACACCAGCTATGGAGAAGACTACGCCATCGGGTTGGCCATATCACGCCACTACCAGATTGGGCGCATCTACGACGTGCTCTATATGTGCCGCCGATGGGAGGGAAATTCAGACGCAGCCCTCGACATTCCAAAGGTAAACAAAAACAACCTCTATAAAGACAAAATCCGGACCATAGAAATCATGGCTCGACAGAAAATGAACGCAAAAAACTAGCAAACACAACCCCATGATTACGACAGCCCAAGTAAAAGAACTATACGACAGCCAACTGAACGTCTGGCCTGATTTCAGAAAAAGAGTAGAGCAACTGAAAGAGATAGAACTACGGACTTTCGATTTCGGAAAATACCAAATCAAGACCCAGTTTAATCCGGCAAGAGCCGTTTCCTCCAACGCCAAACTAGACAAAGCCTCCATCGCCAACCGTAAATGTTTCCTTTGCAAAGAAAACAGACCTGCGGTACAAAAGGGAGTGGCCATCAACGATAGGTTCACCCTATTGGTCAATCCATTCCCCATCTTGGAAGAACACTTCACCATACCGCTCAACCAACACAGCGACCAGGAAATCAAGCCTTATATAGAAGACTTGCTTGACTTCTCCCATATAATGGAACAACACGTACTGCTCTATAACGGACCCCATTGCGGGGCTTCCGCCCCTGACCACATCCACTTCCAAGCCGTCAAGAAAGGACAACTTCCTTTTGAAAACGAATGGCAGAATCTGGATACGAAGATATTGTCCGAATGCAAATTCGGGAAAACCGAAGAAATACAGGACTTCGGTCGAAGGTGCATACACATCGAAGCTACGGACAAGGTGTCGGCAAAATCTTTTTTCCTGCAAATCTACACCCAATACCAGCTTAGAGAAGGCATGCAAGACGAACCAAAAATGAACATATTCTCTCTGTTCGAGGAAAAGAAGTGGCACCTTTTTATCTTTCCAAGAAAGACGCACCGCCCCACTCAATTCTACGCAGAAGGGACGGACTATAAGATGATAAGTCCGGGAGCCATCGACATAGCCGGCATTCTGGTACTACCCAGAAGGGAAGATTTCGACCAATTGGACAAAGAGACCATCATCGACGTATTTAAGCAGGTGTCATTATAATGGCATCTGCCTACGGGTTGAGCAAAACAAAAAACATCGGAACTACATCCGAACGTCACAAAATCAGTCAGATAAAGAACAAATGGGACAAACATAGCGTTCTGAAAAAATTATGTCCATCTTGCAAATCCTGTCCAAAATCAGAAACAAACAACATCGGAATGGATAATAGGCTCATTCCGTCGGAATTGCTTCTCTTCATTCCATCTTTTGCCAACAAATGCAGACTGATGTGAATATCTATGCAAGATACATTGAACCATATTTTATTACGAACAAGGCAAACAGATCCATTTCTATCTTTTTATTCGTTTATTACGGATATTTTTTCTAAGTTTGTCCATAGATGATTAAGTTGCCAAATGACAAAAAAGGAACTCACTATATTAGGTCTCACTACGGATAGAACCAGCCGTCAAGACTCCGACCATGAGTCATACTTGCTTCTGCTTCTGGAAAAGGAGAGCGGACTAAGACTTCCCGTCATCATCGGAACCAACGAGGCGCAAGCCATCATCATAGCAACAACAGACATACAACCGCCAAGGCCGTTCACTCACGACTCGTTCTACAACGTGATGGTCTGTTTCGGCATTGAGCTGAAAGAGGTTTATATCTATCAGGTGAAAAACGACATTTTCTACGCCGAGATGCAATGCGAACAGAATGGACAGACGCATAGGTTCGACACAAGGGCCTCTGACGCCATCGCCATGGCGTTACGGTTCAACGTCCCCATCTATACCAATGACAAAGTATTGGAAGCCGCAGGTGTAGCCCCTTTCAGAACAGAAGAGAATACGAAACGAGAAGAATCTCCTTCCGAAATAAAGACAGCTCTAGAAATCGCCATTAAGAATGAGGATTACGAAACGGCGGCCATCTTACGTGACAAACTTAACAATCTAAAATCGAGAAACAAGCCGAATTGAACCGTCACAAACAACAACAACGTATCTAATAACTATAAACAGATAGAAATATGAAAACGACACACATTGAACACATCGGCATCGCAGTAAAAAGCATCGATACCTCAAAATCTTACTACGAAGAGGTTCTCGGCATGGAATGCTATGCCGTGGAAGAGGTGCCCGACCAGAAAGTAAAGACGGCATTCTTCAAAATAGGGCAAACAAAAATAGAGCTACTGGAGGCCACCAGCGAAGAGAGCACCATCGCTAAGTTCATCGAGAAACGAGGAGAAGGCATCCACCATATAGCCTACGCAGTAGACAACGTGGCCGAGTGCTTGAAAGAGGCCGAAGCCAAAGGCATCCAACTAATAGACAAAACGCCTAGGAAAGGAGCCGACGGACTAAGCATTGCCTTCCTCCACCCAAAAGCAACAGGAGGCGTCCTTACCGAACTCTGCCAACCTGCCGAAAAATAAGGGATGAATGTTTACCCCGGATAAGAAAATGGGGGATGAGATGCCATGAGCATCTCATCCCCCATCCTTTCTATATGGCATTGCTATCATCCCAACTTCTTCAGTTCAAAAAATTTATCGACGGCCGAAGGTATCTCTTCCCTTCTGTGCGTCACATAAATAAGAGATTTTCCCGGCTGCTCGCAAAACTTCTCTATCACCTGGCGGGCACGCTTCTTATGCGGAATGTCAAGCCCATGTAGAGGTTCGTCCAATATCAGCAAATCCGGATTTTTAACCATTGTACGGGCAAAAAGGACCAAACGCTGCTCACCTCCCGATATCTTCAAAAACGACTTGTCCGCCAAATAAGAGATGCCCAGCAACGCCATCCACTCATTGCAAAGGCGTTCCTGCTCTTCATTACACTTTCGGAACAAACCTATCGTATCAAAAAAGCCGGAACCTACAATCCTACTGCATGGCTGGTTCTCGTTAAAGAACAGATGCATCTCCGACGAGATATAGCCGATAGGACGTTTTATATCCCATATACTTTCGCCGGTACCCCTACGTTTATCAAAGATGGTGATTTTTTGGGAATAGGCCTTCGGATTGTCACCCACCATCAGGCTCAACAAGGTAGACTTTCCTGCCCCATTCGGGCCTAGTAATGCCCACTTTTCCCCCTTTTTTATATCCCAATTCAGACGGTCAAATACCACCCTGTCCTTGTATGACAGATTTATATTTTCCAGACGGACAACCGAATCATACTGTTTGTATTCGACTACAGACTCCGGCAACATGATATCATCCGAATATTCGGTCTGAGGTACAAGACAATCTTTAGAGGAGGCCAAAAATTCGGATTTAGTCATAGATGGACCATACTTCAAATCTCTTACCGGCAGAACATGGGTCACACATTCCGGTATCTCGTTCAACGCAGGTACAAGGAATACCATTTGTTGGAATTTTGCCAATTCGGAGAAAAAAAGATTCAACTCGCCCATCATCTCCTTATCCAATCCGATGAACGGATTGTCAAAAATAAGCAGTTCCGGTTTCTGCATCAATACATTAGCTATCAGTACACGACGAAGTTCGCCAGACGAGAGCATGATAATATGCTTGTCAAGCAACGGCTCCAAGTTCAATTTAAGAGAAAGTGCTTTTTTCTCCTCCTCTTCCAAAGGAATGGAAGCCACCAAATCACGGACAGTCGGCGTCGTCTCGTTCTCCATGGCATGGAAACGTTGCTGATAATACATATTCTTATAATCGGCCAAAAGATAAGCCGACTCGAAACTCACCTTTTTGATCAGTTCCGTCGCATAATGCTTACCAGAGAGGCGAGCCTTCTCCTCCGACCAGAAGCCATATTTTATTTCACCATCGCGAACGGCATAACGACCACAAATAAAATCGGCAAGAAAAGTCTTACCGGCACCATTCAAACCAACAACCGCCCACTGCTCACTTCGTTTTATATCCCAATTGATAATGGAATTGAATTCCATTCCGTAAATTCTAGGACGGACATCCTTCATCTGAAGGAATAAATCACTATCTCCCATGCTTTCAATTTTTTTGCAAAGATACAACTTAGTCTACATTAAAAAATAACTTGTGACGATTTTGATGAAATGCCGTAGGCATTAATAAATGGCATAAAAAAAGAGGAGAAGACCGAAATCCTCTCCTCTTCCATTATATGTTTATTCAACAATTAGAAATCATAACCCAAAGTAAATGAAATCAAACTTGTTGTTGCTTTAACATAGCTATTATCGCTGATGTCAGTCAAGCCTAAATCATAACCAACAGTTGCTGAGAATGCAGAGAATTGGGCTCCTGCTGCGAATCTCAAACCACCATCAAATCTCTTATAGATATCCTTATCAAATGACTTAACATCATCACCGCACTCTCCAAAAAGACCAATTGCAGCATAAGGACCAGCTTGTACATTAATACCAAATGCATCGTTGATATTGAAACGATAGCTAGCCAATACAGGAACCTCCAAATAATACAAATTGACATTAGAAGAAGAAGAATGAGATTCTGCATTTGCACAACCTTTTCTTGTAAAATAAAGACCTGGCTCCAAATAGAAGTTGTTAGTGAAAGCATAATCTCCAACTACACCAACATGGAAATTGAAGAGGTTATCTGAATTTTTCACGTCACCACCCATATTAGCCAAACCAACTCCGGCTCTTGCTCCGAAGCTCAAATTTCCAGCCTCTAAACCTTGTGCATTTGCACCAAAAACAAGTCCTAAAAACAGGACAACCACAGAAAAAATACGTTTCATAAAATAAATTATTATAGTTAAACAAATAAATCCAAAGACAATTATTTCACGCCGCAAAATTAGTAAATGTTTCAATACGGTGCACCAAAAACGTGTATTTTTTTTCCACACATTGTATTCTATCGTTTCATAGCCCTATCCATCAAACGTTTATCATCCTTTTCCTTCAGAGACTCACGCTTGTCATAGTCCTTCTTACCCTTAGCCACCGCTATCTCCACCTTAGCCAATCCCTTCTCATTCAAGAACAGTTTGGTAGGCACTATCGTGAATCCGGTCTCCTTCGTCATTCTTCGGATTTTCTCCAACTCACGTTTTGTCAACAGCAATTTACGGTCGCGACGCGGAGAATGGTTGTTGTACGTTCCATAGAAATATTCGGATATATTCATATTTTTCACCCACAGTTCACCATTTACAAAAAAACAGAAAGAGTCTACCAAGCTAGCCTTTCCCTGTCTGATTGTTTTGATTTCCGTACCCACCAACACGATACCAGCCTGATATTTATCTATCAGCTCATAATCAAAAGTAGCACGTTTATTTCTTATAAGAATGTCATTCTTTATCTTATCCATAATAAAAAATTTTTAAATGAAACCTAGGACATCATCATCATCATCAGAATCTCCATCACGAAAGGGAAAACATAGATCAATGCGCTGCAGAGCATGGTGAAACGGCCTTTCTTTCCGTTGTTCTCGGCTTCCGCATCGCCCAAAGACGGGAACACGGCAGCAACTCCCTCCCATATGATATATACTGCATAGAGATTTATAACATATAGGATGAACAAATCCGGAAGCAATGAGACCACCACCTTTAGCGTCAGCATGACGGAAGAGGCATAAGTTATCATTCTTGCACATGCCTTATAATTCTTCTCCTCGCCCAGAAACTTAGCTATCAACTCATTCAGCAGAAGAATGGCGAAATAGTAACCTGCGAAATAGGACGAAAAAACGACCACACACTCCTTTAACGTCTGATCGAACGCAAAGTTTTGGGAGTTCAGCCACGAGCCCACAAAAGTGGCGACCACCACAAGAAGCAACAGCGGATAAAAGAATCCGTTTTGCATCGTCCTTACATCATTATCCGAAGCCACGATTTCATCCCATGCCTCACGGGGAGAACGCACTAACCTCAGAACAATCTTCAAAATCTCAAACATCCGAAAAAATTTTATGACGGGAAGAGTCAACCATCCAAACAGCCAAATCCACATGGCCCTCTTTTCCGCATGCAAAAATACGACATAAATTTCAACCACAACAAAAAGAAAAGGATATTTATAATTTAGGTTTTGGGAAGAATAAATAAAAAGTATATTTTTGCTTCCGATTTTAAACATTTCAAATAATGGGCATATTGGGAAAGCTTAGCACAAAGACAAAAATACTTGCGGCGATATGGATTCTGTTCGCATTAGGGATATTGACCGTCTATATCATCTTCGTATTAATTGCAAACGGCAAAATAGGATACCTACCTCCTATCGAGGAATTGCAGAACCCAAAAAACAAGTTTGCCACCGAGATATACTCCAGCGACATGAAAGTCCTAGGACGATATTTCCAAAGTAAAGAGAACCGCGTGTTCGTGCCCTACGACGAGCTATCGCCCAACTTGGTGAACGCCCTCATTGCCACAGAAGACTCACGTTACCGCGACCATTCAGGAATTGACAGCAGAGCCCTATCCAGAGTCGTCGTCAAGACCGTCATCCTACAACAGAAAAACGCGGGAGGTGGAAGTACCATCACCCAACAGCTGGCAAAACAGCTATATTCTCCAAAAGCCGACAACTTCTTCGACAGAGCCATCCAGAAGCCAATAGAATGGGTAATTGCCTCCAAACTGGAAAAATACTACACGAAGAACGAAATCATCTCTATGTATTTCAATAAGTTCGACTTTCTGAACAACGCCGTCGGAATCAAATCGGCGGCAGAGGTATATTTCAGCACGTCTCCCGAAAAGTTAAAAATAGAAGAGGCCGCATTGCTTGTCGGCATGTGTAAAAATCCCGCCTACTTCAACCCCGTGAAGAAAGAGAACTACGAACGCTGTAAAGGTCGTCGTGACGTGGTAATCGGCAAATTACAGGAGATAGGTTATATCACGGAAGCCGAGAGGGATTCCCTTCAGAACTTAGAGATGAAGCTAAGCTATCAGAAGGTAGACCATAAGTTAGGACTAGCTCCTTACTTCCGCGAGCAACTCAGAAAGATAATGACAGCAAACAAACCCATCCGAAGCAAATATCCGGACTGGATGGACCAGAAATATTACGAGGACTCCCTGGCTTGGGAGACAAATCCACTATACGGGTGGTGTAACAAGAACAAGAAACCGGACGGCAGCAATTACGACCTATATACCGACGGGCTTAAAATCTACACAACCATAGATTCACGCATGCAACAATATGCGGAAGAGGCTGTCAGAGAGTATATGGGCGGATACTTGCAACCTCTCTTCCTCAAAGAGAAGAGCAATCAGAAATCGAAGAAAGCCCCATTCTCCAACAAATCAACGCAAGCACAGGTCGACTCCATCCTGGTCCGTTCCATGAGGCAGAGCGACAGATATAAGATTATGAAGCGTAACGGTGCCAACGAGAAAGAGATAAAGGAAGCATTCAACACACCTACATCCATGAAGGTGTTCTCTTGGGATGGAGGAAGCAAGGATACGACATTATCTCCGATGGATTCCATCCGTTACCTGAAATCGTTCCTACGTTCGGGAATGATGTCCATCGACCCGTTCAACGGTCACGTGAAGGCCTACGTAGGAGGATTGGACTATAACTTCTTCCAATACGACATGGCTAGCGTAGGAAGAAGGCAGGTGGGTTCGACTATCAAGCCGTTCCTTTATGCTCTTGCAATGGAGCAAGGTATGTCACCATGCGACGAGGTTCCGAACGTACAGCCTCAGATACCTACAGTAGACGGCATCTGGCAACCAAGAAACGTTCCTTATGGAGAAGCGGGAAAGAAAGAAATAGGGAAAATGATTACCGTAAAACGAGGACTACAGACTTCCAACAATTGGATTTCTGCATACCTGATAAAACAATATGGTCCGGAAAGTTTCGTCAAACTGCTCCACTCTTTCGGTATAAAGAATAAAATAGACCCAGTTCCCGCCCTATGCTTGGGCATCGCCGACATATCGGTGAGCGAGATGGTGGCAGCCTATACCGCCTTCGCCAATAAGGGAATACAGACAGAGCCTCTTTATGTCACCAGAATAGAAGACAACAAAGGAAACGTCATCTCCACCTTCGTTCCTCAAATGAACGAGATATTCAGCGAAGAGACGGCAGAGAAGATGATATCCATGCTGAGTAGTGTCATAGACAAAGGTACAGGACTTAGACTCAGAACCAGAAGTTACGATTATCACATAGGCTGGGAAACACCAATTGCCGGAAAGACAGGAACAACACAAAACAACTCCGACGGATGGTTCATGGGCTTCGTTCCTAATCTGATTACCGGCGTCTGGGTTGGTGGAGAAGACAGGGACATCCACTTCGACAACCTAAGGAACGGACAAGGATCGGCCACGGCACTGCCGATTTGGGGAAAATACATGAATAAGGTACTTGCCAACGACAGTCTGGGTTATTCGCGCACGGAACCGTTCAACGTCAAGGACAAATATGACTGCAAAAAGACGGAAACAGAAAACATCAGTGACGACAATGCGATAGAACAAATTTTATTTGACTAATCGCAATACAAAAAATATTGTCGCCACATACTTAAAAAGATAATGTAACGTTGTCTTTCAATATAGTAGACAAAAAAAATAACAACGCAGTTGTTTTCACACAATAATAGAATAAGAATATATCATGGATATATTTAAAAGAATACAAAACAGTCCGGGAGTTCTTGGCCAATGGAGCAAACAAGGACACGGCTATTTCATGTTTCCGAAATTGGAGGGTGAAATAGGTCCGAAAATGAAGTTCAGAGGTAGAGATGTCCTCAATTGGAGCATCAATAACTATTTTGGGCTCGCCAGCAACGAAGAGATAAAGAATTTTGATGTGGAAGCCACTAAAAAATACGGATTCTCCAATCCGATGGGTTCCCGTCTGATGACAGGACAAACCACGCTTCATGAACAGCTGGAAAGCGAATTGGCGGATTTTCTTCGAAAGGAGGATGCATTCGTACTCAACTCCTTCTATCAGGGAATGGTTTCCATCATAGACTGCCTATGTGGGAAAGACGATGTCATACTATACAATGCTGACATACACGCCAGCATACATGACGGCATCCGCATGCACACGACCAAAAGGTTCATATTTCAGCAAAACAATATGGACAACATCGAGAACCAGATAAAAAAAGCCTGCGAATATGCCAAAGAGCACGAAGGTGGCGTTCTTCTTGTCACAGAAGGCGTGATAGGCATATCCGGAAGATTGGCTCCTCTCGATAAAATCGTGGCGCTAAAAGAGAAATACGACTTCAGAATATTAGTGGAAGATGCCCACGGATTCGGAACTATGGGGTCTCACGGCATGGGTGCCGCCGAACATCTTGGCGTTCAGGACAAGATAGACCTGCAGGTGGGTACATTCGGAAAGGCATTAGGACTGACGGGCGGTTTCGTCGCAGGAAAGGAGTCTGTGATTAACTACCTTCGCTACAACATGCGCTCGCAGACATTCTCGGAAGCGTTGCCTTTGGCCTTTGTGGCAAGTGCCATCAATAGGCTGAACTATCTCAAAGAGAACCCCGGCCTCAGAAAAAAACTATGGGACGTGGTGACTCCTCTTCAAAAAGGCTTAAGGAAAGCAGGACTAGACATCGGTGAGACGGAATCTCCGGTAACTCCCGTCTACATCTCCGTGAGAAATATGCAGGAGGCCGTACACATGATGGTAGACCTGCGTGAGAGCTACAATATATTCTGTGTACACATCATCTACCCTTACATACAGCAAGGCAAGGTAATGATAAGGCTCATTCCTACCATACTGCACACGCAGGAAGATGTGGAATATACCATTGAAGCCCTCGCCAGCATCACTAAAAACATAAAGGCCGGCAAATACATAGATGACAAACCGATAAAAGACGATACGGAAGATGACAACAACGCAGAATAAGAAAGAGGCGGAATATATGCGATTGGCCATCGAATTGTCCAAGAAGAGCATAGAAGAAGGTGGCGGTCCTTTCGGTGCCGTCATTGTGAAAGATGGAGTGATTGTCGCAGCTGCCGCCAACCGGGTAACACGGCACAACGACCCAACAGCCCACGCAGAGGTAATGGCCATACGAGAGGCTTGTCAAAAGCTAGGTACGTTCGACCTCTCCGGATGCGAACTATACGCTTCTTGCGAACCATGTCCCATGTGCCTCGCCGCCATGTATTGGGCCCACATAGACCATTATTTCTATGCCAACGACAAAGACGACGCCGCAAAAATAGGCTTCGACGACGCATTCATATATAAAGAAATGGATAAGCCACAAGAAAAACGGGATATGCCACGTACCCAGATATTGAGAGACGAGGCCTTAGAAGCCTTCCGATCATGGGAAGAGAAAACGGACAAGACAGAATATTAATCTGCCGCTCGGATATACGAAAAAAAACACCTGACATAAATCAGGTGTTTTTTTATGCTATCCAAGCGCGACAAATCTACCTTCATCTACCTTGGTGTTCCTTTCTTAGCAAATCATTAACTACCTTCACCGGATTGAACGTTTCGATAGGTACTTCCACAAAGATGGTATTCCAATCGGACATGGCACCGTTCCATAGTCCGGGAAGCTCCAACGCCTTCAGTTCCTTTCCGTCCTTAGACTTGAGAGAGATGAATCCAGTATTCTCATCCACAAATCGTCTCAAATCATATTTCTCACCCTTATAGTTTCTGACGGCACATACCAAATCGACAGGATTAAAGAAAGCCGACTTCTTCATGATAACACGTTGATCCTCGTCATCCTTATCAAACTGCGAACTCTCCAAAATCTGGAGGGAACGAGTACCATCCTGATTTTGGCACAAGAACGGACCACCACCAGGCTCACCTTCATTCTTCACCATACCACAGACACGCAACGGCCTGTTCAACTTACGCTTCAAATATGTGATTTTCTCCTCGCGCGAATAACTGTCCAAATTGTCATTGAAGATGAACAGCTTCGACTTACAGAATGCCAGCATCTCCGACAACAGGTCAACAGACGGACTACCCTCTTCCAACATGCGCTGATAATCAAAAATCTGCCTCTGTAACGCCACCAACATACCTGCCAGCAACGTTTTATACTCTACCGTAGGTTGATTATAAGAATCAGGGACTACATTGTCTATATTCTTTATGAAAATGACGTCAGCGTCAATCTCGTTAAGATTTTCAATCAGAGCACCATGGCCGCCAGGACGGAACACCAACAATCCATTTTTGCGGAACAGATGATTGTCCTTATCCACTGCCACCGTATCTGTCGAGGACTTCTGGACAGAGAACGAGACATCAAACTTAGCTCTGTACGTATAGGCATATTCGTCCAGCTTCATTTGACACATCCTCCGGAAATGCTCCATGTGTTCAAGAGAAACCGTAAAGTGTAGATTAACCTTGCCTTCTCCATTTTTGGCATATAGAGCACCCTCCACCATGTGTTCTTCTACTGGGGTACGTAAGCTGTTCTGATATTTATGGAAAAGCAACAGACCTTTCGGTAATAATCCGTAGTTCAGACCCTTTTCATCCAGAAGATTGGCTACCACAGCCTTGTATCGGCCCTCTTTCTTTAGTTCTAATACGCCCTTTCCCTCTCTCTCCTTACATTTGTCGTCCAACGTATCGAAGAAAGCAAACCGTTCTATCTCCTCAAAAAATTTCAGATCGGACTCACGGAACAAAACACCGTCATTAAGTTCCAAAAATTCGAACAGACTCTTGAACATCCTACTGGCAGCTCCAGATGCAGGAACAAACTTCACTATATTGACGTCTCCGTTTAAGTATTTGGACCATTTATCCATATAAAAAGACTTGTCGGACTCCTCTATATGAACAATTCCATCTCCTATTATAGCGGGACGATAAACTTTCAAAAATGGAAACCCTTCTCGGAAACGCTTCAACTGCTCTTCCAACCTTTCCTCACTTATACCCTTTCGGGCCAGACATTCCGAATCTTCCTTTGTCAACATAGATATTAATTTTTGAGTTAAAAGTTATTGAATAACAACCACTATTTCATCACCAAAACACAAGCACAGAAGTAAAGTTTAACCAAGCAATCGATATAAAAGAAAACTTTCCGCTTTCTCTGTCATCAAGCTGTTTTAGCATGGCTAATATAACACTAAAAATCGGCTTTCCATCCCTATTACATGAAAAAAAGAGAGACTCCGTTTCTTTTTTTTGCGTATAATTGTACTTCATTTCAAAAATAAAATCGACATAAGATGGCCGTACCGAAAAAGAGATACAACGATTACTCTTCCTATCTAAAAAACATTTTTCCGGAAAAAGTTCAGAAGATTTCCATCAATGCAGGATTCTCCTGTCCGAACAGAGACGGGAAGGTAGGCACCGGAGGCTGCACTTACTGCAATAACCAGACTTTCAATCCGGAGTATTGTCAACCGGACAAAAGTATAGCACAGCAGTTGAAAGAGGGCATGGACTTCTTCAAGAAATATGAAGGGCAGAAATATCTGGCCTATTTTCAGGCCTACACCAATACATACGGCGATTTAGAATCATTGAAGGCAAAATACGAAGAGGCGCTCTCCTGCCCCTCCGTTCTGGGCATAGTCATCGGGACTCGTCCGGACTGTGTCGACGACTCGCTGCTGGACTACCTGGGAAGGCTTTCCAAAAGCCACTACGTCATGATTGAGTATGGTGTGGAATCGACCCTTGATAGGACACTGGAACTCATAAACAGAGGCCATAACTACAAGACGGCGGCGGATGCCATACTGAAGAGTGCGGAAAGAGGCATAGACACCTGTGCGCACCTCATTCTCGGACTACCACAGGAGAGCAGGGATGAGATTCTGGATCATGCCTCAAAAATCTCCAAACTTCCTCTTACCACCATAAAACTGCATCAACTACAGATTATCAGAGGGACGAAGATGGCGCAGCAATATAGGAGCAATCCAGAATGGTTCCATATCTACACGGCAGGCGAGTACATCGACATGGCGATAGACTTCACAGAAAGACTCAACCCCGACTTTGTGATTGAGAGGTTCGTCTCCCAATCTCCAAAAGAGCTCCGGATAGAGCCTAATTGGGGACTGAAAAACTACGAATTCACCGCCAAGTTGGAGAAACGGATGACCGAAAGAAATAGTTTTCAAGGAAAAGCATGGCAATGAGGAATTTTCATGCTAAACATCTAGTTAAAAAAACGCAGTACATCTCCCATATTCCAACCATGAAAAGTTTTTTCTGTTTTAATGAAATTTTTCGCATTTCTTCTCCATCAAATAAAAAATGATTTCTATATTTGCAGTCGAAAAACGATTGCGAAAGTAGCTCAGTTGGTAGAGCACGACCTTCCCAAGGTCGGGGTCGCGGGTTCGAGCCCCGTTTTTCGCTCAAAAAAAAGAGACTATTTTTGATAGCCTCTTTTTTTATTTTTCATTCGCCTCTTTTCCCCGATAGAGAAAAGACCCGTTTCCCCGACGCCGTCATTTATGGCCTATCTGCTTAAAGAAGTCCCAAATCACTATTCCTGTCGTAACAGACACGTTCAGCGAGTGCTTGGTGCCATATTGCGGCAACTCGATACAAGCATCGCTCATATCCACCACATCCTGCTGCACACCCTTCACCTCATTGCCCATGATCACTGCATATTTTTTACCGGTCTCCAGCTTCAACGTAGGCAACATCACGCTACCCTCCACCTGCTCTACCGAGTAGACATAATAGCCTTCGGCCTTCAGAGCGGACACCGCATCCTGCGTGCGTTCAAAATATTTCCAGTTGACAGAAAACTCGGCGCCAAGAGCCGTCTTGTGTATCTCCGCATTTGGAGGAACGGAGGTAATGCCACAGAGATAGATGGACTGTACAAGAAAAGCATCGGAGGTTCTGAATACGGAACCCACATTATGAAGGCTCCTCACATTATCCAACACCACCACCAATGGCATCTTATCCACCTCCTTAAACTCTTCCGTCGAGATTCGATTCAACTCCTGTATTCCTAATTTTCGCATATTTTCTAAAATGAGCTTAAACTCCGTAAAGTTACGGACTTTCGGAGAAAGAGACAAAAGATATACTTCCAAAAAGAAGACGCAGCACCAACAAGGACACGGCGTCATGTATGAAGTATTCAGAACTACCCAATTATTTCCCGAACGTATTCTCTACCATTCCGACCAATAAAGCAAACGGAGCGTTCCAGTTCAACGCAATCTCATTGGTGGAGTAACTACAAATCTTATCCAAATAACAGCGGGCGGGCTGAGATGATGGATAGACCCGCTTGCCACAGTCGGCAGCATTATCGGAATTGGCGCCACCCACCAGATAACCAGGCAACGGTTCGTCTATACCATCAGAAAAGCAACGCCTATCGTGCAGATTTTTAGGATAACGGCTACCAAACCGGGTAACGAAGCAGTAGTCCGTCGGATTGGTTCCCATCAGATAATCGAAGGAGGAAAGCATGCCGTCCCTATACCGATTCTCCTTCGTGAGATAATAGGCCAATCCCAATATCACCCCATTCTGCGCAATCACGCCATTACTACCCCATTCAAACTTGCGGATAGGGACGCGGCTGGGAGAATAGGCATACTGCTTATAGATATTCTCGGACAAACTGCGGAAGCGGCTCTCTATCTGATCTACCTTTACAATCTTTTCCAACTGGTCCTTATGGAGAGCCATAGACATGATTCCTAAAGAATTGACATACCTCCACTCCGGAGTCTCATATTTTTGGAAGAACTTGAGATTATCATAATATTTTTTGTCGCCGGTTGTAATGAGCAACTCGGACGCCGCCCAAAAGAACTCATCGGAGAAGTCATTGTCACCATATTCGCCGGTATGGACATCCTTCGGATTGCGGTATTCAACATTTGGGTTTTTCAAAGCCCATGCCCATGCCTTCTCCGCGGCCTTGCGTGCCTGTTGGGACAGTCCGGGAAAGACAGAATCGTATTCGGCATAGATACGAGAAGCCATTGCCATGATGGCCGCAAAATCCAACGCAGCAGGCGTAGACTTACCTATCATGTAGCGGTCTGCCTTATCCTGGTCGGGCATCACCATCTTCGAAAATTTCAGAGAGGAAAGTTTCGTATAGACACTTCCGTCCTCATCCTGCATATTGAAGAGCCAATCCAGCTCCCACTTCATCTCATTCAGAATATCAGGCACCCCATTTCCGCTCTCTGGGATATTCAGTTTCAGATTTTTGTAATACTCCGGATACATCTCGTATGCGAGCGCCAACGAATGGAAGGAGATGCCAGCATTGACGACATACAGATTATAATCGCCGGCGTCATACCATCCTTTTGGTGCGGACACTTCCGACTCCACATGGCGTTTTTCGGTTGCCGCAGAGGTGTGAATATAGACCACATTATCCGGATGACCCATCGAACGGGCATAGTCCGTATTGCCAAACGTAGCATATTCCGACTTTATCTCCGTGGAAGAACGCCAAAGATAGAAAGCCTTCAGCGACCAGACCGACAACTGGTTAAAGAGAGCAGAGTCCTTTATCTCAAAAGAATAGGAACGTTCCGTCAAACTTTTCAGGTAATACTTACCCGGTTTCTTAAAGTCGGAGAAGTCAACAATCTGAAGCGTCTCGTTGGATTGGTTCCATAAACTTCCTTCGCCCACACTGCCGCGATAAACGACATCTCCCGTCGCGACATCCCTTATCTCATAATCGACAGCCTCCATATTGGCAAGGATGGCGACTTTGGGTGCATTCGCATAATAACCCACCTGATTGACTCTCACAAAGTTATTTTGGGCATTTAAGCACCAAACATTCCAAAAAAGGAATAGACAACAAGCTAACAAAGATTTTCGAACCATAAATTTCTTCGTTTCCATAAACCTACTTTTTACATTTATACAAAAAATCATACAGCTGCGAACTTACTAATTATATATGTATTAAGAATGATTGCTCCTCATAAAAAAAACTTCCATCAAAACAAATTTTGACGGAAGCCTAAAAGAAAGTCATCAATCTAGTTTCAGAACTTCGAGGAAGGCCTTTTGAGGAACCTCCACAGAACCAATCTGCTTCATCCTCTTCTTTCCTTTCTTCTGTTTTTCCAACAACTTACGTTTACGGGATATATCACCACCATAACATTTTGCCGTCACATCCTTACGGACAGCCTTAATCGTCTCGCGCGAAATTATTTTCGCACCAACGGCGGCTTGGATGGCAATATCAAACTGTTGCCGAGGAATTAACTCCTTCAGTTTCTCACACATACGTTTACCCAAGGTATAAGCATTATCCACGTGGGTTAACGTGGACAAAGCATCCACAGGTTCGCCGTTCAGAAGCACGTCCAACTTAACCAGTTTAGATTCGCGCATTCCGTCGGGATGGTAATCGAACGAAGCATAACCTTTCGAGATGCTTTTCAAACGATCATAGAAATCGAACACGATTTCAGCCAACGGCATATTATAAATCAGCTCCACACGGTTGCCGGAAATATAGTCCTGCTTCACCAGTTCGCCCCTCTTGTTCAGACAAAGGGTCATGATTGAACCGATAAAATCTGTGGTAGTAATTACCGAAGCCCGGATATATGGCTCCTCTATCTTCTCTATCAACGTCTGTTCCGGAAGTCCAGAAGGATTGTGCACCTCAACGACATCACCCTTCTTCGTATAAACACGATACTGCACATTCGGAACCGTTGTTATGACGTCCATATTGAACTCCCGATCCAACCGCTCTTGGATGATCTCCATGTGTAGCATACCCAAGAATCCGCAACGGAAACCGAAACCCAAAGCCAAAGACGACTCCGGCTGAAAAGTCAACGAAGCATCATTCAGCTGCAGTTTTTCAATGGAAGCACGGAGATTCTCGAAATCCTCGGTCTCGATAGGATAGACCCCGGCAAAAACCATCGGCTTCACCTCCTCAAACCCAGCGATAGCCTCACTGCTAGGTCTATCAACATGGGTGATGGTATCTCCCACCTTCACCTCCTTCGAGGTCTTGATACCGGATATGATATAACCTACATTTCCTGCCGAGATGGACTGTCGAGGATCCATATCCAATCGTAAGATTCCGATTTCATCTGCTAGATATTCTTTACCGGTAGCGACAAACTTCACCATGTCTCCGCTTCTCATCGTACCATTCACCACCTTGAAATAGGCGATTATTCCGCGGAATGAATTGAATACAGAGTCGAAAATAAGGCACTGCAACGGAGCTTCCGGATCGCCAACAGGCGGTTTGATGCGCTCCACAATAGCTTGAAGTATAAGTTCGACACCCTCACCAGTCTTTCCACTGGCACGGATGATGTCTTCCCGCTTGCAGCCAAGAAGATCCATGATCTGATCTTCCACCTCTTCAGGCATAGCACCAGGAAGGTCTATCTTATTCATGACCGGAATAATCTCCAAATCATGTTCTATAGCCATATAAAGGTTAGAAATAGTCTGAGCCTGAATACCTTGCGAAGCGTCCACCACCAAAAGTGCACCCTCGCAAGCGGCAATAGATCGAGACACCTCATAAGAGAAATCCACATGTCCAGGAGTATCAATAAGATTGAGAGTATATTTTTCTCCTTTATAGTTATAGTCCATCTGAATGGCATGGCTCTTGATCGTTATACCACGCTCCCTTTCCAGATCCATGTCATCGAGTACTTGAGCCTGCAAGTCTTTACCTGTCACTGTCTTTGTCAATTCCAACAAACGGTCAGCCAACGTACTCTTCCCGTGATCAATATGAGCAATAATGCAAAAATTGCGGATATTCTTCATCTAATTTATAAATTTTTGGCGAAGTTACGGAAAAAGGAAGAATTATGCAATCGCAATACGAGCAGTAAAAATGCCATTCTCGAAAAATGTATATTTTTCACAACGTGGTATAGTCAAACGGCTCATATATAGTGATGTCTCCCTGCGGGTCGTGGGCGGCGTCCCACTTCAGCACCTCCAGCACCTCCTCAAAATCATCCACCCCGAAATAATCGTACTTCTCCGCCTCCTTCAGATACTCCTCCTCGAACAGGACGTAGGATATGGAACTCGACTCGAGATTGAAACATCCATTCCGCCTCTTGCCGCTATGCTTCTTGTTCAGGTCTACCTCCATACGTGCGAAGTTGCAGAAGAGCTCCGCTCTGTCCTTCGTATTCTCTATCCCGAACCTCTGCAAGTAATTGGACAGCATCTCGAAATATCTGACATCCAAGGCCCGCTTCCTATCCTCTTCGTAACTCGTCAGGGCGGAGTCCGTCAGCTCATAAATCTGTCGCCATAGGTTCTTGTGTATGCGGAGGCGCTCCTCCTCGTCATATGAGAAAAAGATACGGCTATAACCTGACGTGCACTGGGAATTCAATATTCCATATTCATTGCAGTGTTCGGTCAGGCATTTCTTCAAGATACGTTTGTTGGCTTCCGGCTCCTTGTCGAATCCATATTCCCGTAGCATGGTGTCAAAAAAAGACATGTCATATATCAACAGCCACACCAGCGCAGACTTGCTGCCATGAAACATATACAAATTCCGATATAAGATACGATAGGTATCTATTCGCAAAACTATTTTTCCATTTTTCGTATCATACAGACTATCAGGTGGATTAATTTCATGACCGTTCGGTTCATAATGTATCATCCCATTTATTGTTACAACATGATAAAAAGGAATAGAACTCATTACAAACGCATTTTCCAGATCTATAAATACAGAATGCTCAAAACGACAGTAGGCCTTTTGATAATCATCATCTGCCTCTCTATATTCATTCCGTTGATACCCATCAACATACGTATAAAAATCATTAGTTTCACTCAGATACCTCATCTTTTTATCCAAATCTATCCCATAGAAATATGAAATACGACGTTTAAACTCTTCTTGGGGAATTTTCTTGTAGTTATACCGTTTCAATATTTTAGACATTATATCCTTGGATAATTTTGCATAGAGTTCTTTATCTTTTGCCTCCTGTAAAATATCATCATAGTCTTTTATCGTAGATTGATTATATAATTCATAGTATCTTCTTATCAGACGATCCTCTTCCTCTGTAAATTGGTATGTCATAGCCTTGTTTCTTATTATTTTATCAATTGCATTTGTGTCTAGTACCGCCCAGTCTATATCTGTCAACGGCGTGTCCTGGTCAGATTCCTTAGGAATCTCCATACTAGTTTGTAGACTCTCCTCCTCCTTCTTCTCCGGTTCCTGCTTGTCGGGCTGCCGGTCGCCTCCGTTACAGCCAAGCACCACCAGAAACAGTGGATATACTATCATTCGCTTTTTCATAGTCACAACGTGGTATAGTCAAACGGCTCATATATAGTGATGTCTCCCTGCGGGTCGTGGGCGGCGTCCCACTTCAGCACCTCCAGCACCTCCTCAAAATCATCCACCCCGAAATAATCGTACTTCTCCGCCTCCTTCAGATACTCCTCCTCGAACAGGACGTAGGATATGGAACTCGACTCGAGATTGAAACATCCATTCCGCCTCTTGCCGCTATGCTTCTTGTTCAGGTCTACCTCCATACGTGCGAAGTTGCAGAAGAGCTCCGCTCTGTCCTTCGTATTCTCTATCCCGAACCTCTGCAAGTAATTGGACAGCATCTCGAAATATCTGACATCCAAGGCCCGCTTCCTATCCTCTTCGTAACTCGTCAGGGCGGAGTCCGTCAGCTCATAAATCTGACGCCATAGGTTCTTGTGTATGCGGAGGCGCTCCTCATCGTCATATGAGAAAAAGACATCGTAACAACTTGACCGATAATCAGGATTCAATATTCCATATTCATTGCAGTGTTCGGTCAGGCATTTCTTCAAGATACGTTTGTTGGCTTCCGGCTCCTTGTCGAATCCATATTCCCGTAGCATGGTGTCAAAAAAAGACATGTCATATATCAACAGCCACACCAGCGCAGACTTGCTGCCATGAAACATATACAAATTCCGATATAAGATACGATAGGTATCTATTCGCAAAACTATTTTCCCATTTTTCGTATCATACAGACTATCAGGTGGATTAATTTCATGACCGTTCGGTTCATAATGTATCATCCCATTTATTGTTACAACATGATAAAAAGGAACAGATTTCATTACAAACGCATTTTCCAGATCTATAAATACAGAATGTTCAAAACGACAGTAGGCCTTTTGATAATCATCATCTGCCTCTCTATACTCATTCCGTTGATACCCATCAATATACGTATAAAAATCATTAGTTTCACTCAGATACCTCATCTTTTTGTCCAAATCTATCCCATAGAAATATGAAATACGACGTTTAAACTCTTCTTGGGGAATTTTCTTGTAGTTATACAGTTTCAATATTTTATACACTATATCCTTGTATATTTTTGCATAGAGTTCTTTATCTTTTGCCTCCTGTAAAATATCATCATAGTCTTTTATCGTAGATTGATTATATAATTCATAGTATCTTCTTATCAGACGATCCTCTTCCTCTGTTAATTGGTATGTCATAGCCTTGTTTCTTATTATTTTATCAATTGCATTTGTGTCTAGTACCGCCCAGTCTATATCTGTCAACGGCGTGTCCTGGTCTGATTCCTTAGGAATCTCCATACTAGTTTGTAGACTCTCCTCTTCCTTCTTCTCCGGTTCCTGTTTGTCGGGCTGCCGGTCGCCTCCGTTACAGCCAAGCACCACCAAAAACAGTGGATATACTATCATTCGCTTTTTCATAGTCACAACGTGGTATAGTCAAACGGCTCATATATAGTGATGTCTCCCTGCGGGTCGTGGGCGGCGTCCCACTTCAGCACCTCCAGCACCTCCTCAAAATCATCCACCCCGAAATAATCGTACTTCTCCGCCTCCTTCAGATACTCCTCCTCGAACAGGACGTAGGATATGGAACTCGACTCGATATTGAAACATCCATTCCGCCTCTTGCCGCTATGCTTCTTGTTCAGGTCTACCTCCATACGTGCAAAATTGCAGAAGAGCTCCGCTCGGTCCTTCGCATTCTCTATCCCGAACCTCTGCAAGTAATTGGACAGCATCTCGAAATATCTGACATCCAAGGCCCGCTTCCTATCCTCTTCGTAACTCGTCAGGGCGGAGTCCGTCAGCTCATAAATCTGTCGCCATAGGTTCTTGTGTATGCGGAGGCGCTCCTCCTCGTCATATGAGAAAAAGATACGGCTATAACCTGACGTGCACTGGGAATTCAATATTCCATATTCATTGCAGTGTTCGGTCAGGCATTTCTTCAAGATACGTTTGTTGGCTTCCGGCTCCTTGTCGAATCCATACTCCTGTAGCATGGTGTCAAAAAAAGACATGTCATATATCAACAGCCACACCAGTGCAGACTTGCTGCCATGAAACATATACAAATTCCGATATAAGATACGATAGGTATCTATTAGCAAAACTATTTTTCCATTTTTCGTATCATACAGACTATCAGGTGGATTAATTTCATGACCGTTCGGTTCATAATGTATCATCCCATTTATTGTTACAACATGATAAAAAGGAATAGAACTCATTACAAACGCATTTTCCAGATCTATAAATACAGAATGCTCAAAACGACAGTAGGCCTTTAGATAATCATCATCTGCCTCTCTATATTCATTCCGTTGATACCTATCAACATACGTATAAAAATCATTAGTTTCACTCAGATACCTCATCTTTTTATCCAAATCTATCCCATAGAAATATGAAATACGACGTTTAAACTCTTCTTGGGGAATTTTCTTGTAGTTATACCGTTTCAATATTTTAGACATTATATCCTTGGATAATTTTGCATAGAGTTCTTTATCTTTTGCCTCCTGTAAAATATCATCATAGTCTTTTATCGTAGATTGATTATATAATTCATAGTATCTTCTTATCAGACGATCCTCTTCCTCTGTAAATTGGTATGTCATAGCCTTGTTTCTTATTATTTTATCAATTGCATTTGTGTC
This sequence comes from Prevotellaceae bacterium, assembly GCA_020636675.1. Lineage (GTDB taxonomy): Bacteria > Bacteroidota > Bacteroidia > Bacteroidales > Paludibacteraceae > RGIG10190. Next base: position 148,267 of record JACJXK010000003.1, read on the forward strand.
TAGTACCGCCCAGTCTATATCTGTCAACGGCGTGTCCTGGTCAGATTCCTTAGGAATCTCCATACTAGTTTGTAGACTCTCCTCCTCCTTCTTCTCCGGTTCCTGCTTGTCGGGCTGCCGGTCGCCTCCGTTACAGCCAAGCACCACCAGAAACAGTGGATATACTATCATTCGCTTTTTCATATTATATTGTATTATTATTCCTTTAGTTTTCCTTCTTCTTTTCTCCTTTCTTGTATTTCGAACTCCTCTTTTGTCAAATAACTCATGTAGTCTCTAGATTCATCGCTACCATCCTTCTTGTCATATTTTCCATCATACTCCTTATAGTAGACATAAAAAGCAGGATTACATCTGTTTTTTAGTCCATCAAGATATGTGTTTTTTGACTTTATCTCAAAGTGAAGATGAGGACCTTTGGTACCTTCTGACACACCGGAGATTCCGGACTTTCCTATTTCCTGACCTGCCTTCACCGGATCTCCACTCTTCACATAAAATTCCGACAGATGATAGTAGACAAAATATATGACATCCGAATTCGCATTAAAATCAGGGCCGTCATCCGTTTCATACGGATAATTCACTTTCTTTATCCCCGTTTTCTCATCTACAGTATACGACAAGGGATAATATGGAACATATTTTCTACGTCTATTTCTAAAAATCTGCAGCTGTCGCTCTTCATGAACTTCTATCACCACAGATCTTCCCGACCCACTATTCGACATAGCCGCACTTACTACCCTTCCGTCCAAACAGGAATAAACCGGAGTACCTTCCAAGGCATACAGGTCAACTCCTTGATGAAATCGCCCTTTTTTTGTTCTACATCCAAACGCCGCATTACTTGGCGTGTCGTTTCCATTTTGAGAAATCACCGTAATACATGGATTATCAATAGGATCATGCCAATCTTTGTTGATTGTCGGGAATTGCTTTTCAATCGACTTACATACTTTTTTGTCATAATTGAACCACTCCTTCAATTTATTAAAATATGTTTTACGAGTATCCCAACCATTAGGTGGAGTATCTACTTTTTCTTTGGGTCCATAACCATTTATCAACTTATTGATTAGGAAATAATAAGTCTCCTCATCTCCACTATCGTCACCTTCCATCAATAAAGCAAGTTCATTGAGAGACAAGTGATATTTGATTGACACACTCGCAATAAACTTTTTAACTCTTTGCTTAATATTTTCATCGATAGAGTCCTTATTCCATTTTATATCACTTTTGAATTGAGTGTTCGTAAAGAACACACATCCACTATCTACTACATAATGCAGATTCGTTTCCAATAGATATTGCTGATTATGTGCCGTATCAGTCAGATCGACCCCAGGTAATCTTTCACTATATTTCTCATAACCAGATTTATACGTAAGATGTATCAATCCTCGTCCACGGAACAGACTATTAGAGGATTTCGTACCACAAGGTATCTCAAAAGAACTTGAATAGAGTTTCGTTTCTACTGCGCAGATTGCCAGAAAGACTATTTTTTGCACACACTTAGAGATACCATATTTACGGAATGCCAAATTCAATTCTCGGGTGAATGACTCCCAAGACTCGTCATCCACATCACACCCTTTTTGTTCCCAAATTTCTTCTTTTCCCTTCAAATACTTAATCATACTCTTTACCTCATCTACTGTAAAATCACGACAACAGAAACACTTTGTATTCTCCTTCATCTTCTCTCCTTTGGTCAATTCCTCTCCTATAACAACCGGAGCGAAATGAGTCAATGCCGCACATTGGTTTTTACTTGTCTCTTTAGCCACCTTCAGTTGCCACAAATAACTTCTGAGTTTATCCACAACCCTAATGTCATGCTCCACATCCATGTCATTTGTGATATTCATGTTATAAACATCCTCTTGTGACGAAGGATAGGCATATTTCAGCACACCCTCCGAAAAGACCTTAAAATAAAACAGACGAGGCTGCCAAGACACCCCAACATGGTCTTTCTCTTTAATGCAATTCAGGGCCAGGTCAACACGGCCATCCTCTTTAATAGGAGCAGGAATATCCGTTTGCCAGATCATATCATCCGCGTCGTTCTCCTTGTTGTTTTCATACAGGCAAAGCCTTAACTTTTCTCGGTCCGAATCCGTTATATTCAAAAGGTACAGCGTTATTTTGAAATCTTCGTCATAGATCATCGTCGACTTCTGTTTATTACCATAAAAACCAGAAAAGTAGCCAAACAGACATAGTTTATTGGTAATAACCAACGAATTACTAGCCCTATAATAAGACATTCCGTTACACTCCATAAAATTCAAATCCTGCAACATACAAGGAAGATTTGACAGAAAAAAACTGACAGAAAGTTCATCCGTAGAGATGCCATCTATATTAACAGATTGTTGTTTCCAAAAATCAGGATCTTGAGGCTGAATATCAACAAAAACACAACCGCTATCGTCAAAAGACACCGGATTTTTCAGTTCCTCCAGACATATAAATTTTTTCTGCTTATCATTCCACAAATGGACATAAGTATTGCACTTTTCGATAGACTCACCCCACGCCGGGACACAAATATGGATTCTGAATCCACACGAGAAACTAACTTTCTCAATCTTTCGTTCCTCCTCATCACAAAACTCCCACGTTTCAACTTTAGGCTCTACCACATTAATTTCCAAGGTCTGTTGGGGCGTCTTATCCCCCATTTTCGCTACCAGCGTATGTTTCTTAGCTTCAAAGAACGTCACCGTTTTCTCCAATCCACCTATCATATTGATAACAGCCTCATTTTGTTCATCAACAACCGACAATGGAGCGTCATCCATACTACGTTCCTGATACAAACATTCTACATTCAGCTTATAACGAACACCTTTATAGACAATGCCGCTCTTTGTTTGTATAGACAAATCGACCACCCTATTCAAAGCCACCAGATAGGAATATACGTATTGGTTAACATCCGATCCCTTCATCTTCAAGCCACAATTACTTAGATTGGCGTATACCATGACCTCCGCTTCATATTCTCCATCTTGTAACGTTTGTGGATTGTTATCCATAAATCTGGACCCTACAGATGACAACAGCACTTTATTCCCCCTACACTTCTGCCATGAGATTTTCAGGAAATCAATTTCATCTCTTAAATCAACTTTCCCATCTCCCAACGTAACAGAGAAGTCCATACAATCATGAGGTCGCAACATGGAAGGCTGTGACCGATTGCCAATTTTCGCACATATTGAAATAAAATCATTTATTACAGACAAATTTAGTCTCCAATTATTCAGTTTTATCGGAAGATTCAAAAAACTATACGTCTGAACATTTCTATTCAAGAATATTTCAAACTCATAATATGCTCGCTCATTCATATGCTTTTTGTAAGTAAAACAATAGCATTTGGAAAGAAGATCATAACTAAAAGAATAATCTTTCGATTTGTTATTTTCAGAAGTAAAACTACAAATGACATTGAAACCTTGCCTTACGTTTACAGAAAGGAATTCCTCTTCACTCATTTCATACAGAGTATTGATGGACAAGACAACAAAATCATACGAATATTTTCTATAATAGATTCCATCACAAAAAGCATCACATTCAAGTATCTCTGCTTTTGTTATCCTATTTTTTTCGACACCGATTCTCGATACACATCTGTTGTTCTCATCTTCAACAAATATCGGAGACATCTCCCCTTTATGTATTGCCAGATACTTTTTCAACGTACTTTCCGTTCCTATTCCTTCTACATAATACTCTCCTATATCATGAAGCTGTAGGGTAAACGGGGTACCAACTTTTGTATATATATGAAGATTCTTGATGGATTGGACAATCTTTGTCTTTTTTTCTTTCTTTCCCTTCAAAGGCATCTCTTTCCTATCCAACTGAAACACCACCCAACTAACTGGCTTTTCCTTCAACTCCACATCCTGCTTGCCATAAGCAGTCAATACAAGCGGCGCATCCGGCCTGACGGATACTCCATTAGATGTGCCGTTCGATTTTATGGAAAAGACTGGAAATGAGATGTCGGATTGCGGACTGGACTTTTCCTTTGTTTTCAGTTGTTCATTCAAGAACTCTGCACTTAAAAGATTATTGTACAGGTAAACAGAGTCGATAGAAAAATCCGCAAAATCCGTATCGCAAACAGTTACCTTCTGCCCATGGTACAAAACAGTTATCTTACCTCCCAAAAAAGGACATTTCATCTCACTCTTTTCCGTCACGATAGACTTTTTTTCTCCTTCATAAAGAAATTTTTCCCATTTCGAAACGGAGGGAGAATAAAGACAGGGTTTTCCCTGTGCCTGATTTTTCTTGCAGGTAACAAACGGAGCCGTAGATAGCTGGAACACATTATCTTCACTAACTGCGACCAACCTATTCTGCACCTTTACTTTCTGTTGCTTGGTCACCGTCAGTGCGCAAGGACTTGCCCCTTGGTCGCACATGCACAATGCACCGTCACACACCAAAAACAGACCTCTATTTTTATCATCAGTTGCCATTTACTTCCTATTTACAGATAAATTAACTTCTTTTCCGAATTTCAAATTTTCATAATTAGCCTTTACGCAAACATCTATTTTAAAAGGGATTCCTTCCTGATCAAAGACACACTCTCCCTTCAAATCGACGTCGAGACAGATGTCTTCTCTATTTTCAGACCCTAAATAAGACCGGATTGCCGCCATGTCCGATTTCTCATGATTCAAGCTTCCGGTCATCAACATCTTAAAGAATCCATTTTCCTCGGAAATCTGCCAATATTCGTCCATAATAGATTGGGCGTCGCCAAGAAAATTCGGAATCTCCCTATTACAGAAATAGTCATTAGACTCTCCATAATCACGGTAATAGCCGTGCAATAGATATCGGAAAAACATATTTCTTCGCAACATACGCAACAAACCGGACTCATCATCAAATATAGAATCCGACTTCCGGATTATGGATTGAATGACATCCGTTACATTTTTCTCCCCCGTAAAACAAGCGTCCAAACAGATCTTGCAGTTCTCCCAATTTTCCCTTATGGCAGAATAGTTACCAAAAGCACCTATTTCTCCTTCCTGGGACAAGAGAAACGACACCTCATCAGTCGCCTCCGCCATCTTTCTGAAGTATTGTTCCATCCGGTTCGAACTAATCTTTTTACCATCCAAACGCCGTTCCTGTATATGGATATCAACGGAACCTTCCTCATTCGAGTTCCAAACAGAAACCACTTCTTCCGCCACTTCTTTCTTTGACAGAATTTCTTGTGACGAATATGTTCTCAGAGACTTATTTACCGAATAGATATAATTCTTACGTTCTCCTTTAGTACCCAAACATAGCTTCATAATAAAAGTTATACTTCTCTATTTATAAACCGATAAAAAACAAAAACTTGTACGGACAAACAACTACCTCTTTTTGATTTCCCAGTCATTCTTATATCAAACAAACACATAAATTCATAAGAACATAAGTTAAGCTATCCCATAAGAAACATATTGCATCCGCCAGCCCATAATTAAAATTACGGACAGAAATATTTATGCAACAAAAGTAACAAAAATAAACAAACAAGCAAATACGGAACGGCAAACTATCAGAATAGTTTATGCAAAGAAATCCTGTTTGCCAAAAAACTTTTGCCCGAAAATCTACGACAACGAAATACCTTGGCGCATTTCGATGAAATGCCATCCCGTCTTTCATCCTTTATTCTACAAATAGATTATCCCTACGGGATATTTTGCTGACGACAATCTGATGAAAATCTACCATACAAGATGTTTTGAAACTTGCCAAGTTATTTTCTAATGAGTAGTAAATCCAGAATTTGGGTCATATTATATTACTCATTATCCTACCTAAAATAGTATCTGCATATGTATCAAACATATTTAATCTTATAGGTATATATTGCGGAAGACTCTGCAGAAACTCCAATTCAAATACAAGTCTTGGATCCTTATCCATACTTTCGGGATGAATTTCAGCCTTATTTCCTATTCGAGCTATATGAATAAGATATAAATCACGAATGCCTTTTCCTTTGATATATGGCATGAAGTAATACAATTTATTCAAAGCAATGGTAGACGGGAATGACTTGGTCTTGCCTGTATAATAAATTTTAGACTGACCACCATCAAGAAAATATTCAGAATTATCGGGTTTAACAAAACCCACAAGAACATTCTTGGACAACTCTAATTTGAATGTTTTCTTGACAGGATTACATTTCAAATCACCGTTCATCTCATCGAACAAATTCAGACTCAATTTCGGTTGGGCCTCACGTTTGCAATCTATTGGATGAGTTGATATAGGTTCTTTACCATAGATAAATCTATAAAGACTTTTGCCAATCTGCTGGACAACACCACAAACTAATGCATTTCCCATAAGGAAGGCTCTGCGACCATCTGACACATCTGGATGACAGGTGTGATTGTCTGGAAACATATTGAGACGTTCTAATTCAAGAGGAATCAATCTGCGATAACGACCAGAAGTGGTTAGTACTACGTGCTTAAATCTTGAAGCAGAAGCACCACCTTCACCAGTAATGATTGTTCTTGATGGTTTATCTAATGAATCAGGAAAACTCATACCACCTTCAGAGAAAACGTATTTGAATCCTTCTTTTGATGTTCTTTCTATCTTCTTTGCACCTTTTTCATATTCCCATCTTGCAACGTCTTCTTTCGAAATGAAAAACTCTTCCGGGACAAGAGACTCATCTACAATATTACCTCCAAGAGTTAACTGGGTTCCTTCATATACCGCAGTAGCATCAACGGAAAACACATGGCGATTTCGCATAATACCCGCATCGCCAAATGGGCTCTCCTTTACTCCCTTATTAAAATTATCAGAAACGTCTTTTATTGACCCTTCTATGTCAAAAGATGATACACATTTATCTTTTTGTTCAAAAGGAAACGCCTTAGCCAACACACCATCATAAAGCATCCAATCCTCAAGCTTTTCGATTTTCGTATTTACTACAGATCCTTCATGATAACCAACTATGTATGTACGGCGGCGACGTTGTGGCATACCATACTCTGCAGCGTTAATAACTCTCCATTCAACGGTATAGCCCAAATCAGCAAGAGAAGCGAGGATTATAGCAAAGTCACGACCTCTTTGTTTTGCAGGTGAACCTAACAACCGGTCCACATTCTCAAAGAAAACATAGTTAGGTCGATTCTCTCCTTTTTCTTCCAATATTCGATAAATTTGCCACCAAAGTACACCTTTCTTCCCCTCTATACCACCAGATTTGCTTAATGTGGAAGCTACGGAATAGTCTTGACATGGAAAACCGCCAACCAATAAATCGTGATTGGGAATCATTTCTGTATCAATTGTATTAATATCTTGATTACAGTGTCCTTTAGAACCAAATCTAGCCCTATAAACTAAAGAAGCATCTTGGTGCGTGGTGGATGGCTCCCATTGGTTGTTCCAAATGGTTTCAAATGAGTCGGAAGCACCTTCAAGCCCGATGCGGAAACCTCCTACACCGGCAAAAAGTTCTGCAACTCTTATCTTATCATCATTATTTCTAGACATATTCTATTTAGATATATGGAATTTCTTGTAATTTATCTGCGATATACGAACCTTTCAGCCAAAAATATTGAGGAAGCATTCGAATACCATTGACACACTCTGTTCTTGTCTTTTCCGTTGACACAGAAGCTCCTCCACGGAAAAACACCTTATAATTGGAACTTTTCGGAAAATTAGGAGCGCCGACATATGACCCACTTTTGTTGACTAGCTTATTGCCTTTCTCATCATATTCAAAAACCCATTCCAATTCATTGCGATGGATTAAATTTCTAGAATCCACCCATGTCCGTTCAACTTCATCCTTAATAAACTCGTCATCAAAAGCAAATCTTTTGAAACCCTCAAATGTAGTAAGACAACTTTCACGACATGACCTCATTTCATATTCGTTTTTAGTTTCATTATTTCTTTGTGGTTTCAAGTTACCTCTTTCGCAAAAGATCGGACAAAGAAAACTATGCTCACAAAAATAATCATACACTTCTGATTCTATGAAATCGATATCTCTATCTTTCCATTCATCAAAATCTATATGTTTAAGCTTCATATCTTCCGTTCTGCCACCTTTAGGTGTTATCGATATAGTCTTTGCTATAATACCAGCCTTAGTGAAATCTGAAATTTGGTTCAATTGTCTACAATCTGCACCAAACATTTTGATGACGCACTGTGCGGTAAAGTTTTTTGCGCTTATTTCCGTGTCAATGTGTAATAATTCTTTCAATTCTGTTAATGTCTTACCTCTATACTCATCACTTAGCCTATGACATCTGTCATCTAATTGCGCATAACTGGAAAAGGATTCCTTAAGTTCAACCTCGCAATTTGTTCTGCTCCGATTAAAATGCCCACGTACAATATAGTCAACAAAAGTTTGCTTCAATCTATATCTTGGTTTTTGATAAGACCCTGTCGGCTTCTTTTTAAATCCGGGAACCAATTCTATTAGCAACAAATTAGGTCGCAAAACATGCGTAAAACCTTCCAAATGTTTATAACGATTCTCCATATCAGGATACTCATTATAAATATCTTGAAGATAATCACGTACTATTTCCCAATCAGATTGTAATTTGCTTCTTTCATTATCTGAAAAAGTATTGTAACAATAGTCCACAATTTGGAATTCTGCATAAGCAGACGCAGGCACAACGCTGTAAGATTTATATTCATAAAACACAATCAGAATACGCTCTGCTTTCTCCCAAAAATGAGATGTCAGAAAGTCGGTTTGTATAGTTGGCGCAAAGGTCACTCCAGTGATGCTGATTCCTTCTTTTGCACCAAGGTAAACGTTATACGATGCACCGATTTCCCCCTTCGTGTTCTTTAAATCGCACTTGGGAACTCGAACGCCAGTTGTTTTCAACTCTGTAAGTTGACCATCTATCTCAATATCACATTCTTGATTACTATCACGAGAATAACCAAAGACCGATTGTTCAACAACATCACCTGCTATGCCGGTAATCTTTTCGCTTTTTTCGGTTCTAGCGAATTGATTTGACTTATCAACAGATCCAAGAGTCTTGCCCCTAACTCCTTCTAGAAGTTGATATACGTATTCTCTTGTATATTTTCTATCGTCAGATACTGCCATAATATTTATTCGGATTCTTTAATTAGGTCCGCAACCCGAACATTAAGACATTTGGCTATTTCGACAATTGTTTCAAAATCGGACTGTACTATATAACTAACTGTGCGATTAGACTTTTCTAATTGACATGTTATCCATATGCCTGTATTTAGACTCTCAGCAAGCACTATCTTTATTCGATTCAATATTGGCATATGAAGTAAAACCTTTTAATTCTCATGCAAAGGTATAGAAAAAAAATGGTTATAATATTCGATATAAGCTATTGAAAAAAATTCTGTTTATCCTATAAATCCTGTCCAAGAATATTGATTGGATGGAGGGATTGATTGGATTGAAAAGTAAACACACAGTATGTGAACTTCAGCAATTTGTTTTTTCAACAATCACTAATTCAAACGAAAAACAACAGATTTTAATACATATACAGAATCTCAAGCATTGCTAATACAGACAATTTTGGCATTAAAAGAGTATGTGTCAACACAAAGACGAGCATTGTAACCGACAAATAAGAAAAGAGCCGCATCAACTCTGCTTTTGAGTATTGACACGACTCTTTCTATTGTTGGTACGGATTCTGGTTTCTTTCAGATTAGAAGAGAGATTGCCTTCCCTAAAGTTAAAATCAGAAGGCTACCACACCTCCCTGTTCTTTTATGCTTCATTCTTCCCTTGCTATCCTTTTGCATTCGTTACGCAACACCGTCAGTTCCGGCATAGCCGCAGGATTCTTTGCCAGATTAAGCAACGGCAGATATTTACGTATCAGACCATTTTCTGCCACCTCCTGATTGCCGGAGAAAGAGATATAGTTAACCATCAGGTTCTCATTTATCCATGCGATGATCTTCATCTCGTCTGAAGGCGAGAACGTATAATTATTCTGATTGCTGCGGCCTATTAACGAACCGATCTGTGGCCTATAGCCAAGCACGGCTCCTATGCTACGGAAAAATGTGCCAGGTCCCTTTGCCCGCAGCTCCTGCCCCAGGAAACGCTTCCGTAAACTTTGCGAAGCGATGCCTATATAGATGATGTTATGCCCCCTCTCTTTCAATCTTTCCGAGAATGGCGCAGGCAATTTACCATCCTCCCTGATACGGATGCAATACAAACCAGGCGTTGACGGCACATTTGCTTCGGAGAGCGTACCTGCCGAAACGAACTTGGTCTCGTCCATAAGCTGATTCTCTTCAAATTCAATATCGGAAGGAACAGATGGATTCAAGAAAGCCATTATGTCATCTATCGAAGATGATTTGTCTGACTTAGGCACAGAGGAAACTAAAGCCTGCCCCTGCACACCATCGCCATTTTTCAGAAAAACCGAAGAGCCATCTCGTTCAAAAAACTGAGGATAGTTCTTCGTCCGCCCATGAATCTGAAACGGCAAGATGAGCGACTTGTCTTTCTTCTCGTACCATTTGTTAACGTTCAATATGTCAGCGATTTCGGATGTCGTCTTCGGACTACCGTACTCTTGCAATACTTTTATGATAGCTTCGTGTAGTGTCATGCTCAATAAATTTTTAGATTATTCAAAATAGTCTCTAACACAACTTTCAACTCCATTTGTCGTTCCTGTTCCCCAAACACCAGGAATCAATCCATTTCCGTCATCCTTCACGATACGGAAATTATCAAATGCAATGAAAAACTCATT
>JACJXK010000030.1 GCA_020636675.1 Prevotellaceae bacterium
GCAGATTTTCAACTCTTTTACTTCCATTTTAATTGGCTTTTGGCTTGTTTTTCCTACGTGCCTCAGCTGTTTTTTTACTGTTACTTAATCGTTTTCCTATCCTGTGTTGTTTTTGCTTTTTTTTCTAAACTAAACTTTGCTTTCCTTTGTTTTCTTCCTTTTGTTGGACTATTGTCGACCTAAAATGGTAAATCCCCGGCGAGAGATAGTTAAATGCCGTCTCGTTGTCATTCCTCTTTTTTTGCAAGAAAGAGATTATCCCTACGGGATGTTTTGCTGACGATGCAATATCCAATGGATTGTGTGACAAATCGGCAGAAGAATACGTAATAAATAAAGGTGAAAGTTATGAATTTGTTATCTGTCATTATCATGTCCATCTTTTTGTCAGTTGATTGTCTGACAATATCGATGGCTTATGCGGCCCGAATGAAGCATTGGAGGTGGACGCAGATGTTGACTGTTGCCTTCGTTTTTGGCTTGGCGCAGGGAGTTATGCCTATCGTGGGTTGGATGGCAGGAATGGGGTTCGAAAATTTTTTTGAGAGATGGGATGCTTGGATTTCGTTTGGTGTGCTGTTGTTTATTGGTCTGAGAATGATTATAAATGCTTTTTTGAATAGAAAAAAGAGGCGTTCCATGACCTATTTGATAAATTGGCGAAGTGTTGTTTTACTCGCATTCTTAACTAATGTCGATGCTTTGACAGTAGGGGTGATGTTTGTCTCTTATCGTGCGTCCTTTAGTCTTTTGGTCATTTGTCTGGCTATGTCCGGTTTCTTATTCTCATTGGTTGGTAGTCTCATTGGTCGGTACTCTTACCATGAATTGAAGTTCGGATTGTCCGTTGTCGGTGGAATCCTCCTCCTATTTTTGGGTGTACATACGTTGTTGGGCCATTCCGTTTTTCTTTGATAGATTGGGCTTTCCTCCTAAATTGTCTATCTTTGTCCGTTTTTTTAGAAGTAGGGAGATATGGATAATTTTGCGGCAATAGATTTTGAGACGGCCAACGGCCAACGTACCAGCGTGTGCAGCGTTGGTGTGGTTGTGGTGCGCGAAGGTGTAATAGTGGATAATTTCTACAGTCTGATACAACCGGAACCTAATTACTATATCTATTGGACCACGCAAGTCCATGGTTTGACCAACGTGGACACGGACGGGGCTCCGGTTTTTCCTTTTGTATGGGAAAAGATAAAACCTATGATTGCGGATCTGCCGTTAGTGGCACATAACAAAGCCTTTGATGAAAGTTGTCTGAAGGCAGTGTTCCGAACTTATGGAATGGATTATCCGGACTATGAATTCTTTTGTACGCTGTTGGCCTCCAGACGTGAAATAAAAGGACTTCCGAACTATCAGCTGCATACGGTGGCTGCCTATTGTGGTTATGATTTGTCGCAGCATCACCATGCATTGTGTGATGCGGAGGCTTGCGCAGCCATAGCTTTGAAGGTATTGTAGCCTGGTTGTTAAAAAAGTAAAATAAAATCTTATCGATTGTTTCTTAATTTAACATAATAATTCATATATTTGGAGGTGATTTGGTCTTTTTTAGACTTCTGATAAATTTTTATTAATAGGGTGAATTTTAGAATTAAACCATATAGCTTATGTATTTAAGATTAAAAGTTATTGCGTTTTCGCTGTCATTGTTGTGTTTTGACTTGGCGATGGCGGTAGACGTTCATATCAATTCAGGAAATCCAGCGTTTCCGTTCCCTCAGTTTTTGGAATATACTAATGGAACCAGCCATTCTTTGGGCAATATAGGAACTAAGAATCCGGAGGGTGTTGTCCATGCCGAGATGGAGCAGGATATTAGGGATGCGTACCAAATTTTTGCGAATGAGTGGACGTACTCGGGAGAAACTCAAGATGGAGTAAAATATATCCGAGGAAACATTGGCTGTCCTTATGATTGCCGTGAGGGTGATGGCTATTCATTACTTGCTGCTGCGGTGATGGGCGATAAGGTCTCTTTTGATGGACTTTGGATGAGGGTTCACGACCATTCCCGAGTTCGGGAGCCCAATTATATTGATGGTTCAATATTTTGTCCGGGTTGTGACTACGGTAGTTTGATTATTGGTGATCAAAATGCAAACTGTTCAGCAACTGACGGTGATAATGAAATCGTACTCGCTTTATATATAGCATGGAGACAATGGGGTGACGATAGCGGGGTCTCTGTGGCAGGAGGCGGAGCAATGTCTTATAAGAAAGAGTTGATTGATGTGGTAAGAGGCTTGGTGGCTATTTCTGAAGAGCGATTCAAAACGGAAAATCCTAGGCGTGTAACTACAGGAGATGTGGGTCTGGACGGTTATTTGAAGAATGGTACTACTTGGGCCGAAGTGACCGATTGGGGAAGGAATAACCCACTTTCCGTGAACGGCGTAGATTATATTCCGGAATTTGCCGGACCAGTAAATATACATACAGATTATGCCTCACCGGCTTACTTTAGGGAATTCTATGATTTGATTTTGGAATTGGACGTGCCGGAGAGTTCTGCATGGGAAAGAGAACAATATCGTAGATGTGAAGCTTCTTGTGATTGGATTGTCGGAAATTGGTTGCAGCAATCGGCGAAAAATTTGTTTTTTGGAGAGGAGGCTTCTATCAGCGGAGACAAAGTATCATTGGAGGCTGGAAATCAAGGAGGTCGTTTCCGTTCCGCATGGAGAACCGCCCTTAACTATGTTTGGCATGGCAATCCAGAATATACATGGAATCCTTTAACACATAAAGTGGAAAACGGAGGAAATACTTTTGAACTGGATTGGTGTAAGAGATTCACTAATTTTATGAACGATCCGCAGGGATGGGATGCTTCTTCTTCTTGTACTGAATTTGGAGGAGGTCCTTCTCTTACATATAAAGGTCCTGCAACTCTTCATTGGGACATTCTGCCTGATGGGACTTTTCCTAAAAGCGAATTTATATTCAACTGGATATCAGGAGTGGGTATGCCAGCTGCAATAGGAGCACAAGATTATGATTTGATGGGTGTGCTTTATCGGCAGTGTGATATCGAATGGGATATAACGACAGGCGGTGATGGATACCTTTCCAGTGTACCCCATTATTTCCATGGCTTTTTCCGCTGGCTTGGAATGACGATGGCTACCGGAAATCACATGGCACCTAAACAGATAAAAGCAGGTGCTAACATGAAGATTTATCGTGCAATTCAAGATAGCGTCACTTGTTGTTATACGGGTGATCAGTTGACTTATTTGCTGGATTATAGAAATTATGGTTCGTTAGACGCCAAGGATGTGGTTATAGTGGAAAATGTGCCTAAGGATTTCGTTTTTGTAAGTGCATCAAACGGAGGCGTATATAACCCGGAAAATCATACGGTTACTTGGAACATAGGAACTGTCTCTGGCGTGAAGAGTGATGGAGGTAGTGGCCCGTCTTTGGATCTGACTTCCGGAAATCTGGCAAAAACGATCGGCCAGGTCTCTTATGTTGTAGGTGTTGGGCCTGAGGCCTTTGGAAGATATTGTACAACCGCGGACATCACCTGCTCGAATGGTTCCGGTTGGACTACGAATGAATATCCAAATTACATAACGGCAACCATGCAGCGCAATTGCGTGGATGTGGTTATGCGTGCTTTGCAAGTGGAAAAGACAGCGGATGTGGAAAAAGTGAATCCGGGTAATATCGTAACCTATACGGTGAATTTCGAAAATTCATCGAAAGCAGGTTGGCTGGATGGTGGTCGTCCTCGTGTGTCACTTGCCATGTCGAATGCAGGATTGGCAACAACTCAAGAGTGGTTGCGATTCCGTTTATATAATGATGCCATTGAACCTTATATCAATTATGGAAACTATCGGCTTTCTTACTATCTCTATGATTCTAATATGAAGTGTTTGGCCGGTACGGACGGTTGTTCTGCCGGTTGGGGTTGGTACACGGCTGTTTATGAAGGTAAACGGACACCGAGTGATGAGGTGAAGGTTTCTCATGAGACCATAGTGGAAGGTTCTGACGAAAAAGGAAAGTGGAATCAACGTCTGCAACTGCAGTTTGCGCCGTTATTGGTTACTACTACGGCCCATTTGTCCAATTATTATGGAATGGGAAGCCGAATACATAGGGGTGGAACCGAACCTTTGCGTCTTTTCGGATATATTTTTCCGAGCAATTGGGCGGCGACCGATTTCTCTGACGACTGGTCGTGGGATGCAAATGCTCAGGATGCAGAAGATGGTAATTATCATCCGATAACTCCGTCTTGGCAGAAAATTGATAACACGACAGGACAGTCAATAGAAATTCCAGTCACGGAATATTTGCCAAGCGTCTGTGAAACTCCGACTCATACAATCTCTAATGTCTTGGTGGAAGAGTTTGACGGTTATGTGTGGCGTCGTATTTTAGGAAATGGTCCTATGCCTGGACGTGAGGCGGAAAACGTGGTGGTTATTGATACTTTACCAAAGGGAATGACATTCGTCGCGTTTAAGAACACTTGCCCGTTGACTGATTATGGGGCTAGTTGGGATAACTATCAAATTGCCGATGGTCGGTGGGTTGTGAAATGGGAGATTCCTGTGATGCAGGTAAAACAGAAGGGCTCCATCATTTATACGGCAGAGGCAAATTTCCCTTCGGGAGCTGTTTGCCAAACGGATGATGAGCTAACAACAAACGTGGCTTGGATCTTGGCGGATAAGAATTCTCCTTTGTCCGATACGGCGGAAGTGACGGTTACTTGTGCCAAGGTTCCAGACCCTATTATTCCAACTACTTTGACAAAAACTGCGGATAAAGAAATGTATGAGGTTGGAGACCCAATCACATACACCATTGATTATGAACAAACGCATGGTTTTGTGGCTGAGAATGCGTTAGATAAGGCTTCTGATTGGACCAATTCCGGTGGCGCTTCCATATCAAACAATTCTATATCCGTTCCTGATGGTTCGACTGCTAAGTATAATTACTCGTATGCGTCAAATATTTATATATCGATGAATTGTAATGTGACGCAGTACGCTTCCGGCGAGATATATTTAAGGGATAACATCCGTTTGGATTATAAATCGGATTGGTCTGATATTACTTTCACTTGTTATGAAGGTTCGACATTGAAGAAAACGGCGAAAATTGTTACGGATCTTACCAAGTTTAGTTTGGTCCTTAACTTGACCGATGATGTATTACAGGTTTGGTTTAATAAGGATACGACCAACTCGGCAGATTTTACGGCCGAGAATTTGACAGTAAAATCGGGCTATTTCGGTTTTAAAGGCATAGAAGCAGGTAATTTCTCCTATTCTGACATCTATGTCCATACCGACTACGCCTATGATTTGACCATTGTGGACCGTAAGCCGGCGGAGGTCTCCTTTGTCTCTGCCGATGAGGGAGGAAAACTGCAAGGTGATTCCATCGTTTGGACTTTTGAACATGGTATCGGTAATCCGATACCGTTCGGTACAAAATACACCGTGTCTTGGAAAGGAACCGTGGATGAGTGCGATGAGTCTATCATCAACATAGCGTATGCTAAATTGCTCGGACATGCGGATAATGAGATAATGGCGCAGGCAGTTTCAACGTGCGGAGCAAGTGCTTGTCCTTTGACGAAGGTGGGCTTGACTATGGATGCGGATTCTGTATGCGAGGGAAAAACTGTGAAGCTGAAAGCTATGCCAACACCGGCAACGGGTACCTATAAGTATGAATTTTTTAAGGATGGAGTGTCTACGGGTGCTGCATCGGCAACGGCGACAATGAGTGTGGACGAGACCGCAGGAATCTATGCTTATACGGTGCTGGTGACTAGCGAGGATGATGCGACTTGCTTCCTGGAGAGTGATACGGTTAAGTTATATGTGGAGGCTATCCCTGAGGGCGAAGATCTCGATTTAGGTACGAAATGTCCAGGCTCGTTTGATTTGACTGCGGTCGATGCGGCAATCGGAAAAATCGAATTGGCAGGCTATAGCCTTGTTTGGTACGATACGGATGGTACAACAGAACTTGCTGCAATGCCTGATGTGAATTCAATAAAGGTGGCAGATAGTTATGTATATACCTATCAGGTCAAATCGCCATTGGATTGCCTCGGTGATAAGAATAAGTTGACATTTACGGTGGGCGACACGGTGGTGGTAGATTTGGGTGAAGACAAAATTATATGCGCAGGAACAAGTGCGACGATTGACGCTGGAGCTGGTGTGGGTTATACCTATGAATGGTCTGACGGAAAGACAACGCAGACAATCGCAGCGACAGAGGCTGGCATTTATGATGTGACGGTGACTTCGGCTGCGGGGTGCTCGGCGAAAGATACGATTAAAATCACCGTAGATACGGTGAAGGTAGACTTGGGCGAAGATGTAAGTCTATGTGCAGGGGCCAGCGCTACATTGGATGCCGGAAATGGTGCCGGATATACGTATGAGTGGAGTGGAGGAGAAACAACGAAGACGATTGCGGTGACGGAGGCTGGTGTCTATAGTGTGAAAGTGTCGTCAGTAAACGGATGTGCTGCTACCGATACGGTGGAAGTCAAGATCGCTTCGGAACTGAAAGTTAATTTGGGTAATGATACGACAATCTGTTCAGGGGCAACATTGACGTTGGATGCCGGAACAATTTATGACTCTTATGCTTGGAATAGTGGAGAGACTACTCAGACTTTGGCAGTGACGGAGGCTGGTATCTATAGTGTGTCTGTGCAGCAGGGCACTTGTAGTGGAACTGGCAGCATAGAGGTGAAGGTTAGTACGGTGGATGCTCCGACAGGTACGTTTGCTGTTTCCTATATTGTGGGCGATACGGCATCTAACGGACAATTTGATAAGACATTGACACAGAAAGATCCTGCTGCTGTAGATCAGGAGGCAGGTTATACATACAACTGGTATGACGAAAACAAATCGTCATTGGCGTCAGAGCCAATACCTGCGGTATCTGCAGGAGGCGGCAACGCAACTTACATATACTACGTAAGCCGTACTAATTCGGATGGTTGCGAAAGTGAACTAAAGAAGATTACAGTAGTGGTTAGCGGAGCTCCGACGCCTGAGGCCAACGACGTGTCCTATTGCTTGGGTGAGACGGCTGCTGCGTTGATGGCTACTCCTAAGGATGATGGTACTTCTGCTACATGGACGTTGAACTGGTATGATGCACAGGGAACAAAATTGACTACGGAGGCTGATAAAATTCCATCAACGGCTATTGCGTCGGAAGTGATGTATTATGTCAGTCAGGTGTCTGATTTGGGCGCTGAGAGTGGAAAGGTTCCTGTGAAGGTGACTACATACGAAGTAGGCACACCAGATACAACAGGCAATGCTTTGGCTTACTGTGCTACAAACGGGGCTGCTCCAATTAGTCTGAATGCCAATACCACAGGAGGTACCACAGGAACAACACAATCTGGTAATCTGGTGTGGAGTATAGATGGAGTAAAAACGACCAGTACGCCGGTAGTTGATCTGAATGTCGCAACAACCACTACAATCACTTATGGTGTTAAATCGGAATACGAGATAACAACTGGACATGTTTGTTCTAGTAAGGAAATTGTTTTCGACGTGACGGTTACTTATGTGGGCGAGCCGTCCGGCGATTTCTCCGTTTCGTATGTGAAGACGGAGGCAGAGTCCGGAGTATTTGCTAGTTTGACGGATAAAAATCCGACGGTGGCTACTGCTGATGCGGGTAACGTGTTGGTGTGGTATGATGCCGATGGAAATGAGACAGGAACAGTGTCTCCTTCTCCGAAAAGTGATGAGACATGGCCGGATGATGAAGATGTGACATTCGTCTATTATGTCAGTCAACGTAATACTGCGACGGGATGCGAAAGTGAAAGACAGAAGGTGACGGTTACAATAAGCAGTATGCCAATGCCAAAGACGACTCCGTTGGGTTATTGCCAAGGTGAAGCGGCAGCTGCTCTTTCCGCTGTGATAGATGATTCTGACGGAAATAGCTATACATTGGTATGGTATGATCCTCAGACGGGAGCCGAATTGACGGATGCTCCTCATCCTTCTACTTTGCTTTCTGGAGAAACGGTATATAAGGTGGCACAAAAAAATACGTTGACTTCCGTGAAGGGTTCTGCATCTGAACTGAAAGTTACCGTATATGAAAAGCCTGTACTTTCTGCTGTAGATCCTGCGGCTCAGTGCGGCGGCAGTGTAGACCTGTCGACGGCTATGTCATTGACGAATGCGTTGACGGTGACTCGTGGATTCTATTCCGATCCTTTAGGACAGGCACCGGTTACTCAACTTGTGGATAGAAGTGGCACTTACTATTCTGATGCTTATTATACAGTGATAAATAGTGCGACAGGAGACGTTTGCCGTTCAGACATGGCAAATGTGGATGTCGTGATAAACGATTTGTCGGGATTGACAATCGCTGGCGATGCAACGGTTTGTCCTGGCGGTGATGTTACGATGACGGCATCTGCGACTAGTGTGGATCCGGGAACGGTAGATTATTTGTGGAGTGTTGAGGCGTCTGGAACAAATGCAACTTATACGGCTACAGGTATAATGGGTGTCTTCGGAACAACCCATACTTATACGGTGACGGTTAGTGCTGGAGCATGTGTGGGCGAGAGCGCATTGACTGCTAGTCATGTGGTAACGGTAGATAGGGGAGTGCTAGACGGAAGTATGACGATTGATGGTGTCTCCACCAAAACAGTTGCTACCTGTGGCGAGAATAAATTGACGTTAGGAACGACACATACGGGTGATGGCTACGCATGGTTTGACGTGGACGGTAATCCTATTGGAACGGGTAAGTCGATAGATGTAAAGCCAACGGAGACCACTACGTATGTCTTGAGTCTTGTCAATGTATGTGCGGTTAGCGATAGCGTGACAATAGATGTTAAACCTCTTTCTGCAACGGCAGATTGGACGTCGCTGTCTGGTTCTAAGTGTGAAGGGGATGCTGTGGAGGCTTCCTTGTCGCTGACCGGCTATGACGCTGCCATGTCAGGTGCTTATATAAAATGGTACAAGGACGGTGCTGAATTGACGGCTCATGCAGGAAAAACGGAACTGTCGATAGGTGCTGTTGCCGCTACGGATGGTGGCGTATATTCTTATGAGGTTAGCAACGGTATCTGTCAGAAACCGGAAACCGCAGATGAGGGTACATTGACGGTTTATGCTCCGGCAACTTATGCCAAGGATGCAGACATGACGATCTGTGAAGGAGGAACGGCCCAGATAGGTATATCTAACCTGTCTCCTGCTGATGCTACCATATCATGGACGCAGGATGCTAGTATTTTGTCGCAAACGGATGGAAATAAGATAACCGTGGAGCCTACGGAAACCACAACCTATACATTTACGGTGAGCCGCGAGATTGGTTGCAGTACAACTGGTACGGTCACTGTACTGGTGCAGCCGGAAACTCAACTTTTACTTTCGTCCGATACAACCATCTGCGAGGGCAATAAGGTGACTGTCTCCGCTAAAACCATAGGTACTGCGATTGGCTACGAGTGGACGGAAACGACAACAGGCAGCGTGATGTCCTCTACGGCTAGCATGACGGCATTGCCTTCAGTCGATGTGAAGTACAGATTGTCGGTCGACGCTGGCGTGTGTGGCGAGAAAACGGGCGAGGTGTCAGTCTATGTATCTCCAATGCCTAAGATAACGAAGGTGGAGACGGTTAAGCTCCGTGATGTGGAGATAACGGCCGAGAGCGGAACGGAACCATATAGTTACAAGGTGGGCGAAAACGGCTCTTATGGAATGGATAATGTGGTGACGGTCAAAAAATATACGGTATACGATTTCTATGTGCGCGACGACAATGGCTGCGAAACGAAGCGTGCCTATAAGGTGGAGGCTCCGGGCATTATAATAGAGGATTATTTCACGCCGGATGGTGACGGAGTAAAAGATAATTGGGAAGTGGCAAATCTTGCAGAGGCCTATCCGGATGCGGTGGTGACTATCTATGACCGCTTCGGTAAGAAACTGTGCGAGATGAAGGCATCCGATGGCTCTTGGGATGGAACCTACAACGGCAAGGCGATGCCTTCTTCCGACTATTGGTATGAAATCAACATTCCGGAAATCGATAAGATGTATGTGGGTCACTTCACTTTGCTCCGCCGTTAATGGATAGATGAGTTTTTGATTGTTATATGGAAAAGGTAGGGACGGGTTTTGTTCCTACCTTTTTTTGTAGGTATAAAAAGATACCTTTGGAAGGTCTTGGTGTTTGCTACTTATCTTATGAAGAGACATAACCCGTTATACATTGCGTCAGCAAAGTAGAAAGGAAGCCTCCTTCTCCTTCTTCTTTTCAAAGAAAAAATTTCATCCTAATCTAAAAACCATATATATTTGTACGATATTAGCTTTCGGCCTATTTTGGGTTGGGTGAGTAAACGTGTAATTTATTGAAAACTTAGTTGCATTTGTACGCAGCTAAAAAATGTAATATATGATAAAAGTAACATTTCCAGATGGTTCCGTCCGTGAATACGAGAAAGGAACAACAGGTTTACAGATTGCGGAGAGCATCAGCCCTCGTTTGGCGCAGGAGGTTCTCTCTATAAGTGTAAATAATGAAGTAAGGGATTTGAATCGTGCAATAGAGGAAGACTGTTCCGTTAAGTTGCACAAGTTTGATGATGAGGAGGGCAAGCACACATTCTGGCACACGTCCGCTCACTTGATGGCGCAAGCACTTCAATCCCTTTATCCTAACGTGAAGTTCGGTATCGGTCCTGCTATCGAGAACGGATTTTATTATGACGTGGATTTAGGTGACGTCATTTTGAAAGACTCTGATTTCGCTGCCATAGAGAAAAAAATGGCTGAGATTGTAGCTCAGAAACAGACATTGACACGCAGGGACATAACGAAAGCCGATGCCTTGAAGTATTTCGGCGACAGAGGAGAGGTCTACAAGACCGAGTTGATCAGCGAGTTGGAAGATGGTACGATTACCCTCTATGAGCAGGGTTCGTTTACCGATCTTTGCCGTGGTCCGCACTTGACCGATGTTTCGCCAATCAAGGCAATCAAGATAACATCCCTAGCCGGTGCCTACTGGCGTGGCGATGAGAAACGCAAGCAGTTGACCCGTCTCTATGCCATCACCTTCCCAAAGAAAAAGATGCTGGACGAGTATTTGGCACTGATGGAAGAGGCTAAAAAACGAGACCACCGTAAGATAGGAAAGGAGATGGGTCTATTCATGTTTACCGACATGGTAGGAAAGGGTCTCCCTATGTGGTTGCCGAAGGGTACGGCATTGCGTCTTCGTCTGGAAGATTTCTTGAAACGTATCCAGAAAAAATTTGGTTATCAGCAGGTGATGACTCCGCATATCGGAAACAAGGAACTCTATGTGACGTCAGGACACTGGGATCACTATGGAGCGGACAGCTTCCAGCCTATCACTACGCCTGAAGAGGGCGAGGTGTATATGCTGAAGCCGATGAACTGCCCTCACCACTGTATGATTTACAAATGGCAGCCTCGTTCCTACCGTGAATTGCCTTTGCGTTTGGCCGAGTTCGGAACGGTTTACCGTTATGAGCAGAGTGGCGAGCTCCACGGACTGACCCGTGTGCGTTCGTTTACACAAGACGATGCCCATATATTCTGCCGTCCGGATCAGGTGAAGGATGAATTTATCCGTGTAATGGATATCATCTCTATCATCTTCAAGGCTTTAGACTTTAAGAACTTTGAAGCGCAGATATCTTTGCGAGATCCTAACAATAAGACAAAATATGTAGGCTCTGACGAGAATTGGGTGAAGGCCGAAGCTTCCATCGTTGAGGCTTGTGAGGAGAAGAACATGCCGGCAAAGGTGGAATATGGCGAAGCCGCATTCTACGGACCTAAACTGGACTTCATGGTGAAGGATGCTCTTGGTCGTAGATGGCAGTTGGGAACGATTCAGGTGGATTACAACTTGCCGGAGCGTTTCGGATTGGAGTATGTGGGCGAGGATAACCAGAAGCACCGTCCGGTCATGATTCACCGTGCTCCGTTTGGCTCTATGGAGCGTTTCGTGGCTGTGCTGATCGAGCATACGGGCGGAAAATTCCCATTGTGGCTGACCCCGGATCAGGTGGTCGTGTTGCCTATCAGCGAGAAGTATAATGACTATGCACGCAAGGTAGTTGACATCTTGGACGAGAACGACATACGTGCCATTGTTGATGACCGTAACGAGAAGATCGGAAGAAAAATCAGAGACAATGAGGTGAAGAGAATTCCTTATATGCTGGTTGTGGGCGAGAAGGAGGCAGAAAATGAAGAAGTTTCTGTAAGAAAACAGGGCGAAGGTGATAAAGGTTCGATGAAAATTACTACCTTTGCGGAGAATTTGAAGAAGGAAGTTCAGAGTATGGTAACCCAATTTTAAGAAATGTCGATGAACTTTTTTGATTCAAATATTTTATTATCAGTAAGTTTAACAAAAATAAGGAGGGTTTAATTATCGCAACTAGACCATTTTTCAAGAAGCCGAGTACAACGCCATTTCGTAGTAATAATACGAGGAATGGAAATTATGCTGTAAATAATAATAAGGAGCAACAGCATCGTATAAATGAGCGTATTCGAGTAAAAGAGGTTCGTTTGGTGGGTGAAAATGTTGAACCGGGTGTATATCCGATTGAACAGGCTCGTCAGATGGCAGAAGATCAGGAGTTAGATCTTGTGGAGATTTCTCCAAATGCGGAACCTCCTGTTTGTAGAATTACTGATTATCAGAAGTTCCTTTATCAGCAGAAGAAGCGAGAGAAAGAGCTGAAGGCAAAGGCAACGAAGGTCATTGTGAAAGAGATCCGATTCGGACCTCAGACGGACGACCATGATTACAACTTCAAGTTGAAGCATGCAATCGAGTTCCTTAACGAGGGTTCTAAAATTAAAGCTTATGTGTTCTTCAAAGGTCGTTCCATCCTGTTCAAGGAGCAAGGAGAAGTGTTGTTGCTTCGTTTTGCCAACGATTTGGAAGAGTATGCTAAGGTAGATCAGCTTCCTCAGTTGGAAGGAAAGAGGATGATTATCCAACTTTCGCCTAAAAAGAAGGTAAAATAAGTATAATCTCTTGCGGCGTCTTTACGATGCCGTGATAATTAAATAAATTAAAAATTAAAAAAATGCCAAAAGTTAAGACTAATTCCGGTGCCAAAAAGAGGTTCGTCCTTACCGGATCAGGAAAAATTAAAAGAAAACATGCATTTAAGCGTCATATCTTGACGAAAAAGACAACAAAGCAAAAACGTAATCTAACTCATACCGGATTGGTTGCATCTTGTGACTGTGGAGGTGTTAGATCTTTGCTTGCTCTTAAATAATCAAAGAGAGAGACTTAATAAAGAGTTAATTTTTAATTTTATTAATCGAGTGTTTAGCCTTAAAGTCCTTGAAATAGGCGCTAACATTCAAAATACTAAATAAAATGCCAAGGTCAGTAAATCACGTTGCTTCAAGAGCAAGAAGAAAGAAAATTTTAAAGTTAACAAGAGGTTACTACGGTGCGAGAAAGAACGTATGGACAGTAGCGAAGAACACATGGGAGAAGGGTCTTCTTTACGCTTATCGCGATCGTAAAAATAAGAAACGTAATTTCCGCGCATTGTGGATCCAACGTATCAATGCAGCTGCTCGTCTTGAGGATCTGTCATACTCTAAGTTGATGGGTCTTATCCACAAGTCAGGTATTGAAATCAACCGTAAGGTTCTTGCCGATTTGGCTATGAACCAGCCAGAGGCTTTCAAGGCTGTTGTTGATAAGGTAAAGGCTAACGCATAGTTTGTCGAAACCTAAATAGTTTAAGAGGCGTGTCCCTAGGATGCGCCTCTTTTTTGTTCAGGAAAGGTGTTTCGTTTTTTTTTATGGGATAGCTTGTCCTGTTCGTTCTTGTCCTGTGTCTGACTTGCACGTCTTTCACGGATAGATAACGTGTGTTGTGCGTTTGTCTTTTTCTATTGTATCTACATTCCATAATGGAAATGTGGGTGGTTGATGTCCTGTTTTTGATAGCTTTGATGAATGGGAAATTTTGAGTGCTTTCTAAGTAATGATGAAAATAATCCGTAGGGTAAAATATATCTTGTAAGGATAGTTCCGCAGGCATCGCGTCGGTAGCAAAGTATCCGCTAGGGATGACTTTTAGTAGACAAAAGGACGGGACGGTATTCCATCGGAATGCGCCAATATTTTCCGTTGTCATGGATTTTTGAATGGAATTTATAGGATGAACATGATTTTTTTTTTCAAAATATTTCACTGTCGGTAGGCGGGCAATCGCCTTTGGCCGCGGAGGAGGGAACGTGCGTGCCTCCCGGAAAGCAGGTAACAGCGTAGGCAATTCTGCCATACAAAGAGATGATGTCTACGGCGTTTTGTCAAATCGGCACAAGTTGTCTTTTGGTATTTGTTCAAATATTTGAAAAAAATATTAGATAAGTCTTGCATTTCTGCATTTTTATTTTGAATATTTGCAGCACGAAAGAGAAATTATTTCGGGATTATAAAATGAAACAGATGATATTAAATAACAATTGGTGGTGGCGCTTGCAGAATCAGAAATTCGTGAGTGACGCTTCTGTGTTATGATAATATGGAAGATATAAAGCCGGAAGGCCTGTCGTACTCACGGTGGGCCTTTTTTTATTGCTATACGGAAGAATTTAGAAAAGTTAGAATAAAAGATAGAAAAATGAAACAGATGATATTAAATAACAATTGGTGGTGGCGCTTGCGGGATAGGAACCTTGTGAGTGACGCTTCTGTGTTATGATAATATGGAAGATATAAAGCCGAAAGGCCTGTCGTACTCACGGCAGGCCTTTTTTTATTGCTTGAGAGATGAAAGTAAAAACACAAACAGAAATAAATAATAAAAAATAGAAGATATGAAGTACGATGTAAATGAACAAGGTTATTATGGTGAATTCGGAGGAGCTTATGTTCCTGAGATTTTGCAGAAGAACGTAAAGGAGCTGAAGGAGAATTATCTGAAGATTATGCAGTCTCCTGATTTCCGGGAAGAGATGGATCATCTGATGCGCGAGTATGTAGGGCGTCCTACTCCTCTTTACTTTGCAAAGCGTCTTTCGGAAGAGGTTGGAGCCAAAGTCTATCTAAAGAGGGAGGACCTTTGCCATACGGGTGCGCATAAAATTAACAATGCCATGGGGCAGATCCTTCTGGCCAAGAGGATGGGAAAGACGAGGATCGTGGCCGAGACAGGCGCCGGACAGCATGGCGTGGCTACGGCTACGGTCTGCGCGTTGATGAATATGGAGTGTGTGGTCTATATGGGAGAGACGGACATCAACCGTCAGTTCTTGAACGTGCAGCGTATGAAGATGCTGGGTGCTACGGTGTCGCCTGTGACCTCCGGCAATAAAACCTTGAAAGATGCTACCAACGAGGCCATCCGTGACTGGTGTTGTCATCCTCAGAACACGTTCTACATCATAGGTTCGGTGGTAGGCCCGCATCCTTATCCGGATATCGTGGCCAGATTCCAGTCTGTTATCAGTGAGGAGATAAAAAAGCAGTTGAAGGAGATGGAAGGTCGTGAAAACCCGGATTATCTGATTGCTTGTGTTGGAGGCGGAAGTAACGCTGCCGGTACATTCTACCACTATCTGGATTGTGAGGATGTGAAGCTTTATGAGGCGGAAGCCGCCGGTCTTGGCATTGATACGGACAAGAGCGCGGCAACCATCCATCTGGGAAAGGAAGGCGTTCTTCATGGCAGTCGGACACTGATTATGCAGACACCTGATGGCCAGATTGTGGAACCATATTCCATCTCTGCCGGATTGGATTATCCGGGTATCGGTCCGCTGCATGCCAACTTGGCCCTAAAGGGAAGGGCAACCGTCTTTGCCATTACAGACAAGCAGGCGATGGACGCCGCACTGAGGCTGACACGTTTGGAGGGCATCATTCCCGCCATAGAGAGTTCGCATGCGCTGGCCATCTTGTCGGAGGCCAAGTTCAAACCTTCGGATATAGTAGTGCTGACGGTTTCCGGCAGGGGTGATAAGGATATGGATACCTTCACCAAGTATTTTGACGGTCAGTTCTGATAGTAATGTTGTTTCATAAAAGAGTAGAAGTCATGTATAAATATAAAATAAACAGTAGAACCATTTTGGGCGATTTGCATACGCCGGTGAGTACTTATCTGAAATTGAGGGACCTTTTCCCTCAGAGTGCCTTGATGGAGAGTTCCGATTATCATGGCAGCGAAAACAACCGTTCGTTTATCGCGATAGAGCCGTTGGCCAGCATCTCTGTGGGTCATGGTGTCTCTACCGCATCTTATCCCGATAGGGAACGGACGGTCCGTGCCATCGACTCCAACTATCGGGTAGATATGGCTATCAATGATTTTCTGTCTCAGTTTGAGGTAGATGGCGAATATGGCAAGTATTGCGGCTTGTATGGTTATACCACCTTCAATGCAGTCCGCTATTTCGAAGGGATACCTGTCAAGGATAGCATGGCAGAGAAAAATGATGCTCCGGATTTGTGCTACCTTTTCTATAAGTACATCATTGTCTTCAACGACTTCAAACATGAGATGCTTTTGCTTGAGTTGTTGAGGGAGGGTGAGGAGAGTGGATTGGACAAGATGGAGGCGAAAATCAACGGAAACAACTTCTCCATGTATGCCTTTTCTGCAGTAGGGGAAACGACAAGTCCGTTGACCGACGAGGAACATAAGGCAAACATCCGGAAGGGTATTGCGCACTGCCTGCGTGGCGATGTGTTCCAGATTGTCTTGTCACGTCGTTTTGTCCAAAAATATAAAGGAGACGATTTCAAACTGTATAGAGCGTTGCGGAGCATCAATCCGTCTCCTTATCTTTTCTATTTCGACTTTGGGGGCTATCGCATCTTCGGCTCTTCGCCTGAGACGCACTGCAAGATAGAGAATGGACGCGCTTATATCGACCCTATCGCAGGCACTACACGGCGCACGGGCGACAAGCAGGAGGATGCCCGTCTGGCGGCCGCGCTTCTTGCCGATCCTAAAGAGAATGCGGAGCATGTGATGCTGGTCGATCTGGCCCGTAACGATTTGAGCCGTAACTGCTCAGGGGTGAAGGTCGATTTTTATAAGGAGGCACAATTCTATAGTCATGTCATCCATCTGGTCAGCCGTGTGAGTGGTGAGATGAAGAAGGGTGCTGATTCTATCAAGACATTCATCGATACCTTCCCTGCCGGTACTCTGAGCGGAGCACCCAAGGTGAAGGCCATGCAGCTGATTAGTGAAATAGAACCTCATAACAGAGGTGCGTATGGTGGGTGCATCGGCTTTATCGGTCTGAACGGTTCTTTGAACCAAGCCATCACCATCCGCACATTCGTTAGCAGAAACAATGAATTATGGTTTCAGGCCGGCGGCGGAATCGTAGCCAAAGGAAATGAGGAATACGAGCTGCAAGAGGTGAACAATAAGTTGGGCGCGTTGAAGAAGGCCATTTTGATGGCGGAGAAATTATGATTTTATTTTAAAAGTTGAATTTTATGAAGACGATAATAATAGATAATTACGATTCTTTCACCTATAACCTTAGTCAGTTGATCGAAGAGTTGGGGGTAGAGGTGGAGGTGGTCAGAAACGACCGTTTTGAGATGGATTACCTTGCCCGATTTGATAATATTGTCTTATCTCCTGGTCCCGGAATTCCGTCGGAGGCCGGCTTGCTGCTGGATGTGATAAAAGCCTATGCGGGAAAGAAACCCATATTGGGCGTCTGTTTGGGACATCAGGCTATCGGCGAAGCCTTCGGCAGTAAGCTGCTTAATCTGAGCGAGGTGTTTCATGGGGTGCAGACTCCGGTTGACATTGTGGCGGACGACTCTCTCTTTGCAGGGATGGAGAAGGAGATAATGGTGGGAAGATACCACTCTTGGGTGATAGATGCCGACCATCTTTCTCCCGATTTGGAGGTGACGGCCGTGAGCAAGGAGGGTCAGATTATGGCCGTCAGACATAGATGTTTCGACATTCATGGCATACAGTTTCATCCGGAGTCCGTACTTACTCCTGAAGGCCGCCGGATGGTGAAGAACTTTTTGAATGTCTGAATCCCTTTTCCTTATTTAAAAAAAAATGAAGTAGTTATGAAAGCAATGTTAGATAAACTGTTCAATCACGAAGAATTGAAACGAGAGGAAGCCCGCAATTTGTTGGCCAATATAACCCAAGGTATGTATAATGAGGATCAGATAGCGGCACTTCTTGCCGTTTATAGAATGCGCAACATCACGGTGAATGAGCTGGTCGGCTATCGGGAAGCTCTGTTGGAGACCCAAGTGAAGGTGAATCTGGATGCATACAAACCGATCGACATCGTAGGTACTGGCGGTGACGGCAAAAACACGTTCAATGTCTCCACTTGTTCCTGTTTCGTGTTGGCGGGTGCCGGCTACAAGGTGGCTAAGCACGGTAACTATGCGGCTACGTCGGTGAGCGGTGCCAGCAATGTGATAGAGCTGCACGGCGTGAAGTTTACCAATGAACAGGATAAATTGTCTCGTTCTATCGAGGAGTGTGGTTTGGCATATATGCATGCGCCATTGTTCACTCCTGCCATGAAGAGTGTGGCTCCGGTGCGTAAGCTGTTGCAGTTTAAGACGATATTCAATCTCTTGGGTCCGTTAGTCAATCCTTGCCGTCCTACCTATCAGTTGTTGGGAACGGCCGACTTAAACCAGTTCAGGTTATACACGAATGTGTATCAGACGTTGGATGTGAGTTATGGTGTGGTACATAGTTTGGACGGATATGATGAGATTTCGTTGACGTCCGACTTTAAAGTGGCTACAAACAGCTCGGAGTTTTTGTATTCGCCGGAGATGATTCACATGCCTACCATCGCGCAGAGCGATATCTATGGCGGAGAGACGGCGGAAGAGGCAAAGCGAATCTTTGATGATGTGTTGGGTGACCGGGCAACCGACTCGCAGAAAAACTGTGTGATAGCCAATTCTGCCTTTGCCATCCGGACCATCTGTCAGGATAAGAGCATCGACGATTGCATGGCCGAGGCGCGCGAGTCGATGGAGGGCGGAAAGGCTATGCGGGTATTGAAGAAGTTTATCGCATTAAACTCATAGGCCATGACTATATTGGATGAAATATTGGACAATAAGAGACAAGAGGTCGCACTTCTGAAAAAGACGATTCCGTTGGAGTCGTTGTTAGAAAGGCCGAATTACCGGAGAGATTGTCTTTCGATGAAGGCTAGGTTGCAAACTTCGTCATCTGGCATCATCTCCGAATTCAAGAGACGTTCGCCGTCAAAGGGGTTCATTAAGGAGATGGCTATCGTTTCAGATATAGTGCCAGGATATGAGAGGGCAGGAGCTTCGGGAGTGTCTATTCTTGCAGATAGCCGTTTCTTCTCTGGCTGTGTGGAGGATGTGGAGACGGCTCGCCCGTTGGTTAACGTGCCGCTTCTGTTTAAGGAGTTTGTTGTAGATGAGTATCAGATTCATCAGGCGAAGGCTACTGGAGCTGATGTGGTGTTGCTGATAGCGGCAGCGTTGTCGGAGAGTCAATGCAGACGTTTTTCGGAGGTGGCAAAGTCTCTTGGCTTGGAGGTTTTGTTAGAGTTGCATCACTCTACGGAACTCCGTTTTGTCCATCCCGAAGTGGATATGGTGGGCATCAATAACCGTAACTTGAAGACTTTTGAGGTTGATGTTGAAGCGTCGATCCGTCTTTGCCAATACATTCCGGACCGATATTTGAAGGTGTCGGAGAGCGGCATCTCATCTCCCGAAATGGTGAAACGGCTTCGGCATGAGGGCTTCTCCGGTTTTCTGATGGGCGAGAATTTCATGAAAGAGTTGGATCCGCCTGCCGCTTTGGCTAGTTTCATAGAAAAGGTGTTGGATAAATAAAAAAGCAATGATGATGGACTCTTTGTTTGAAAAAAGGATAACCAACTTTGTATCTGCGGACTTGATGATAAAGGTCTGTGGCATGAGGGAAGAAAAAAATATAGAGGAGGTGAAGCGTCTGACGCCCGATTTCATGGGCCTTATTTTTTATCCGAAATCGCCACGGTATGTGGGTGTTGAGCCGTTGTCCTATCTCAGGGGAAATTTCTCTCCGGTAAGGAAGGTAGGCGTTTTTGTCAATGAGGTGGAGTCTGTGGTCTTGGATAGGTGTAAGGAATATGGGTTGGATGTGGTTCAGTTGCATGGCGACGAGTCTGTGGACTATTGCCTGTCGTTGAGGGAGAAAGGTCTTCATGTCATAAAGGCGTTTGGCATCTCCGAGAAAGCGGATTTGAAAAAGTGCGGAGTCTACGCTTCTGCTTGTGACGCTTTCCTTTTTGACACCAAATGCGTAGGTTATGGCGGAGCGGGAGTGAGGTTTGATTGGAACATTCTCGGAGATTACACGCAAGAAGTTCCGTTTCTGTTAAGTGGAGGCATCTCCGAGGAGGATGTGGATGAGATAAAGTCTCTTCGTCATCCCTTTCTGGTAGGTGTGGATTTGAATAGCCGTTTTGAGCTGGCGCCGGCATTGAAAGATGTGCCTCGACTGAAGCGGATGATGG
>JACJXK010000031.1 GCA_020636675.1 Prevotellaceae bacterium
CATGAAGTCTTTGACTGGTTTGCTCAAATCTTCCTTGTCGCTTCTGTAATCTCGGCTTGTGATGAGACCGACTAGTTTCCCGTTAGGAGTCCCGTCTTCTGTTACTCCAACAGTAGAGTGACCTGTCGATTGTATTAGGTTGATCAGTTCGGACAAAGATGTGTTAGGGGTTACGTTCGTGTCGCTAGTCACGAATCCGGCCTTGAATTTCTTTACTCTTCTAACCATCTCGGCTTGTGATTCGATTGGTTGTGAGCCGAAAATGAACGAAAGACCTCCGTTGCGAGCCAATTCTATGGCTAACCCCGAATCTGAAACTGCCTGCATGATGGCAGAAACGAAAGGAATGTTCAAATTGATGGATGATTTCTCTCCCATCTTAAATTTGACCAAAGGAGTCTGAAGAGAGACGTTGTTTGGTGTACACTGCTTTGTGGTCAGACCGGGAATAAGGAGATATTCCCCAAAAGTTCTGGAAACTTCGTTAATAAATATAGCCATATATAGTTGTCTTTTATCTGAAAAATGAAAATTTTGCAAATGTAGTTATAAATTTGTATGCGTCAAAATCAAAAATGGACTAGGCTTGATTTTTTGCACTCGAAATGGCTTGTTTGATGAATAAAAAACACAAATGCGGATTTTTATTAAGGTGGCGACTCTGAAAAGTTTGCAAAATAGAATGCAAATGTTTACTTTTGTCGCTAGGAAATGGATGGGGAAGAGTCTTTTTTCGTTTCCTTGCTTTTCCTAACGTTAAAAATCGGGGTTGACTGGATTTGACAGCGGGTAGAAGTGATATGTAAGCATGCAGTGCGCTGGTGGCTAGCACTTTAATCTGGAGACCAAAAATTTAACTGGCGAAGATAATTACGCTCTTGCTGCTTAATCGAATTATAGTAGATTAGCTTTATTCCGGCATTAGATGTTGGAACGAGACTTCTCCCGGATGCTAACGCCCTGAAGCGGTCCGATACGGAGGAGCAGACAAATCGGGGATAGTCGGAATAGGCCTTGCTGTTTCGATGAAAATAAAGAGGATAAGGTTATGGTTGGTGGCTTCGGTCTTGCCATGACACGAAAATCTAAGCGGAGATAAGCATGTAGAAAGCGTATTAGTTCCTCGTTTGGACGAGGGTTCGAATCCCTCCAGCTCCACCCTTGAAGCTCTTGCATTTTGGTGCAAGGGCTTTTTTTTCGGTAAAAAAATTGTAGTATTATAAAATAATATTACATTTGTGGAGTGTAATATAAAAGAGGAACACTATGGAAGAAATTGAATTAAGACGTTTGATACAAGGCGGAGAAACCTCTAAAGTCCAGTTTAAGGAAAAAGCCGAAGATTCATATAAGATGGCCTGCGAAATGGTTGCGTTTTCCAACTCGAAGGGAGGCCTGCTTATAATCGGTGTGAATGACAAGAACGGAGCCATAGAAGGTTTGGATTATGTTGAACTGCAAAAAACTAATTCTATTCTGGCGAATGCTGCTAGTGAAAATGTAAAACCAAGCATTGCCATATTTACGGATTCTGTACATACCTCGGATGGTGTGGTTTTGATTGTTGAGATAAAGGAAGGTGTAAATAAACCCTATAAGGACAATAAAGGCATCGTCTGGGTTAAAAATGGTTCGGACAAGAGGAAGGTGTTTGACAATTCGGAGTTGGTACAGATGATGGAGAGCTGTGGATGCTATGAGCCGGATAGAATGTCGGTCGTTGGAAGCTCTATGGCCGATATAGATGAGAATACCTTGCGTATGTATCTGACTAAACGTTTCCGTACTAAATTGTTGGATGCGGGCCTTTCTGTTTCTGATATGTCTCAACGTCCTTTGGCTGAACTGGCAGGACTTATTGTTCCTGGTCAGAGTTTACGGCAGTTGCTTCAGAATCTGGATTTGATGAATGCTCAGGGGGAGTTGGTTTGGGCTGCCGAACTGTTGTTCGGGAATAAGCCTCAGCATTATGAACCTGTTTATACGGTGAAGTGTATTTGCTTTATGGGTACGAGCATCACTTCCACTGTTTTTCGTGATAAGATGAATGATTCTGTATTGGAAGGTAATCTTCTTCAGATGTATGGTTCCATTATGGATTTTCTTCGCCGCAATCTTCGTAATGTGCAGGTGGAGTATGGGTTCAACTCGGTTGGTGAGTTGGAGCTTCCTTATGAGTCTTTGATCGAGATAGTCGTGAATGCTCTTATTCATCGAGACTATGCGGTGATGGCTCCTGTCCGTGTCTTTGTTTTTGATGATAGAGTGGAGGTTATTAGCCCGGGTGCTTTGCCTTATGGTCTTTCAGCTGATGAGCTTCGCATCGGAACTTCTTGTCCTAGAAATAAGCTTCTGTTTAATAATGCCATCCATTTGTTGCCTTATACGGGTGCGGGTAGTGGCATAAGGCGGGCTTTGGAGTTTGACGGTAAAATAAGGTTTGAAAATGTGGATGGAGATGGTTTGCACGAGTTTAAGGTGATTATTCCTAGGGTTTATTCTAAGATGTATGATGATTTGAACGTGGCGAGTGAGCCTCTCCCTTTTTATGGATGTCGGAAGGCGGAGTCTTCTTATCCTACCTTTAGGAATGTAAAAGTGGGAAAGGGTGGTGCTGCCGTTGATTCGGATGAAAAGGATGTTCGTGGTGGACGTTGTCAGTTGTTTCCTGATCCGGGTTTGGCTTCTGTTTCGGATAATCTTTCGGAAGGTGTGCTTGATGATGCATCTTTGTCTGCCCTGATTGGGGAGATTGAATCTTTCCGAATGGGAAAGAAGGTAGTGGAGGTCCTTTCTTTGCTGGAAGGTGGGGATATGGACCGGAAAAGTGTATTGACGGCTATTGGCTTGGGTTATCAGGCTAATAATGTGACTCGGGTCATAAATCCTATCATTGGTTGGAAATTGGTAGGTTTGACGTCTCAAACTAGAAAAAGCAAGTTGAGCCTTTCTTTGTTAGGAAGGCAGGTGTTGCGAGTCCTTTCGGTTAAATATATCCGCATTTGAAAAAGAAAAGGGAGGGTGGAAACGGGAAGGAGGAGAATCGTCGATTCTCCTCCTTTCTGTTTATGATAGATGTTCAACTATCTCTTTTGCGAAGTCGGATAGTGTGTTGTCTCTTGCTCCCATGATGAGGATGACGTCTCCTCCTTTGCATTCTTCTTTCAGATAGGGAAGCATTTTCTCCCTGTCGGGGAAGAATTCGATGTTTCTGTTGCGTTTTAGCATCTCGGTGGCTACGTCTGTGGATGTCACGTCTTTGCTGACTGTTCCTCCTGCGTAGTAGACATTCGATAATAGGAATGTGTCCGAGCTACGTAGTGCTTGTGGAATCTCTGTTTCTAGTTCCTTGTGCATGAATTTCAAAGGCCCGAATCCGTGAGGCTGGAACCATGCAAATACTCGTTTGCCTACGGCTTGGCATGCTTTGATGGCGCAGACTACTTCGGCCGGATTGTGTGCGAAATCATCTATGACATAGATGCCATTGGCAATGCCGGCTAGTTGCGTGCGTCTGTATATTCCTCGATAGTTGGATAGTGCGGTCGCGCTGTCTTGGATGGATATTCCTGCGGCATGGCACGCTGCGATGGCTGCGGTTGCGTTTTCCATGTTGTGTCTTCCTATTATCGGCATGTTGACGCTAATGCCGTTGCATTTGAAGCTGATGGAGAATCCTTCTTGGTGGAATTCGGAACTGTAAAATCCGGATTCTTCTCCGTTTGAGCTGAAATCGGATGTTTTGTT
The DNA here is from genome assembly GCA_020636675.1 of Prevotellaceae bacterium. Classification (GTDB taxonomy): domain Bacteria; phylum Bacteroidota; class Bacteroidia; order Bacteroidales; family Paludibacteraceae; genus RGIG10190. The sequence continues at coordinate 3,748 of JACJXK010000031.1, forward strand.
TTGAGATAGCTTGCGGCTCATCGGATGGGATCGGTTGACGATGAATGTGCCTCTTGTGTTTCCTTTGAATTGAGAAAAAAGGTTCATTAATTCATCGTATTCTTTGTGGTCTCTGTCTACGTTGAGCAGTAGGCTTATTTCTGATATGTAGTTGACGATGGATCCGTCTGATTCGTCGGCTTCGATGACAAGCCAGTCACTTTTCCCTACCCAAGAGTTTCCTGGTAATCCTTTCTCCTGTAGCGAGGTGAGTCCGGCTCCGCTCATGATGGATGGGTCGGCTCCGCAGGTTTGTAGTATGTGGAATATCATGGCCGATGTGGTTGATTTTCCGGATGTTCCGCCTACGGCTATCGTTTTTTTCGTTTTGGATATGGACGCCAAAAGTTCAGATCGTTTCATGACGGGAATGCCTAGTCTCCTCGCTTTTGTCAGTTCGACGTTACTCTCCTCAATGGCGGTGGAGATGATAAGAACATCTGTTTTTTCGTCAACTCCGGATGCGTCTTGGAAGTGGCAGTTTATGCCCATCTTTTCAAATTGTTCTTGGATGAGCATCTTCTTGTCTTTGTCAAAGAGTCTGTCGCTTCCTGAAACTTGTTTGCCGATGCCTTTAAGATATTGTGCGATAGCACTCATGCCGGTGCCGGCTATGCCTACAAAAAAGAAATGATTGTATTTTTCAAATTCTTCCATATTGTTTGTTTTATTATTGTCCAAAAAGAGTTTTGATTAAATCGTTCCGATTCATCTTTCTCAAGTCATTGATTATTTGATTTCTATATTCCCGCTTGTACCAAAAGAAGAACTTTCTCTGTTCTAGTTTCTCTTGAGCGTTTCGTGGAGTCCATACTTTTTCCAGTGTGTATGGGTGTATGCCCGTGTAATACATTTCTGTAGAGAGTGTCATTGGTGTGGGGGTGAAGTCCTGCACCTGTTCTAACTTGAAGTTCAGCCGTTTCGTTTTGCAGGCGAGCTCTGCCATGTCTTCTTGTGTGCAACCGGGATGGCTGGATATGAAGTATGGTATGATCTGCTGATTGAGGTTGTATTTCCTATTTATCTGGTCGAATGTTTTGTTGAATTGTTCGAATAGGGAGAACGAAGGCTTCCTCATCATCTTCAATACGTTGTCAGATGTGTGTTCCGGAGCTACTTTTAATCTGCCGGATACGTGTCTGGTTATGAGTTCTTCCGTGTATTCCTGATGGCTTTTGTTTGTCCTTGGGTCTTCGTCTTTTGCTAAAAGCAGGTCGTATCGGACTCCGCTTCCTATGAATGATTTCTTTATTCCGCTAATGTTGTCTACTTCTCTGTATAGTTTCAGAAGTCTGGTGTGGTCCTTGTCCATGTTTTTGCAGATGGAAGGATGTATGCAGGAGTATTTTTTGCATTTGGAACAAAGGGTCTTGTCCTTGCCTGACATGCCGTACATGTTTGCCGATGGTCCTCCTAAGTCGCTCAGATAACCTTTGAAGTCAGGCATCTCCTTTATCTTGTTTACTTCCCGAAGTATGGATTCCTCGCTTCTGGAAATGATATGTTTCCCTTGATGCGCCGATATGGCGCAGAAGGAGCAGCCTCCGAAACAGCCTCTGTGTATGTTTACGGAGAATTTTATCATATCGTAGGCAGGTATGGTTTTGCCTTTATATTTTGGATGAGGCAGACGGGTGAATGGGAGTTCGAAGGAGGCGTCGAGATCTTTGCCCTCCATCGGAGGAAAAGGAGGGTTGATGACAACCGATGTCTGGTCGTCAATGCCTTGAATCAGTCTGTTTGCTTTTGTCTTGTTCGATTCTTCTTCTGCGATTCTAAAGTTTTTTGCCTGCTTTACTTTGTCCTTTTTACACTCTTTATGGCTAAAGAGGGTGACTGTTTCTGCGTCTTGATATTCCCGAATGGAATCTGTCTTTTCTAAATAGGCTGTTTGCGGAATGTCTTTTATCTCGTCAAATCTTTTCCCGGCTTTCAATTCTGCAATCAGATGTTTGAGCGGAAGTTCCCCCATCCCGTAAATGAGCAGGTCTGCTTTGCTGTCGGCAAGAATGCAAGGCTTCAATTCGTCGTCCCAATAGTCATAATGGGTTATTCTTCTTAGTGATGCCTCTATGCCTCCGATTACGATGGGGACTTCGGGGTATAGTTGTTTTAATATTTTACAGTAGGTGATGGTGGCTCTGTCCGGACGGAATCCGGCTTTCCCGTCGGGAGAGTATGCGTCGTCCGATCGTAACCGTTTGTTGGCAGTATAGTGGTTGACCATAGAGTCCATACATCCCGCCGATACGGCAAAAAACATTCTTGGTTTCCCCAATTTTTTAAAATCCCGGAGGTCGTCTCTCCAGTTAGGTTGGGGAACTAGGGCTATGCGGAGACCTTCGTGTTCGATGATACGACCAACGATGGCTCCCGCGAAGGATGGGTGGTCTACGTATGCGTCGCCGGAGAAAAGAATGACATCAACCTCTTCCCATTGGCGAATTTCCAACTCTTTTTTTGTGGTTGGAAGGAAATCTGTCAATTGCACTTGTTTCATGGTGACAAATGTAGTAAAGTTCATCGTTTTGGTCAAATAAGGAGGACGGGAATAATCGGATGTTTGTTCCTTGGTTTTCTCCGTTCTCGTTTTTGCCGGTGTTTCGATTTCATCATGGGAGATGTAAAAAAGCGAAAGACAAACAACGTTCTGCCATGTATGGCGTTGGAACATCGTTTGTCTCTGTATCTGCTGATGTCGTTTGGATGTTTTATCCTTACATCTTGTCTCTGACTTCAAATTTCAGGATTACTCCGGATTGTGCTTTGACGGATAATGCAAAGGGTTCTTCGCTGGTGATTACTTCTTTAAATGAATTGCCTGTCAATAAATCCGTGAATTTGTAGGCTTTGCCTGTTTTCATGTTGAAGAAGTCGAATGCGTGTTGCGGGATGTTGATTTTTATGTTCGCGTCGTTGTCGTCAAAGTTTGCGACGATTAAAAGAGTCTCCTTGCCTGCTTTCCTCATGAATGCATATTGTCTGGCGGCATTAAAGTCCTTGTTGTGGTAATTTACATACATGAGGTCGAAGAATAGGCCTTCGGATAAGCTCTTCTCCGTTGTACATATATGAAGCAGCCTTTTATAAAAAGCATAGATGCTTTTTTGTTCTGCGGTCAGCTTTTCGTCGTCAAACTTGCCGTTGTTTATCCATTTCTGAACGGAGCTGACAGCCCAATAGTCGAAGATGGTGGTTCTTCCGTCGGGTCCGCTGAAGCCTTCGCTTTCCATCGCTTTCTCACCAAACTCTTGCCCGGAATAGACCATGACAGGTCCTTGGCTCATGGTGGCGGATACGAGCATGGCCGGGACTCCTTTGGTGGCGTCGTCTGCGAAGTAGACGGATCCTATTCTCTGTTCGTCATGGTTCTCCATGAAGTTGAGCATTCTGTCTTTGTGCCCGTTGAGTGCCTGCCAACAGTTGGATATGTCGCCCGTATTGCATTTATGGGTGACCACGTTCCTAAGTGTGTCGTATAATCCGACTTTGTCGTATAGATAGTCGAATTTTCCTTCGTTCAGATAATTGTTGTATTGGTTGGGGTCGTATGTCTCAGCAATGAATAATATGTCGCCGTTGATCTTCTTTATTTGAGGAATGACCCATGCCCAAAATTCGGTAGGTACCATCTCCGCCATGTCGCAACGGAACCCGTCTATGCCCATTTTTGTCCAATAACGTAAAATGTCGAGCATCTTTCCCCATGTGTCTGGAATGGTGCCGAAGTCTTTGTGTTGGTAATTGTGATAGTCTACTCCGTAGTTGAGTTTTATGGTTTCGTACCAGTCGTAGATGGATGGGTCGTTTCTGAAATAGTCGTTTCCTGTTGCTTTTGCGGGAAATTCGTGGTATCTCAATTTCGGGTCGTCATCGATTTCTATACGAGGTTCGAACGATTCTCCGGGTAGGTAGTAGAAGTTATTGTTCTTGTCAAAGAACACCTCTTGGATGTCGTTCTCTCCTAAATCTTTAACTCCTTTAGGTTTCGCATCGGAGTGGTATTGACGTGCCACGTGGTTGGGAACAAAGTCGATGATGACTTTCATCCCGGCATCATGGGTTCTTTTTATGAGGGCTTTGAACTCGTCCAATCTTTTTTTTACGTTATTGGCCAAGTCCGGGTCTACATCATAATAGTCTTTTATTGCGTAGGGAGAACCAGCCTTCCCCTTCACGATGGAAGGGTGGTCTTTTTGAATGCCGAATTTTGAATAATCTGTTTGTGTGGCATGTTCTAATATGCCTGTGTACCAGATATGTGTGACTCCTAAATTTTTTATCGCATTAAGTGCCTTGTCTGTAAAGTCGTCGAATTTTCCACATCCACACTCCTCGATAGTTCCGAAGGGAACTAGTTCTGTATTTGAATTCCCGAACAAACGGGGTAGTACTTGATAAATTACTGTTTTTCCGTTCATTTCCATTGTCTTTTTGTCATTTTTTTATCTTTGATGCCTCTAAATTAAGCAAACTTTAAGCAAATAACAAATAAGAAGTGACAATGTTCTTCCTTTTTGGATGGAATTGACGACGTTTTGTCTTGACGTTTTTGCTTCTATTTGAGTCAATTATTTGCTTCTCTTCTGTTGTTTCTCTTTTTCCCTTTTCTCTTTTTCTAATCTTTTCTTCTCCTTTTTTTCTTTCTTACGTTCTTCCCTCAACTCTTTCTTGCTTTTTGTCTTTTCACCTTGTATGTTCTCGTCTTTGTCTTTGCCGAATAGTCTTTTCCAAAAACGTTTTATACCGTTCTCTTTCTTGTTTATGGCAACGCATTTGTATTCTTTGGTAATCTCTTGTGCTGGTTTTCCGAAACGGCCTCTGTATGATGCTAGTTTCTGATTGTTCATCACCTTCTCCATGAACCGGCCGAAGATAGGGAGGGCAGTCCGGCTGCCTTGTCCTTGTTCTCCGTTTCTGAAGTGTATGCATCTGTATTCGCCACCTACCCATGCTCCTGCCACGAGATGAGGAGATATGCCTATGTACCATGCGTCCGAATAGTTGGACGTGCTGCCGGTCTTTCCTCCGAAGTCGGTGTTTTGGTGGATGTTGTATCTTTTTAGTCCTTGGGATGTGCCTTGCTCGTCTGCGAGTCCTTCCCTGAGCATTTCGCGCATTAGGAATGAGGTTTCGTAGTCGAGCGACTTTTCTTTTTCCTGTTTGCTTTCGTATATGATTTTCCCTGTTTTGTCTTCTATGCGGGTGACGAGGATTGGTTTTGTTCTGATACCTTCGTTTACTATCACAGAATAGGCGGAGACCATTTCGAAAAGTGATACGTCTTCAGTGCCGAGACAGATGGATGGGATGGGACGAATGTCGCTTTCGATTCCCATTTTGTGGGCTAAATCGACAATTTTTTCCGGACTTGTCTCTTGTGCCATTTGCACGGCCACGCTGTTTATGGAACGGGCAAACGCGGATTTCAGGGTGACCTCTTCTCCGGAGAACTGGCCGTTGGCATTTTGTGGCTTCCATACCACTTTTTTTCCTTCCTCGTTGAATGTCCATGTCGTTGCGGAGTCGGTTCTTATGTCGCATGGACATTTGCCTTGCCGGATAGCCTCGGCATAGACAAAAAGTTTGAAGGTGGAGCCGGGTTGCCTTTTTGTCAGGACCTTGTCGTATTGCCAATATCTGAAGTCTACGTCGCCAACCCATGCTTTCACAAATCCTGTCTGTGGCTGCATGGCTACAAATCCGCAATGTAGGAATTTTAATATGTGTTTAAGTGAATCGACGCTGCTCAGCAATGTGTCTTTCGTGCCTTTTTTATAGTCGAAAATCTTCATTCTGTGTGGCCTGTTGATGTGCCGACGTATGGAGTCTTGGTTGCCGTTGTATTTCGCATATAGACTTTTGTATGCGTGTGTCTTTTTTATAGTCTCTGGGATGAATGTCTTTATCTCTTTTTGGTTGCGGTCTCTCCATGGGTTTCCTTTCCCCCAGTGTTGGTCGAATTTTTTTTGGATCTCCTCCATCTGTTTTCTTACGGATTCTTCCGCATATTTCTGCATGCGGGAGTCTATGCTTGTGTGTATTTTCAGACCGTCTTGGTATAGATTGACGTCGTTTTCCTCGCACCATGACTGAAGTTCGTTGCTTACTGCTTCTCTGAAGTAGAGTGCGTATCCGTTGAGGTTGGATTCTGCCTTGAAGTCTATGTTTAACGGCAGTTTGCAGATGGAGTCGCATTGGTGTGCATCCAGTATTTCGTGTTTTTGGAGGTTGGCAAGAATAGTGTTTCTTCGATTCCTGTTGTTTTCCGGATTCCGGACGGGATTGTAGTAGGAGGTGGCCTTTAATATTCCGATCAGGCAGGCGGACTGCTCGTAGTTGAGTTTGTCTGGTGTCGTGTTGAAATATGTTTTTGCGGCTGCTTTTATTCCGTAGGCGTTGCTTCCGAAGTAGACGGTGTTGAGATATAGGTTCAGTATCTGTTCCTTTGAATATCTTTTTTCGATGCGGGAGGCGCCTATCCACTCTTTTGTTTTGATGATAAGCGTTTTTATGCCGGGTATTCTACAGAAAAGCCCGTCGTTGTATTCGGATCTCATCTTGAACAAGTTCTTCACTAGCTGTTGGCTGATGGTGCTTGCTCCTCTAGCCTTTCCGGTGATGGCGTCTTTTATCGCGCCGGGTATGCCTGCGTAGTCTATTCCGTGGTGTTGGTAGAAACGTTCGTCTTCCGTGTGTATAAGTGTTGTGATTAATGTTTCCGAAATTTCTTCTAAGGAGACGGATGTCCGGTTTTCCGTAAAGTATTTTCCGATTAAGACTCCGTCTTCACTGTATATCTCGGAGGCCTCTACTTGGATGGGGTTGCCTAACAGTTGGGCAGAGGGTGAGGCTCCGAACAGTCCGAACATGTTTCTGTCTACCGAAATAATGAAAAGAGAGAAGAGCAGCAGAAGGCATAGAAGGAGTGTTGCTATCTTGGCCGGCCATTTCCATTTGCCTAATTTGTTGAAAAAAGAGGGTGTCCGTGTTGTTTTTTTTGCTGTTTTCTCCATCCGATGGTTTTTTCTGAATTTCAATTCAAAACGTGTGCCATTTCTTAGAGATAACCTTGCGCGCGTGTCTTTTTCTTTAAGTAGTCATGGAAAAATATCTTGCTGAAGTTTCAAATGTGTGTGTGGTTGGTTTCATCAGACTATCGTCATCAATCCCATCAAATGTTCTGATGTGCATGGTGCATCCCTACAGAATGCCGGATTCTGCCTCAACCATCTTTCTACAAATAGATAATCCCTACGGGATAAGCCGCAGATCGCATCCGTCCAATCCGTCCAATCCGTCCAATCCAATCAATCGAATCAATCCTCCTGTCTATCCTGTCTGATTTGTTAAATGCCGTAGGCATTCTCTGTTTGTAGCAAAGTCTGTATGTGATTTGAGGCATTCTGTAGGAATGTACCCATCCCTAATCAAGGTTTCTGAAGAATGGTGTGCATCCCTACAGGATGCCGGCTTCTGCCTCAACCATCTTTCTACAAATAGATAATCCCTACGGGATAAGCCGCAGATCGCATCCGTCCAATCCGATCAATCCAATCAATCCGATCAATCCAATCAATCCAATCAATCCTCCTATCTTATGTCCACTAAAACAGAAGATTTTCGTTTGCTTTTTCGGGTGTGCGGGTGGTACAATATAGTTGGATGGGACATTTGTCGCACATGGGAGATCGAAATGTGCAGATATATCTTCCTAAGAGGATGAGGCGGTGGCTGTCCGTTATCCATTTTTCTTTCGGAATAATATGGATTAAATCGTTTTCTATCTTTTCGGGTAATGTTTGAGATGAAAGTCCCGTTCGTTGTGATACTCTTGCTATGTGAGTGTCTACGGCGATGGCAGGAATTCCAAACCCTTCGGCAAGAATGGTGTTGGCGGATTTTTGTCCTATGCCTGTAATTTGTAGCAACTCGGCCTGGTTGTTGGGTATGGAACCGCCATGTTGGAAGACGATAGTTTTTGCTGCTTTAATAATGTGTCTTGCCTTCGTTTCAGGGAAGGAGATGCTTTTTATGATGCGGAGCAGCTCCTCCTCTGTAGCTTGTGCCAATTCGTAGACGGATGGATATTTGGCGAAAAAGGAAGGCGTTGTCTCGTTTACAAGTTTGTCCGTACAGCGTGTAGCCAAGATGATAGCAACGAATAGTTGGTATGTGGATTCGAAATGGAGTTCGAATTCGGCTTTCGGAAAAGAATGTTCCAAAAGTGAAGCTATTTTCTTATATCTCTCTCTTTTTGTCATTTCCATTGATGATAAAAATGAAGGAACATCTCAGTAGGAGACATTTTTCTTGCAAAAATAGTACGTTTGTAGGAAATCAGTCCTTTATTTTGCCCAAAATAGGATATGTGTGAATAAATATTTATTTAATAATATTTTTTAAAATAAAAATAAGACGTAACTTGCAGCGTTTTGTTGGCTATGTCTATTTGTTACTTTTGTTCGTCTTCTTGTTTATTTCTGTTGACGTTTTTATGAAAAGGTGAGAAAAAAATAGCAGGTTTGCTGAAAATGAAACCAAAATATCGATAATTATTCCTGATAATAGTGCGCAAATAATCAAAACTTAAGAAAAATGTTCGGATATAAGAGTGTTATGTATTTAGGTGTTTTGTCCAACGTCTCGACAGACGGAATGGAACTAAACCAATTCTCCTATTTCTTTAGTCAGGCTAAGGATGAACAGGGAAAACCTCAGGGCGAAGTGCGTGCCGGTACGCTGCAAATGACGTTTGCCAACCTTCCGTCTGCCGATATGCTGGAGTGGATGGTTAATCCCAGAAAGTTTAAGGAAGGTGTCGTTATGACTTATGACACGGAAAATGCTCTGTTGCAGAAAATAAGTTTTTCCTCGGCGGCTTGTGTCGGCATGAAACTACACTACGAGGAGAGTGGAAAATGTTATTGTACTACTCGCCTAACTCTGAAAGCGAAGAAGATAGTGGTGGCAGAAACCATCGTAGAAAATAACTGGAAAAACATATAGGACTATGAATTTGGATTTTTTGTCATCTCAACCGGATGGAAACATATCCGCGGAGCTGCATTTTATGGGGAAAACGTATGTGGTGAGTAGGTTTCTTACCTCGCTCAGCCAGCCGACAGATGAGAAAGGAGAGCCGCAGATGGAGGTGCAGGGCGGCTTGTTGGCAATCTCTTTGTCTCAAGCTCCGGACAATGTCCTATTGCAATGGGCGTCTAGTCGTTGGTCTCGTAAAAATGGCGAATTGGTCTTTAAAAATGAGACAGGAACGCCACCCTTGCGTATCGGCTTTGTAGATGCGGCTTGCGTGGATTTTTCGCAGAAAAGTTCTTTTGAGAAGGGCATTGTTACTACGATGGTGGTTTCTCCGCATTCCGTGAGCTTTAATGGTGTCGTATTAGATAAGGAGTGGCGCGAATAATGCCGTGTTGTTAATCATAGAGTAGATGGTTTTGGAAACCCTTTGTTTTTGAGTGGTTTCTGCCTGAAATGAAAAAAGTTAGGATGGATTTTTTAAATTTGAACGAGAATATTCATGTCTCGATTCGTATTGCCAAGTCTTTGGCTCGTGAGTATAGTAATGCAAAATATACGCCGGCTCATTTATTGAAGGCTCTTTTGCATAAAGAGGTCGGCTTGTCAGCTTTCGTGGAATCGATGGGAAAGGATCCTTCCTTTTTGGAGGAGTGGGCGGAGATTCATATCGAGGAGTGTGATAAATTGTCAGGAGTGTCAGAAGTTGAGGCTTCCGATGATTTGCCTGTGTTATTTGAAGAGGCGGACAATGTCCGTTTGAAGTTGGGTTTGTTGGAGATTAATCCCATTTGTCTCTTTTGTGCTTTGTCCAAACCGGGGATAGCCTTCTCTTCCGACCAGCTGAAATCGTTTCCTGTCAGGGAAAAGGAGATTTTGGATTTCTATTGTGAAGCGGATGTTTCCCGAAAAGATGGCTCACAAAAGACGAAAAACACCTTGGATGGGGATGTTTCTGCCTGTTCTGCAACAAATCTGATGAAATATTGTGTCCACAAAACAGAGGAGGCGCGCCAAGGCAAGTTACATCCGATTGTTTGCCGAGATAAGGAGATTAGGCAGATGACTGTGATTTTAGGAAGAAAGAGTAAACCCAATGTCCTGATAGTAGGCGATTCCGGAGTAGGGAAGACTGCAATGGTAGAGGGGTTGTCTTTCGACATTGTCAACGGAAATGTGCCTTCCTTTCTTGAAGAGACGGAGGTCTGGGAGTTGGACTCCGGCGCGTTGATTGCGGGCGCAACCTATAAGGGGGAGATTGAAGATCGACTGAAAAATATCATAAAGGAGTTGAGGCAACAGGAGCGTGTCGTTCTGTTTGTTGATGACATACATGTCTTGTTGGATGCGAAACAAGGTAATTCTGGTGCGGTGAATATACTGAAACCTGAGTTGGCAAAGGGCGTGTTGACCGTTATTGGAGCAACTACGGTGGATGAATATCGCAAACAGATAGAGCCTGACCATGCTTTTAACCGTAGGTTTGAGATTCTGCGTCTTGACGAACCTACGTTGGATGATGCGGTTTCGATGATTCGGTTTCTAAAGACCGGTTATGAGGACTACCATCAGTTGGAGGTGGAGGATGCGGCCCTGTCTGTGTGCGTCCGGTTGGCAAAGCGATATGTGAAGGAAAGAAGATTGCCGGACTCTGCCATTGACCTGCTGGATAGGACTATGGCTGCGGTAAAGATGGTGAATGAAACCACCTCGGCGGAAGCTTTGTGGTTGGCCCGTGAATTGGACGGGCTGGAGAACTTGTGCGTTGAGGTGCCGAATGAAGATATTCCGAATAGATTGAATAGATTGGAGATGGATGTCCGCAATAGGATTAGCCCTATTGTTAAAGATTGGATAGATGCCTCCTTGACGCCGGAGCCCACTACCGAAGTGCAACAGATGAAAGACAGGTTGTTGACCTTTTGTGCTAAATTGCAGGAGGTGTCCAAACAGAAGATAGGAACGGTGACGGCGGAACATGTAGCAGCGGTTGTTGCCAATGTCACGGGTATTCCCATCGGTAAGATTCAGGCGGGAGAGCGGGAGAAGTTGTTGAATATGGAAGCCTGTCTGCGAAACAGAGTGGTGGGGCAGGATAGGGCATTGAAGTCATTGGCTGATGCAATTTTGGAATCGCGGAGCGGAATGAATAAACCCGGACAGCCGATAGGCTCTTTCTTTTTCCTTGGTCCTACCGGAACGGGAAAGACGGAACTGACGAAAGCGTTGGCTGAGGCCCTATTTAATGATGAGAAGGCAATGATACGTTTTGACATGTCAGAATTCAAGGAGGAGCATTCTGCGGCTCTGCTTTACGGCGCGCCTCCCGGATATGTGGGGTATGAGGAGGGCGGATTGCTTGTCAATAAGATACGGCAGCAGCCTTATGCCGTGGTGTTGTTTGATGAGATAGAGAAGGCACACCCTTCCGTGTTCGATATTTTTCTTCAGATTCTGGATGAGGGAAAGTTGCATGATAGGCTGGGAAAGGAGGGCGATTTTTCTAATGCTATTATCATTTTCACTTCCAATGTGGGAAGTGAATGGTTGGCGAAAGAGTTGACGGAGGGGCGGGAGCCTACTACGCTTCAGATGATGGAAGTGATGGGAACTTATTTCCGTCCGGAATTTTTGGCACGACTGTCTGAGATAGTGCCGTTTTCGCCGATAGGAGAGTCTATCCTGATGCAGATTTTCGAGATTCAATTCAACGGATTCAGAAATCTGTTGCGCAATCAGGAATTGGATATGGAACTGACCGTTGATGCTAAAAGAATGTTGGCGTTCAAGGGCTTTACCCCGAAATATGGGGCTCGTCAGATCTCCGGTGTAATCCGTAATTATTTGCGTCGTCCGGTTTCTAGAATGATTCTTTCCGGAGAAGCCCGGTCTGGTGATGTGATAAAAGGCGTGCTGGACGAACAAGGGGAATTGGCATTGGCTGTGGAGAAGACGGATTGAAATCGGAAGAGACATTATGCCTTGAGGTTCAATACAAGGGGCGCTTCGTCCTTTGTGTTGAATTAATGGATGGGTTGCGGGTTTTGTGGAATTAAATTTCTTTATTGCCACAATTAGAGTGCTTTATGAATTTTGAACGAATTTAATTTATTGAAATTAAGAATATTATCTATTTATACTTTGTTGTGAGAAGGAAACTAAAACACGTTTGAAAATGCAGTGTTGTTTTTGAAATATTGCTATATTTGCAAACTTGAAATAAAAATTTGCAAAGACAATATGGGTAAAATTATATCATTGGCAAATCAAAAGGGAGGGGTAGGAAAGACAACCTCTACGGTGAATCTTGCCGCAGCTCTGGCTGTGATGGAGAAGAAAGTCTTGATAGTGGACGCCGATCCGCAGGCCAACGCCTCTTCCGGTTTGGGTCTTGATGTTAAGAACCTAAAGAATACAATCTATGAATGTTTGGTTGATAAGATTGATGTCCGTTCCGCCATCTGCGATACGGATATTGAATTCTTGAAAATCATACCATCCCATATTGATTTGGTAGGAGCGGAATTGGAGATGGTGAATCTTCCCGATAGGGAGACCATCTTGAGAAAGATACTATTGTCTATTCGTGACGATTTCGATTATATACTGATCGATTGCTCTCCGTCTTTAGGCCTTATCACGTTGAATGCATTGACAGCCAACGATTCCGTCATTATTCCCGTGCAGTGCGAATATTATGCGTTGGAAGGAATCTCTAAACTCTTGAATACGATTAAAATCGTAAAGAGCAAGCTGAACCCTAATCTGGAGATAGAAGGCTTCCTGTTGACCATGTATGATCCTCGTACGCGTCTGAACAATCAGGTGGTGGATGAGGTACAGAGGCATTTCGGCGATATGGTCTTCAAAACAATAATCCAACGTAATGTGAAATTGGGAGAGGCACCTAGCTTCGGACAGTCCGTTATCTCTTATGATGCGGCGTCCAAGGGTGCTCAGAACTATATGGATTTGGCAAAAGAGCTTGTTGCGAAAGATGCTCAATAGAGAATAATTGTTGTTTGACTTTTTTGATTTAGAAACAGATACAGAATATGGCAAAGAAATTTGGAGGTTTGGGTAAAGGATTGGGTGCGTTGATAGATAGTGCCGATGAACAAGAAATTGTGGCGGGTGGCTCTTCTTCCATAAACGAAGTCCCTCTTTCTGAGATTGAACCTAATCCGGATCAACCCAGGAAAAATTTTGGTACGGAGGCTTTATTGGAATTGTCGGATTCTATTCGTCAGTTGGGTGTGATCCAACCTATCACTCTACGCAAAGTAGAGGATCATAAATATATAATCATAGCCGGTGAACGCCGTTATAGGGCCGCAAAGATGGCCGAACTGACTACCGTTCCGGCTTATGTCCGCGAGATTTCCAACGAACAGATGATGGAGATGGCTCTCGTTGAAAATATTCAGCGTGAAGATTTGAACGCCATTGAGGTTGCCCTCTCTTATCAGAACCTGATGGAGCTGTGTAGCTATACGCAAGAACAGTTGAGCGAGAGGGTGGGAAAGAAGAGGACGACCATCTCCAATTATTTACGTTTGTTGCGTCTCCCTGCTGAGATACAGGTGGCACTGAAGGATAAGAAGATTGATATGGGTCATGCTAGGGCCTTGATAGGAGTGGAAGACCCGGCTTCTCAGTTGGACATTTATAACCAGATAATTAAAAACAGCTATTCGGTACGTAAGGTGGAGGAGCTGGTCCGCACTTTGGCGGAGAAGTTGGATGAGAATCCTAATGTCCCTTCCGATGAGGGAAACCGACAAAAGGAGGGCGACGGAGAAGATGAGTATCTGCTTTTGAAAGATAAATTGGAGTCCTTGTTCACCTCCAAGGTCGATATCTCCAAAAACAACAAAGGGAAAGGCAAAATAACCATCCCTTTTAAAAATGATGAAGAGTTGGAGAAGATAATGGAGATTTTTGATTCCATACAGCGATAGGCGGTGGTCTGTTGCTGCTTTTTTTGTTTTATCGTTCCTTGTAAAGAATATAGTTTTGAAAAAATATTCGATCATAATTGCCGTTACAATATTAGTGACGTTTTTGGAAAGTTTCAGTGTCATTGCCCAGGAAAGGGCGGATTCTACACTTTTGGTCACGGATGGCGGAAACGTATTTGTCGTATTGGACACGACCAGGGTTGAGGCAAAGGATACGGTGAGGGTGTTCACCTCCTCTTTCGTTCCCGATCCGGCCAAGGCTACTTGGTATGCGTTGGTATGTCCTGGTTTGGGCCAGATTTATAATCGGAGCTATTGGAAGGTTCCGGTGCTCTATGGTGGCATTGTTACTTTGGGTTATCTGATTGTGTGGAACGGAAGAATGTATAACGATTATAGAAACGCTTATCATGACATGATGGACAATGATCCAAATACGCATAGTTATGAGAGCTTGGTTTCCGGATATACAAGCTCCGATGCATCTTGGTTGCAAAGCACGCTGAAACGTAAACGGGATATGTATAGACGGTATCGTGACATGAGCATATTCGGCATGGCCGGTCTTTATCTGGTTAGTGTAGTCGATGCGTTTGTCGATGCTCATTTATATGATTTTACGGTTTCTGATGATTTGTCGTTGAGGGTGGAACCTGTGATCCGGCCTTATTTGAATGGACAAGAGTCGATGCAGCCAGCTGTTTACGGGTTCCAATGTTCCGTTACGTTTTGATGTTTCTTTGAGGTTTTTTCTCCGGAAGGCCTCGTAATTTAGGTTTTTTTTATGAAGCGGTTTTCTCTTTTTTCTCTGATAATATTATTCGTATTCTCCAGCGTTTATGCTACTGATGATGCCGACAAGGACGATTCTTATCCTCCTATGCCGGTAGATCCTTCGGCTTTGGTCGGCGCAGAGGTTGTCCCTAATGAGTTCGATTCTAATTTGGATAGCTTGCTGCATCTGTTTAAGGTGAATGCATACGGGATGGTAGACTGTGTCTCCGATAGTTTGGGCTTTGTCTTGGAAGATAGCGTCTATATGCAGCGTCTTCAACAGATTCCTGCCATAATGGAGCTGAGCTATAATAATGTGGTGAAACGCTATATTGAACTGTATACGGTTAAGAAGAGAAAACAAGTGTCCTATATGTTGGGTGTGGGGAAATACTATTTCCCGATATTCGAACAGGCGCTTGATGCCGCCGGGCTTCCTCTTGAACTGAAGTATCTGCCGGTCATAGAGTCTGCGTTGAATCCGAAGGCGTTTTCGCGTGCCGGAGCTTCCGGCCTATGGCAGTTTATGTATGCCACCGGTAAGATATATGGATTGGAGGGTAACAGCTTGATTGACGAACGTCGTGATCCTATCAAGGCTACGGATGCTGCGGTGAAGTATCTCAAAGATCTGTATGGCATCTATTCCGATTGGGCACTGGTTATTGCAGCCTATAATTGCGGTCCCGGAAATGTGAACAAGGCGATTAAACGGTCGGGAGGCAAACGGGACTATTGGGCTATCTATCCTTTTTTGCCGATAGAGACGAGAGGTTATGTGCCGGCTTTCATCGCGGCTACATATACGATGACTTATTACAAACAGCATGATCTTTGTCCCGTTCCTATCGAGATGCCTATATCTTGCGATACGTTGGTGTTGGCGGATAGAATTCATTTTCTTCAGATATCGGAGGTGTTGGGTGTGGAAATGTCGGAATTGGAAAGCCTCAATCCTCAGTATCGCCGACAGATTATTCCGGGAAATGGATTGCCATACACGTTATGCTTGCCTCAAAAATATGTGAATAGTTTCTTGGAAAACAAGGATTCGATTCTCGCATATAAGTCTGATTCGTTGAATCTGAGCAGGGTGTCTGTGACCCCGGCCCGTATGGATTCCTATTATGGACGAGGCCGGCATGTGAAAGGTGGTAGTGTCCATGTGGTAAGAAGCGGAGAAAATCTTTCTACGATAGCTCGAAAATACAAAACTACAGTGGCCAATCTGAAAAGGTTGAATGGACTGAAATCCACTCGCATCAATAAAAGACAACGTCTTCGCGTGAAGTGATTCTATAATTAGACGTAGTTGCTCGTAATCTAAGGAAGAGGAA
>JACJXK010000032.1 GCA_020636675.1 Prevotellaceae bacterium
CAAATATTTTCTTTAAAAGTTGCTGTGCTTTTACTTGTCCTTCAACTTGCGAATATGAAAGAAGTAATGCTAAATGTGAATATGTAAAAATACACACATTTTGTGTTGTAGCTTGTTGATAAATTTGGCTTGAAGAGGTTGGCAGTTGATATATTGGACAAACAACCATTGCATAAGGTTTGCCACGTTTCCAGCCGTGCATAGCTTGCACTTTAAAGTCTTTTTGATTTTTAGCAGTCCTACTAAGTCTAAATGCCTTTGCGTCTGCAACAAAGCTGTAATCTTTAGCGATAGCCTCAACATCTGCGGCATCTGCTCTCTCTTTTAATACTAAACTTTTTAGTCCTAATGAAGAATAAGCTAAAGAAAGCAAACAATCTGTATATTTTGAGTAAAGTTTTTCTTCACTTGTGTCGTGTCCATAACTTTCAGGAATATTACCACAAAGACGTAGATGGTCAATCAGAGAAGATATTCCATTTTTTTTGATTTCTGTTTCTAATTCCTTTTCTAATTTGTCGGAGTCATCTCCAAAATTACCACTCAATTTTCGGATTTCTTCAATCCAATATTGTCTGTTTTTTATCGCCTTGTCTGCTATTATTTTTTTCATCAAAATGTCCTATTTTTTTTGCAAAGGTAATTAAAATCCTTCTATCATTATTTTTTAGTTTTTAAAATTTACTAACGAACTTGCAGTCTGTCTGTTTCTTAGTATTGCACCCAACTCCCAAATATACGCCATATGGCGTATATTTCCACCTTACCCCGATTGCGTCTATCCACCCAAAAATAGCATATATTACGAAACTCAGTTGCGCATATCCTGCCAAATAAGGTAGTATTACGAATGTTTTTTCTAAATGTCCAAATCATCAAAAGGGCTCCTTATTGTGCCAATCATTTTCTTGGAAACATGAGTATAAATCTCAGTCGTTTTGGAGCTGCTATGCCCCAATATCTCTTGAATATACCTTAAATCTGTCCCTTTTTCCAATAGGTGAGTGGCAAAACTATGTCGTAATGTATGAACCGTTGTGTGTTTTGTTATACCTGCTTTATGGCAAGCATTTTTCAATATATTTTGAATACTTCTATCTGAATATAAACCCCCTGATTGCCCTTCAAACAAATATTTTCTAGGCCTATGAGCCTCTAAGTATGTATTCAAAAGAGTATTTATTTTGGGAGAAAGGGGTACAAGACGATCTTTTTTCCCTTTAGATTGCCTAATTGTTATGAGGCCACGGGTTCTATCTATGTCATGGAATTTCAAATGAATAGCTTCGCTTATCCGCAGTCCAGCCGAATATATCAAGGAAAGAATGCATTTATGCTTTATATTCTCAATTTGCCCAAGGATGGCGGCTACCTCTTGCTCGCTTAAAACAGTGGGCAGGCATTTTTTGGTATCTCCCAAATTTTAAGCTCCGCCAAGTACCTTCGTTGCGGAAAACTCCGTATCACATCTACAACCGATTGATTATAGATTGTTGCTGATATGTCAAAGATACTATTCTGAAAGCAATTCACAACTCTATGTCGAAGTCGCCTGATCGTTCCGGGATTGTTGCTGATATGTCAAAGATACTATTCTGAAAGCAATTCACAACTTCTTTTCGCACATGAGTGCTAAAGTTATTATTGTTGCTGATATGTCAAAGATACTATTCTGAAAGCAATTCACAACTAACAGGCAAGGAGAATGAAATCATCGACTTCTAAAAAATCAACGCCTGACTGTAAAACAATCAGGCGAGGCTGACAGAAGCCGCCCGAAGCGTAACATCCGTCCTTCCAATATTGCTATTGGAATCGCTGCAAAGATACAACAACTTTTTAAATAGTATATCATCATGAAAGAAAAAAGAAAAGTATTGCTCTGCTCACCTGAAGCAGGCTACAACCTGAAAGCCCAAAAAGTCGGCAGGAACCAACTTTGTCCATGCGGCAGCGGCAAGAAAGCCAAGAAATTGTTGCTGATATGTCAAAGATACTATTCTGAAAGCAATTCACAACAGATGCCAAAGTCGGTAAGGTTTAATGCCAAAGACCCCAATCGTTCAGAGGTGATGGATAAGAAATCCAATGGGCAGAACCGGAAGGTTTGCGTTTTTTTGCTTTACGTTCCTTTTCCTGTTGCATCATCTTGTCAAGGTCTTTGCTAGTCATTTTACCACTTAATAGACGACCGCCTACATACACAAACGCTATAACAAAAGCAAGAACTCCAGCTCCTATAACAGCAAGCGCTATGATTAAAATGTTTTCCATACAACAAGTGTAATAAAAAGAAACGGAAGATGACAAATAATATATTAGATTTTACAGTCCATTTGAGCGGTGCCGCTTACGCTGGAATTGCTCAAATAGACAAGTCATCGAACAGTGTAAATGCGACTCCCAACAAAACAGAAAAGTTAGTAACAGTAAAAAAATAACTTCCGCAGATTAAAATCATCTGTTGATTTTTTTGCAACCCTCATAAACTTCTCACATTATGTCATCTTTTAAAATGTCAGATAGCGGACAAGGGAATGCGGCGTACGAGGGTTCGAACACATTCTCATCAACCGTTTCCTCATTTTTTGACGATTACTTACTATTTGCAAGTTGAATTGCCAAAAACGAAGAGACACTCCGTCCCTTCGATGGAAGCGAGGTCTTCTTTCTTCCGGATCCGTCTAATAGTGATGTATCCATTTTCTCGGCAAGCAGGTCGTAGTACTGCATTCGTTCCCGATTTCTCTATTCCGTCAGCTTTTACCCGTAACTATCTTTTTGATGTCGTTCAGTTTGTTCAGCGCCTCGATAGGCGTCAGATTATTGACATCCAGATTTATAAATTCATCCCGTATCTGAGAGAGGACAGGGTCGTCCAGCTGGAATATACTCAATTGATATCCTTCATGATGCTCCGCCATCTCCTTTACCGGTTTCGTCAGGCCTGAGTCACGGCTCTCCGCCTCCAACTGATGGAGAATCTCATTGGCACGGTTGACCACACTCTGCGGCAGACCGGCCAACTTAGCCACATGAATACCGAAACTATGCTCACTTCCACCCTTCGATAGCTTACGCAGGAAGATGACCTTTCCGTCAACCTCCTTCACCGAGACATTATAATTCCGTATCCGATGGAAAGTCTTCTCCATCTCGTTCAATTCATGATAGTGAGTGGCAAACAGCGTTTTCGCCTTCGCCTTGGGATGTTCATGTATGTACTCCACGATAGCCCACGCAATAGAAATGCCATCGTAGGTGCTGGTGCCTCGTCCTAACTCGTCAAAGAGCACCAAGCTACGCTGAGAGAGGTTGTTGATGATACTGGCCGCCTCATTCATCTCCACCATAAAGGTAGACTCGCCCATGGAGATATTGTCAGAAGCCCCCACACGGGTAAATATCTTATCCACCACACCGATACTGGCAGAATCTGCCGGCACGAAACAACCTATCTGGGCCATCAGCACAATCAGAGCCGTCTGTCGCAACAACGCCGACTTACCTGCCATATTCGGTCCGGTAATCATCATGATCTGCTGCGAGTTACTATCGAGCATCAGATCATTGGCGATATACTTCTCACCCACAGGCAACTGCTTCTCAATAACAGGATGCCTACCCTGGTGAATGTCTATCACATCACTATCATTCACATCGGCACGGACATAATTGTTTTCTTCCGAGATTTTTGCGAATGAGAGCAGGCAGTCGACCTGCGCCAAAAGGTTCGAGTTGACCTGTATGGCCGGGATATATTCCGCAAGCTCAAGCACGAGGTCGTTATATAGTTTAGTTTCCAACGAGAGAATCTTATCTTCCGCACCCAATATCTTCTCCTCATACTCCTTCAGTTCCTGGGTTATATAACGTTCGGCATTGGCAAGCGTCTGCTTTCTAATCCAATCGGAAGGCACCTTATCCTTGTGCGTATTGCGCACCTCTATGTAATAGCCAAATACATTGTTGTAGCTAATCTTCAGAGTAGGAATGCCCGTGGCATCAGACTCCCTCTGTTGAATTTTAAGCAGATAATCCTTTCCGGAATAGGACATCTGCCTCAGCTCGTCCAGCTCCGCATTGACTCCCCCGGCAATCACGCCCCCCCGGTTCACCAAGTTAGGCGGATCATTGACTATGTTTTTCTCTATCTTCTCTCGAATGTTAGGACAAGGATTCAACTGCTCGCCAATCCGTTTCAACCCCGAATTGTCGCTTGCCAGACAAGCTTCCTTTATCGGCAGGATAGAAGAGAGGGACACCTTAAGTTGCACCACTTCACGAGGAGTGACACGCCCCACCGCCACCTTGGAGATGATTCGCTCCAGATCTCCGATAGTAGAGAGATGTTCATTCAGAGAATCTTTCAAGTCAAGGTCGCGGAAGAAAGAGTCTACAATGTCCAACCGTTCGTTGATAGGTTTCACATCCTTCAACGGGAAAGCGATCCAACGCTTGAGAAGACGGGCACCCATCGGAGTGATGGTCTTGTCCAATATATCGGCCAAGGTGCGCCCTCCCTCATGTATCGTTCCATAAAGCTCCAGATTACGAATTGTGAATTTGTCCAGCCAGACATACCTATCTTCCTCTATTCTAGAAAGATGGGTAATGTGGCCTATCTGAAAATGCTGGGTAATGTCCATGTAATGGAGAATAGCTCCGGAGGCAATGACTCCCAACTCAAGATTCTGTACACCAAACCCCTTCAGATTCTTAGTCTGAAAATGTTTAAGCAGCCGGTCGGTGGCAGACTCGGAGGTAAAAACCCAGTCGTCCAACTCAAAAGTATAATATTTAGTTCCGAAATGTTCCTCAAACTGAGCGCGTTTGCTCCGTTCGAAGAGGACCTCTTTCGGCGACATACTATTCAATAATTTATCAACATAGTCGAATGTACCCTCTGCCGTAAGGAACTCACCCGTTGAGATGTCAAGGAAGGCGACACCCGCACTTTTTTTGGAGAGATGCACGGCTGCCAAAAAATTATTTTCCTTATAGTTAAGCACATTGTCGTTGATGGAAACACCGGGAGTAACCAACTCGGTGATTCCCCTTTTGACCAAGGTCTTAGTCATCTTTGGATCTTCCAACTGGTCACAGATAGCCACCCGCTGTCCAGCACGCACCAATTTAGGCAGATAAGTATCGAGGGCATGATGAGGGAAACCCGCCAACTCTACCGACTGAGCCGAACCATTAGCCCTGCGTGTCAAAGTGATTCCCAATATTTCGGAAGCTTTTATCGCATCGTCCGAGAATGTCTCATAAAAATCGCCCACACGAAAAAGGAGAACCGCATCAGGATGCTTTCCCTTCATCTCGTAATACTGTTTCATCAACGGAGTCTCAACAACTTTTGCCATCTCTTTTATTTTAAAATTCAATAAACAGCAAAGCAAAAAAAGCAGATTACACAAAAACCACAGGCTCGTTCACCCTTCAAAAACGCACGAAGGAGCGGCAAGTCTGTGATATCGTAACTCCCTATATAAACGCAGGAGCGGCAAAGACCTTCACATCGTCGGCCGTGATGGTTTGGGAACAAAGTATAATCATCCGCTCCACCACATTTCTCAGTTCACGGATGTTTCCGGTCCATTCATATTGTTTAAGAGCCTCCATCGCATCCTCCTTGAATGCCTTCAACGGGATGCCCTGCTCCTCACAAATTATCTCACAAAAATATTTGGCCAAGGAAGGAATGTCGTCTTTCCTCTCCCTCAATGCCGGCACATGAATAGGAATGACATTTAACCGATGGAAAAGGTCTTCCCTGAAGTTGCCTTTTTCTATCTCCTTTAGCAAATCCTTATTCGTAGCCGCAAAGACACGCACATTGACGCTGATGCTCTTGTCGCTACCCACACGGGTAATCTCCTTCTCTTGAAGCACACGAAGTACCTTCGTCTGCGCAGACAGACTCATATCTCCTATCTCATCCAAGAAGATAGTACCACCATCCGCCTGTTCAAACTTTCCTATTCTCTGCTTTATGGCCGAAGTGAAAGAGCCTTTCTCATGTCCGAAGAGCTCACTCTCTATCAACTCGGAAGGAATAGCCGCACAGTTGACCTCTACAAAAGGCGCAGAAGATCGATTGCTCAATTCGAACAACTGTCGAGCCACCACCTCTTTTCCTGTTCCGTTTTCTCCAGTTATCAATACACGGGCATCCGTAGGAGCAACCCGCTCTATCATCTCTCGCAGACGCAACATAGGCGCCGACTCTCCCACCATCCGGTTGCCTTTGGATACCTTCTTCTTGAGAACCTTCGTCTCCTGAACCAAACTTTTATGTTCCAATCCGTTACGGGAACATACCAACAGACGGTTCAGATCAATCGGTTTCTCTATGAAATCAAAAGCACCTTTTTTGATGCACTCCACCGCCGTATCTATATTGCCATGTCCGGAAATCATCACCACAGGGAGGTCAGGATAGTTTTCGTGAAGTTTTTCCAAAACCTCAATGCCATCAATCTGAGGCATCTTTATGTCACAGAAGACAAGATCAAACTTCTCCTGCTTCACTATATCCAATGCCTTAATGCCATCTTCTGCGGTAACAACAGTATATTTTTCGAACTCCAAAATATCCTTCAACGTGTTGCGGATACTACGTTCGTCATCTATGACTAAAATCTTTGACATACAAAATCCATTAAAACATTATTCTCAACAACAACCTCCCCACTACTTCACCAAAGAAGTCATTGGAAATTTCGTGTTCTTCACATCATCAAGCATCGCTTTTATCGAGCCCACCTTAATCTTGGCGTTAATCAATAACGGAACATGGTTGTTGTCGTCGGAAACATAGATAACCATATCGTCCTCATGTTTGAACAGATCGCCAGTGATTAACTTAGGGACAAACTTCAATGCCTTATATTTCTTTCCGTTCCTCAACTTGATGGTCTCCTTTCCGCAAAACTTCAAACCAAGTTTATACACCTCGCTATCAAAAAGCATGTGGAACCCTACAATATCGTTTTTCCCGATTGTGGAAGCATCTATGTTGCGGAACTTATAACAAGTTGTTATCAAATCATACGCTTGGTGGTCTACCGTCATCGTATCCTTCCAATGCTTGGTGTTTCTCACAAAGTCCATAAAGACTTTCGTGCTATCCGAGTGACGAAAATAGTTATAGCGCTTATCGCAATAATAAGAGTCCTCGTGTTTCGCCTCACGATAATCGACCGGCAATATATATTTAGTATCGACATGGGATGAGAACGTGTCACGGATGGTGTACATCTTATCAAAAGCCTTGCGCGTATAGCCTGAAACGAAAAGATAATAGCAATCCTTTCCCCCTACATTCTCCTCCTTCACCCGGAACTCCACATTGCCGGCATGAATCCAAATCCACCCCCAATTGAAATAAACATTATAGACAGCATGCTCCCCACTGTGGAAAACATTCTCCTTCATGTATTTCACCTGCGCATCCAGAATGTCGGCAGAACAGAGAGAAGAGAACAGAAGTATAGAAAAAAGCAACCTTTTCATAACAGCAATCCGTTAATCATGAACTATCTTAAACATACGATTCCACCTTACGGAGGAGAATGTAGGCTTGTCCTTATCAATAGACATCCACACAAAAATCGGCTTACCAACAACGTGATCCTCAGGAACAAAACCCCAATAACGGGAATCTGCGGAGTTGTGACGGTTATCTCCCATCATCCAATAATAATCCATCTTGAATGTGTATTTATCGGCAGGTGCGTCATTGATATAGACCACCCCGTCTTTCACCTCCAACTTATTATGTTCTATGTTGCGTATGATATGCTCATACAAGGGAAGATTGGCTTCGCTAATCCCGACAGTGGCGCCTTTCTTCGGAATCCAAAGAGGGCCGAAATCATCCCTTGTCCATCCTGTATTCATGTTCAGAGGGAAGGTTTTATCTCCATACAGACCATTCGGTTCTCTCCGGATAGAGACCAGATTGCTCGATTTCTTCACTCGGGCATAAGCCTCATTAGTCAACGGCAATCGGTATATGTAATTCATATCACCCAAAGAATCCACCTGATAGCCAAAATCCAACAACCTCTTGAACGTTTCCCTATTGGGATTGAGCAAAGCCCGATCGTCCTTGCTTACATTCAGCTCCTCAAACAACTTCTCGGACATGAGGGCCTTTGTCTCCACAAAATAGTTATATTGCAATCCTGGGATATTCTTCTGCTTTTTGCCGTTAATGAAGACATCGCCATTAACAATGCGGAGCCAATCGCCAGGAAGAGCCACTGCACGTTTCACATAATTCTCTCTACGGTCTACCGGTCTGTATAGAATTTCGCCGAACTCTTCCGGATGACTCCACACATAATCACGCCCATATTGATAGACCAAACTGTAATAGTCCGGATTGGGCACCTTCTCCGCAACCGTATCGCCTACCGGGAAGTTGAACACCACGATGTCGTCGTGCTGTACACTACCGAACCCTTTAAGACGTTTATATTCCCATTGAGGCTTCTCAATATATGATTTCGTGTTCAATATCGGCAACGTATGCTGAGCCAATGGGAAAGAGAGCGGAGTCATCGGAACACGTGGCCCGTAACTCATTTTACTCACGAAAAGAAAATCACCCACCAACAACGATTTCTCCAACGAAGAAGTAGGAATCTTATAATTCTGAAAAAAGAAAATATTGATGACATATACAGCCACCAAAGCGAAAATAATAGCATCCGCCCATTCTGCTATTTTACGCAATATTTTGTTGTCAGACTGCTTCCATCCTCCCCAATTCACAAATCTAGAGACATAGATGTCAAAAAGAAATGGGATGAACAGCAATACCCATAAGGTTCCCGCCCATACAGTAAAAAACACACAAACTAAGGAAACCAGAATAAACTTGACCCATTGTGTCATCGAGGCATTCTTCAATCTATCCATTATACCTTTTCCTTTAGAATTTTCCATGATCAGTATCTGTTTTTCAATCTATTTTAAAATTTAAGCATATCGCCCATGCCTAAAAAACCTTTCTTGCCACAAGTAAACTCAGCAGCAAGGACAGCTCCCATGGCCAAACCACGACGAGAACGCGCAGAGTGGGTAATCTCTATAAAATCGTCTTCAGAATCATAACAAATGGTATGGATTCCGGGAACCTCATGACGGCGAATGGAACTAATAGGCATCTTGCCCTGCTGAAGCTCGGGAGTCAGTGTCCAACCATCCACTCTGTCTATGTTTTCTATGATTCCTTCCGCCAACGTAATAGCCGTTCCGCTAGGCGCATCAAGTTTATGTACATGATGGGTCTCCGTCATGGAAGGTGTATAGGCATCAAACTGATTCATTATCTTTGCCAGATACTTATTCAACGCAAAGAAAGCATTGACACCCAAACTATAGTTGGACGACCAGAATAGCGTATAACCTTTGGTCTCCACCTCCTCTTTTAGGTCGATAGCCTTCCATCCTGTCGTTCCTGAAACAACAGGGACACCAGCTTTAAAGCAATTGCGCACATTTGACAAAGCCACATCCGGACGGGTAAACTCAATTGCCACATCCGCACTCTTAAATGCAACAGAATCAAAATCTTCCAAGTTGTTTATGTCAATTATCGAAACTATCTCATGTCCTCGATTTTTGGCAATATTTTCGATGGTCTGACCCATCTTTCCATATCCTATTAATGCAACTTTCATTTCTATATTCTATTCTTATTGATTTCGCCGCTCGGAATAGCCGAGGCTCACAAAGATATGAAAAATTCCACAACCCTGCTTCCCTGATCCCCTTTTTTGTAGGAAGAGAAATGTCACAGACAAAAGGCCCTTCTGCAAGAAAAAGATAAAATCCAGGCATAGTGCTCCTCTTTTATCAATCAATGCGGGTTTTCGTAATATGTTTGATAAAAATAAAGTATCTTTGCAAATCTTGGCAAAAATGGCTAAATGCCAACAAACCAACATTATTAACAAATAAAAGAGGGGTTGAAGCCGCATTGCCACCCGGCAATGGGAAACACCCATTATTCAAATTCAGATATATGGAGAAGAAATTCAAAAGGACAACAGTTACCTCCGCACTTCCTTATGCCAACGGCCCTGTTCATATCGGACACCTTGCCGGTGTGTACGTACCCGCAGACATATATGTGCGCTTTTTACGTTTGAAGGGCGAAGACGTGCTCTTTATCGGCGGTTCCGACGAGCATGGTGTGCCTATCACCATCAAAGCAAAAAAAGAAGGCGTAACCCCTCAAGACATCGTAGACCGCTACCATAAAATAATCAAAGACTCTTTCGAGGAATTTGGCATCTCTTTCGACATATATTCCCGTACAAGCTCCAAGACACACTCGGAAGTCGCTTCCGAATTTTTCAGAAATCTATACGAGAAAGGCGAATTCATAGAAAAAACTTCCGAACAATATTATGACGAGAAGGCAGGTCAATTCCTTGCCGACAGATACATCACCGGAACTTGCCCTCACTGCAAGAACGAGCACGCATACGGCGATCAATGTGAAGCCTGCGGAACCTCACTGAGTCCGCTGGACCTTATCAACCCGAAATCTGCCATCACAGGCTCAAAACCTGTTTTGAAAGAGACGAAGCATTGGTATCTTCCTCTCAACAAGCACGAAGAGTGGCTGTCTAAATGGATATTGGAGGAGCATAAGGAATGGAAGCCGAACGTATACGGACAGTGCAAGAGCTGGCTTGACATGGGCCTTCAACCCCGTGCCGTGAGCCGTGACCTCGACTGGGGTATTCCTGTGCCCGTAGAAGGTGCCGAAGGAAAAGTGCTCTACGTATGGTTTGACGCTCCTATCGGATATATATCCAATACAAAAGAGCTTCTGCCCAACGATTGGGAAAAATGGTGGAAAGACAAAGACACCCGTCTGGTTCATTTCATCGGAAAAGATAACATCGTTTTCCACTGCATCGTATTTCCTGCCATGTTAAAGGCCGAAGGCAGCTTCATCCTCCCGGATAACGTGCCTGCCAACGAATTTCTAAACCTGGAGGGCGACAAAATCTCCACCTCAAGAAATTGGGCCGTATGGTTGCATGAATACCTCAAAGATTTTCCAGGCAAACAGGACGTGCTTCGCTATGTTCTAACGGCCAACGCTCCTGAGACAAAAGACAACGACTTCACGTGGAAAGACTTCCAAGCCCGCAACAACAACGAGCTAGTCGCCATCTTCGGAAACTTCATCAATAGAACATTGGTCCTCACTCATAAATATTACAACGGCGAAGTTCCTGCCCGCGGCGAACTGACAGATTACGACAAGACGACTTTGGCAGAATTTGCAGACATAAGGAAAGAACTGGAGAAGTATCTTGATATATTCAGATTCCGAGACGCATTGAAGGAGGCCATGAATTTAGCCCGTATCGGAAACAAATATCTGGCAGACAACGAGCCTTGGAAACTCATCAAGACAGACCCTGAACGGGTGAAGACAATCATGAATTTGAGTCTTCAAATAGCAGCCAACCTCGCCATCGCTTTCGAACCTTTCCTTCCTTTCAGCGCAAAGAAGCTCCGCGAATTCCTAAACATAGAGGAATTCAAATGGGAAGATTTAGGCAAGATAGATCTGATAGAAGACGGACACAAAGTAAACGAAGCCACACTGCTTTTCGAAAAGATAGAAGACTGCGTGGTAGAAGCTCAGGTACAGAAGCTGTTGGAGACAAAGAAACAGAATGAGATAAACAATTGGAAACCGGAAGAGGTCAAAACAGATACTTCGTTCGACGATTTCATGAAGATGGACATACGCATCGGTACTGTCCTCGAATGCCAAAAAGTGCCAAAGGCAGACAAACTGCTGCAGTTTAAAATAGACGACGGTATGGGCGGACGAACGATAGTTTCAGGTATCGCAAAATACTATAATCCAGAAGATTTAGTTGGAAAACAAGTTTGCTTCATAGCCAACTTCCCTACCCGCAAACTGAAAGGTGTGGACAGCCAAGGCATGATACTCTCCGCAGTTAACGCAGATGGCAGCCTGATTGTTGTCAGTCCTTCCAAACCTACGGCTAACGGTGCCGTGGTAGGATAAGGATAATCGAATCGTACACAAAGAAACGGGCGTTACCCAAAAGGTGACGTCCGTTTCTTTACAAATAGTCATCTACAAACAAAAAGGAAGGCGTCGGTTTCCATGGAGCCGACGCCTTCCTTATAAACTTCATCCTATTTATCTGTTAGGAGTCTCCCATTTGAAGGTCTTATCACAATGCAGGTCTACAAGATGACTATCTATGTTTACAGAAAAATCACCCTCCTCCAATATCCATTTTCCATCATTGCCCACAAATGCCAAATCACTTGCCGGAATCTTCAACTCTACCGTTTTCGTCTCCGCTGGTTTCAACTCAATCTTTTTAAATGCCCTCAGGCGACGGACGTCGGGCGACAAGGATGCCACTTTGTCCGAAGTAAATAACAGAACTGTCTCTTTTCCTTCCCTCTCTCCAACATTAGTAACATCCACCGTAAATATTAGAGTGTCAGAAACCAAGAAATTAGTCTTATTCACCTTTAAATTGTCATACTTAAACTTAGTATAGCTCAATCCATAACCGAACGCCCATTGAACAGATCGCACAGCATCATAGTCATAAGCACCCTCCATCTTATCTAAACTTTCACACGGCTTATGGTCGTATGTGGTCAATGAATTCACATATTTAGGATAGGTAAACGGAAGCTTTCCGCTCGGATTAACCTTTCCCGACAAGATTTCGGCCAATGCATCGGCACCGTAGTTACCCGGCAAATAGATGTTCACTATCGCCTTCATTAAAGGCTCAATGCGGGAAATGATACGAGGACGACCTTCATTTAAAATCAAAATGATCGGTTTTTTTGATGCAGTCAATGCCTCCGCCAATTTAAGTTGATTTTCCGAGAGCGTCAGATCATCCAGATTACCTGGCGTCTCGCAATAGGAGTTTTCGCCAAGGCAAAGTACAATATAATCGACAGAAGCTGCCGCAGTAACTGCTTTGACTATCTCCGGTTGATTTTCCTCATAATATTTCCCTTGCATATTATAAGTCACACCTGGCTCAAACTTCACATTCGACAAACCAAACTCATTCTGCATTGCCTCCAATATCGTATTATATTGGGTGGCATATTGGTCTGCCTTGTCGCCTTGCCATGAATAGGACCAACCTCCATTCAGTGTACGCATACTATTAGCATTTGGGCCTGCCACCAAAATTTTTGCCCCCGGTTTTATCGGCAATATAGCCGATTCGTTTTTTAGTAGCGTAATTGCCTCCGATGCTGCTTGTTTAGCCAAATCAGCATGTTTCTTAGACGCAAACTCCGGATAATCATCTGTCTCATCGGAAGGCTTGTCGAAAAGATTCAGACGATACTTCAGACGCAAGATTCGACGCACAGCGTCATCAATACGAGACATTGGCACACGACCCTCGTTGACCAATTCTTTCAAGTCAGTACAGAAACTACAATCATAAGGAACCATCGACATATCGATTCCAGCATTGATAGCCATACAAATGGCCTCCTTATGCGATTCGGCCACACGGTCACGTCTATATATATTGATGATGTCGGCCCAATCGGTCACCACCACACCATCCCAATTCAGCTCATCCTTCAACCATTGAGTCAGATATTTTTCATTTGTATGGAAAGGCACGCCATTATTTATGCCAGAATTGACCATCACAGACAAAGCGCCGGCTCTGAGAGCTCGAAGGAATGGCTCAAAATAACGCTCACGCATATCATTATCCCCGACATAAGACGGAGTACGATCCTTTCCAGACAAGGAAGAGCCATAAGCCATATAATGTTTCAGGCAAGTGGCCACACGATTAGATCCAAGATGATTAGGGTCAGGACCTTGATATCCCAATATACTCTGTTCTCCCATAACAGAAACCAGATATGGATCCTCTCCATAAGTCTCCCACATACGAGGCCAACGGGAATCACGTCCCAAATCTAAGATAGGAGCAAAATTCCAAGGTATGCTGCCCGCTCTCGTCTCATAAGCTGCGACCTCCGAAATCCGTCTTGCAAAATCAGGTTCAAACGTGGCACCCAAAGCTATCTGCTGAGGGAAAAGGGTAGACCCGATGGTATATGTTGCACCATGTATCTCATCCACTCCATAGATAAGAGGGATACCCGTTTCTTCCAAAGACTTCTTCTGTAAAGTGCTGATGATTTCAGACCAACGGGTAGTCTCCATAGGCGTATGTATGGCCGTATTTAGGACCGAACCGATTTTATAGGTATCGAATATGGAGTCGACCCTACTCTTATATAACTGGAACTTACCGTTATCGTCCTTCTCTCCAAAAACATCAAGAGCCAACTGCGTCATCTGACCCACCTTCTCGTCCAAGGTCATCTTCTTCAGCAACTGTTCCACCTCCTGCTCAATCTGAGCATCCGACTTAATAACCGTTTCTTTTGCTTTTTTCTCCGATTGACAAGCAGTCAACATGCCCAAAAGAGCAATTCCTAAATACCATAATTTTTTCATCCCGTTCGATTTTATCATTTCACATCCACTTTTCATCATATAACAAAAACATTATATGCTCTATAAATCGGGAGAACCAAAACCTCCCAAACTGAAGGCAATTTGCACAAAATCCACGAAACTACAAAATTAAGGAAAAGAAAAAGGTCGCCGACATCATGTTAAAGACATCCTTGAAAATCTACGCAATGCCGTAATTTAGTATCTGTAAAATTCGCCTTAGGACACTGATGGGAGCATTAAAATCAGCATTTATATCCTTATCGCTTTCATTTACAGAAATCCCATATACTCCATCTTTCTCGGACTTCAATATCATATTTATTGCGGTTTTTATTGGTTGACTCAAAACAATAGAATCTCCCTTTTTGCTTTGGAATCTGCTATCCATTTTAGCATACTTAAGAGCTTTTTTGGTTCATCCGACATTTGGAGTGATGGTATAGTAAAAAAGAAGAAAACCGCCGAACAAATTGTATATTTGAATAACAACAAATAAATGTACAATT
>JACJXK010000033.1 GCA_020636675.1 Prevotellaceae bacterium
CCTATGGCATTTTGTCAAAATCGTCATAAGTTGTTTCTGCCGATTACTAAGCAGAAAAAATATTGCATAATTCGTTGAATTTTAGCAAATCAGAAGTTTCAAAACTCTTCTGATCATGACTAAAGAAACACTCCTTATGCAATACCAATCCGAGTGTCTGTCGGCTCTCAGGATGAGTGGCTTGTACCTCCTGTTTCTGTTCCTTTAATTGTCCAATAGTTTCAGCAAACATACCACCGACCTATCCTAGCAGAAATAGCCGCAAGGATTCCATCCTCTGAAAATATGACACCGCCCTTGCAAAGAAAACGGACACTTTGTCACATTTTCCCGTTTGGCATCTATTTTGATAATTATGAAAACGAGAATCAATTTTAGAGAGATTTGACTATTTAGAAACATACAACTAAAAATAAATACAATTATGCAGAAAGGAAATATTGGGGTAACGACCAACGACATCTTCCCCATCATCAAGAAATTTCTCTATAGTGACCACGAAATTTTTCTTCGTGAGCTTGTATCAAACGCAGTTGACGCGACTCAAAAACTAAAGACACTCTCTTCCGTAGGCGAATACAAAGGTGAACTGGGAGATTTGAAGGTAGAGGTCAAAACTGATGCAAAGGCAGGAACTTTAACCATCTCCGACCGCGGTATCGGTATGACTCAAGAGGAGATTGACAAATACATCAACCGCATCGCATTCTCCGGAGCGGAGGAGTTTCTTGAGAAATACAAGAACGACGCAAACGCCATCATCGGACACTTCGGACTGGGCTTCTATTCGGCATTCATGGTCTCCAAAAAGGTGGAAATCATCACTAAATCATACAAGGATGGCAGCAAAGCCGTAAAATGGAGCTGCGACGGAAGTCCGGAATACACTTTCGACGAGATTGACAAGGCCGACAGAGGAACAGACATCGTCCTATACATAGACGACGAAAACAAAGATTTCTTGGAAGAGGGGAAAGTAAAGGGTCTTCTTACCAAATATTGCAAATTCCTCCCCGTTCCTATCGTCTTCGGAAAAGAGAAGGAATGGAAAGACGGAAAGGAAGTGGAGACCGACAAAGACAATGTCATCAACAACACGCAGCCTGCATGGACTCGCAAGCCTGCCGAACTAAAGGAGGAAGACTACAAATCTTTCTA
Source organism: Prevotellaceae bacterium (assembly GCA_020636675.1). GTDB lineage: Bacteria > Bacteroidota > Bacteroidia > Bacteroidales > Paludibacteraceae > RGIG10190. The sequence continues at coordinate 1,159 of JACJXK010000033.1, forward strand.
CAAGGAGCTTTACCCTTATGGCGACGACCCTCTGTTCTACATCCATCTGAACGTGGACTATCCGTTCAACTTGACAGGTATCCTATATTTCCCAAAAATAAAGAACAACTTCGAGATTCAGAAAAACAAGATACAGCTCTATTGCAACCAAGTGTTCGTGACCGATTCCGTAGAGGGCATCGTTCCTGAATTCCTCACTCTGCTGCATGGTGTAATCGACTCTCCGGACATTCCGCTGAACGTATCCAGAAGCTATTTGCAGAGCGACAGCAACGTGAAGAAAATATCCAACCACATCACAAAGAAGGTAGCAGACCGTCTGCAAGAGATATTCAACTCACAAAGAGCCGAATTGGAAAACAAATGGGACGACCTGAAGATTTTCATCGAATATGGAATGCTGACCGACGAGAAATTCTCCGAGCGCGCCGAGAAATTCGTTCTGTTGAAAAACATAGACGGCAAGTTCTATACCCTTGACGAATACAAAACCCTTATCGGAGAAAACCACAAGGACAAAGACGGCAATCTCGTATACTTATATACCACCAACGCAGAAGAGCAGCATCAATACATACAGGCCGCAAAAGACAAAGGTTACGATGTGTTGTTGATGGACGGACAGTTGGACGTTCACTTCATCAGCAAGTTGGAGCAGAAGTCGGAAGGCAAGGCTAGATTTACCCGTGTAGACGCCGACGTCATCGACAAACTAATCCAGAAGGGCGACAACAAGTCCGTAACTCTTACAACCGAACAGCAGGATGCGCTCACTTCCGTGTTCAGTTCTCAACTTCCTAGCGACGGCAAGATGAACTTCATCGTCACTTACGAAAACATGGACGCAAACTCACAACCGGTGTTCATCACCCAAAACGAGTTCATGAGACGTATGAAGGAGATGTCGGCCACCCAAGGCGGAGGCATGAACTTCTACGGAGAGATGCCAGACTCCTTCAACCTTGTAGTAAACACGGCACATCCTCTCATCGAGAAAATTTTGAAGGAAGAGGAATCCGAATGTGGCGACAAGGTAGCTCCTTTCGCACTGGACATCACCTCTTGGGAAAAGAAACGTGCCGACTTGAAGGGCGACAAGAAAGAGTCTGATTTGGCGGAGGCCGTAAAAGACGAGATCAAAGACCTCGACAATAAGATTTCTGAAGCGAAGAAACAACAGAAGAGCATTTTCGAAGGATTTGCGAAAGAGAGCAAAGAGGTGGGCCAACTGGTCGACTTGGCTCTATTGTCAAACAACTTGCTGAAAGGCGAGGCACTCAGCCGCTTCATCAAGCGGAGCATGAGTCTTTTATAAGATAAAGGAATGGTTTCCGAATTTTGCTGATTCGTAAACCATCCGCTTCCCAAAAGGTCGGCAGAATATAATTCTGCCGACCTTTTTCCTCTGACGAAACAGAAATATTCCTTTCCGCGCCTTTTTTGACAAGCAAAAAAGTTAAAAGCATAGGCAAAGCCTTCCATAAAGGAAAAAGATGAATATATTCGCACCCGAAAAAGCCATTAGGCAATGATTATTTTCAAAAAGACAAGAAACCTTTCGAAGTTTTTCATTTCCTCTTTGTCGTTTTAGACAAACAAATGAACCATATGGATATGTATTTTGTTGATAATTTTATCAATTTTGAATAAAATATCAGAAGATGTTCGAATTTCATCGTCAGACTATTCCTGACGGGCTTTAGCGACGGACTCTCCGTATGTTTGGAAATTCAAAAGAGATGCAGACTCCAAGCAATGAGGAAATGAAAAAAATAAAATTGACAGGCATACTCCGAGGCAATGAGTTTTCACCTAATCACATAGGCAACGACTCCGCCATTTTTGAACTGACAGTCCGGAAACTAAGGTCAAAAGGGTTCTCCATAAAGATATGCAACGAGGCAGAATTTCGCGAATCGGACAATTTCTCAGGACGGATTTTCGGTATGGCCAGAGACAAGAGGACGATAGCCAAGCTGAAAGCCATAGAACAGCAAGACACGGTCTGCATCAATTCAGGCTCCAGCATAGAAAACTGCTTCAGAGGCAACATGACCAACCTTCTTCAAGAGAAAGGCATTCCATTCCCTGACAGCAGAATGGCAGATACGAGGGAGGACTCCACCAAAACATTCAAAGAGCTTGGAGGTTCCGCATTCTGGATAAAACGAGGCGACTTCCACGCCATGCACAAGGAAGACGTCTCCTTCTGCAGCAGCAATCGTGTAGGAAATGAGGGATTAATTCCCTCATTGTCCTCACACACCACCACGCATGCCGTTCGGCACGTGGCGGTTCCTCGCTTTGACACCATTGACAGTGCGTTTGCTGTTGTTTTCAGTTATCTGTCCAAGCTCTGCACTTCTCTATACCTTTCAGATTCCGTCCTATTTCTTTAGAGACAGCAAGTACTTTAGTACTTAATTCGGCATTCTATACTCTTCAAGTAACATTCATTTACTTACAAACTGCGAAGTTCAGACCTTCCCAACATATTCATATTGGTACTATGTCTTCGGCTGACTTCTCACAACAAGCTTTACTCCGTGTTTATGGAAAAATATATCCACACGTCTGTGAGACCTCCCCAGATAAGAACGTAATCTTTCCGCCTTATACCCACCAGATTTACTATGTGTGATTCCGAATAGTTATAGGGCTTTGTTTTGTCTAGCAAACTCACCCTCACACTTTAGCCTTATATCTGATTTCTGTTCGTCAGGTCAGACTTTTGCCGCCAGCTTCCTTCAGATTCCACATCACTATGGACACCCTTGCTATTGGCTAGACGATTCCCACTATTAGGGCTCGTTAGGGACTTGCACCCATGAGATTACGCACATGCTGGGCGTACTAGAAGAGGGCAACTCCCTACTACGCGAGTTTGCCCTTCGAGGCATAGAGACTGCGGCTATTTCCATCCATCTGACGGGAGATTTGGTCAAGTTCTATGGCGTCAGGGAAACCGATTTTTTCTATTGGTTCTACCCTTTCGACTTCTGTCACAGCAAATTCGGCGACGAAGCCATCAATGGGAAATCGAAGAATTATCCGTTTTCCAAAAAGATGCTGCATTTCGTAGGCAACCAGGCAGCGGAGGCTTTGGGCGTGCTTATCTACGGAGGAGACGCCATCATCTCAGCCGAAGGCGACATCCACATCATCGACCTCAACGACTGGCCCAGTTTCGCCCCCTGCAGGGAAACGGCATCCGAGGCCATCGCGCAATGCATTTACAACCATTTGAAAAAACAATAAAAAAGGAGAAAGAAACGGCCATCACTACTTTCAACCCAACGTCATGGAAGAGAAAATAACGATAGAATCGACTTTAAAATCATCGGACACCGAAGAGTGGTGGGACATCATCTTCACCCGACCCATCGGATTCAGGCTTGCCCTAATGTACAGAAATATGAAGGTCTCCCCCAACCAAGTGACGCTCATCAGCATCATCTTCGGCATCATGGCAGGAATATGTTTCTACTCGGCCAACCTCAAGACCAACCTCATCGGCATGGTTCTGCTCGTGATAGCCAACCTCCACGACAGCGCAGACGGACAACTGGCACGAATGACCAACAACAAGACCAAACTAGGCCGAATACTCGACGGGTTGGCAGGTGACCTATGGTTCGTCACCATCTATTGCTCCATCAGCCTGAGGGTAACAGACCATGGACATCCATGGATCTGGGCACTTGCCGCCGGAGCCGGAGCCTGCCACATCATACAGGCAGCCATGGCCGACTACTACCGTAACATACACCTGCTGTTCATCAAAGGTGAAGCCGGCAGCGAGGTAGACAACTCCACAGAACTAGAAAACGAATATAATTCGATAAGATGGAGAAACGGCTTCTTCCGGAAGATGATGCTTCGTTTCTACCTCAACTACACCAAAGAACAGGAATTTTGTTCCCGCAACCTGCAAAAACTGCTTCGGCTCATACGGGAGAGATTCGGCAAGGAGATGCCGGAATGGCTTACCTCCGAATTCAGGAGAAAAGACAGAAGGTTAATGAAATACACCAACATACTGACTTTCAACACCAGAATGTTCGCTCTGTTTTTCTGCTTATTGATCGACCTTCCCTGGATTTATTTTCTTTTCGAGATAACCGTAATGAACGGCATATTAATCCATCTTGTCTCATCACAGGAAAAAATCAGCAAATACTTTGTAAATAAAATCGAATGTCAAAGATAAAGAAACTACTAACGCCCCAAAATATATTCCTTTTCATAGGATTGGGAGCCCTCCTCGTCATGATTTACAAGATAGGGATCGGCGCCATACTGAAGAACATACAACAAACCGGATGGTGGATTTTTCCCATCCTCATCGTATGGGGAATCGCATACCTATTCAACACCATATCAGCCATGTTGATCATCAAAGACGGTTCGCCGGAGTCGCACAACGTCAAGTTTCCAACCCTCTACAAGATAACAGTCTCCACCTTTGCGATCAACTCCGCCACACCCATAGGGCTAGCTGGTGGCGAGCCCTATAAAATCATGGAGCTGAAGCCCTACCTTGGCATCACCAAAGCCACCTCGTCCGTCATCCTGTTCTCCATGATGCACTTCGTCTCCCACTTCTGCTTCTGGATGGTCTCCATTCTCCTAATCATTCTATACCTGCCCATGAAGGACGGCTGGATGGGACTGCTAATCTCCATATTCGCAGTCTGCCTGTCGCTGACATACGTCTTTTTCATGGGATACAAAAAAGGCATGGTGATGAACTGCATGAACATTTTGGGCAAGATACCCCTCATCCGAGAAAAGATACAAAGAATAACCGACGAGAAGAGGGACAACATCGAAATGATAGACAAACAGATAGCCTCATTGCACGGCAAACACAAAAGAAGGTTCTACCTCTCTCTCGGAATAGAATTCTTCACACGCATTTTCACGTGCGCGGAGATCTATTTTCTTTTTCTGGCACTCGGGCACCCCATCAGCTACGTCTACTGCATACTCATAATGGCCTTCACCTCCCTTTTTGCCAACATACTCTTCTTCTCGCCTTTGCAGCTTGGCACAAGAGAAGGCGGATTCATGCTTGCCTTCGGGGCTCTGGGCTACACCTCGGCATGGGCCATATCCATCAGCTTCGTGACACGCATCAGGGAACTGTTCTGGATGCTGATAGGCATGGCAGTCATGAAAGTGACCATCAAAGACGGCTCGTGCAAACTATCCGGCCAAAACATAGAGACAACATGAACACCAAAGGAATCCTGATAGACTACGGCGGCACATTGGACAGCAACGGAGTACATTGGGCCCACATCATCCGGGAGGCTTACCGAGAAGCGCAGGTGGCCGTCACTGAAACACATTTCAGAGAAGCATACGTCTACGCCGAGCGTTATCTGGCTAGCAATCCTGCCATACAGCCGCACTTCACTTTCAAAGAACTGATGGAGACAAAGATTGCGGTAGAATTGGACTACCTACAGAAAAACGGAGCAATCGCCAAATGCAGCCAAACAACCATCCTTAACATAGCCCACATCTGCTACGAGAAAGCAAAAGAGACCACAGGACAGTCGGCAAAGACGCTCCAGAAACTCTCGGAGAAATACGAGCTTTCGCTTGTCTCCAACTTCTATGGCAACATAGATGCCGTACTTTCCGATTTCGGCCTAAAAAGATATTTCCCAAAAATCATAGAATCCTCCGTCGTAGGAATCAGGAAACCGGACCCTCAGATATTCCAATTAGGAATAGAAGCACTTAACCTAAAAGCAGAAGAGACCATCGCCATCGGCGACTCCTACACCAAAGACATCGTTCCGGCAAAACATTGCGGCTGCCGAACCATCTGGATCAAAGGAAAAGGATGGAAAGCTGAAACAGAAAACCATGCCGCAGACTTCACCTTCTGCCAATTTAAAGATATTGAATCCATTCTTCTTTGAGACACACTCATTTTAGGCAACCGCTTAGTTAAACAAAAATTGAGTTTTGTTGTTTCTTTAAGATAACAATGCGTAAAAATATTTGAATTCTTTAAAATTTATTGCAATGGGAAAAATCAGTATTCAGAAACCCGAAGGCAAACTCGGAGTTTTAGTTGTAGGTATGAGCGGTGCAGTGTCAACCACTTTCATAGCAGGGACAATGGCAGTAAGGAAAGGTTTGGGATTACCTATCGGCTCACTGACACAAATGGGCACCATCCGGTTGGGAAAGAGAAGCGAAAACCGTTTCCCTAAAATAAAAGACGCTGTTCCGTTGGCAGAGTTAAAAGACATCACATTCGGAGGATGGGACATCAGAGAAGAGAATGCCTATCAATCCTGCAAGACAGCTAGAGTTTTGGAAGACAAAGATTTGGAAGGGATAAAAGATGAATTGGAAAAGCTACATCCTATGCCGGGAGTTTTTGACCAAAACTTTGTGAAACGGCTGGAAGGAACTTATATGAAAAAAGGCGGCACGAAATGGGACCTGATGACTCAGGTACAAGACGACATAAAGAAATTCCAAAAAGAGAACAACTGCACACGTATGGTTGTAATCTGGGCAGGAAGCACGGAAGCTTATCTCCCCTTGGGTGAAATACACAAAAATCTCGACAAGATGGAGAAAGCCATGAAAGAGAACAACAAAGAGATAGCGCCAAGCATGGTTTACGCATACGCAGCCGTATCGCTCGGAATCCCATACATCAACGGAGCCCCCAACCTGACCGTAGACATGCCCGCCATGTGGGAACTATCCAAAAAGACAGGAACCCCCATCATGGGAAAAGACTTCAAGACAGGACAGACCCTGATGAAGACCGTTTTGGCACCCATGTTCAAGACCCGTATGCTCGGACTTAACGGATGGTTTTCGACCAACATATTGGGCAATCGGGACGGAGAAGTGCTGGACGACCCAGACTCGTTCAAGACAAAGGAAAAGAGCAAACTCTCCGTTATAGACTCCATACTACAGCCCAACCTCTACCCGGAGCTCTATGGCAACGTCTACCACAAAGTGCGCATCAACTACTACCCGCCACGCAAAGACAACAAAGAAGGATGGGACAACATCGACCTTTTCGGTTGGTTAGGCTACCCCATGCAGATAAAGGTAGATTTCCTTTGCCGAGACTCCATCTTGGCGGCACCGATAGCACTCGACCTCGTTCTGTTTGCCGACCTTGCCAAACGTTGCGGATTCATGGGCATACAAAGCTGGCTATCTTTCTATTTCAAAAGCCCCATGCACGATTTCAACACCATACCGGAACATGACCTGTTCATCCAAAATGCGAAGATGAAAAACACGTTAAGAAAGATATTGGGAGAAGAAACCATAGACTACCTAGACGAAGAGATTGAGATTTACCAATAAACATCCCCAAACTTTTTTCCAAAAAGAAAGATCCTTTGTCTGCATTCAGGCATCGGACCTTTTTTTGTGCCAACACAACCCCAACCCTTCGGGGTAAAAAGCAGGCAAATTCTTCCTTTCAAACCACAAACAACATACTACATGACAGCAAGTTCAATAGATTTACTATTTGTTTCACAAAGAGTTTCGTCATTGTCAATCAAAAATCAAGAAATACTATTCATAATTACTTTAATTTAATTATATTTGCAGCCTATTTTTAGATGATTCTAAAATATAGTTAAAACACAAACAATTACCATGTTACTGCTTTCAAAAAGTAGAGCAACGGATAACAACTATATTTCAAGAACAGGAGTCAGTGCTTTTTCTTGAAAATCTAAAAAGGAACGAAAGGAAACAGGGACCTCTTTAGTAACGTATAAACAAATTTTTTAAACGACGATATGAACTTATTACAAGAGAAATTATCCAAATATGATGAGCCACAAAAGGTAAAAGCCTCTGGACTCTATCCATATTTCAGGGTAATCGAAAGCGACCAAGATACTGAGGTCAAGATAAACGGGAAGAAAGTTCTGATGTTTGGATCAAATAGTTATCTGGGGCTTACCAACCACCCAAAAATCAAAGAGGCATCAATAGCCGCCATTAAGAAATACGGCACAGGATGTGCGGGATCAAGGTTTCTTAACGGCACTTTGGACATTCACGTAGAACTGGAAAACAAATTAGCGAAACTAGTAGGCAAGGAAGAGGCACTCGTATACTCAACCGGCTTTTCCGTCAACATGGGTGTCGTTCCTGCCCTAACAGGAAGAGAAGATTACATCATATTTGACGAATTGGACCATGCTTCAATCATGGTTGGAAAACAGCTTTCCTTCTCTAAGCTAATGAAGTTCAAGCACAACAACATGGAGTCGTTGGAGAAATGCCTTCAGAAATGCGAAGCGGACAAGATCAAACTGATCGTTGTCGACGGCGTTTTCAGCATGGAAGGAGACATTGCCAAACTACCTGAGATTGTTGCCCTATCAAAGAAATACAATGCCAGCATATACGTTGACGAAGCCCACAGCCTCGGTGTTTTAGGAGACCACGGCCGCGGAGTCTGCAACCACTTCAATGTGACGGACGACGTAGACGTCATCATGGGTACATTCAGCAAATCATTTGCCTCTATCGGCGGATTCGTAGCTTCCAACAAGGAAGTCATCAACCTATTGAGGCACACTTCAAGACCATACATCTTCAGCGCCAGCGCAACTCCGGCAGCAACAGCTGCCGTGCTTGCAGCAATAGACATCATGCTAAGCGAACCTGAAAGAATTGCCCACCTATGGGACATGACACATTTGGCCCTTGATGGATTCAGAAACCTCGGATTCGAAATCGGACATACGGAGACACCAATCATACCATTGTTCATCCGCGACAACAACAAGACATTCCTTTTCACCAAGATGTTGTTTGACGAAGGCATATTCGTAAACCCAGTTGTCAGTCCGGCCGTTCCTTCCAACGACACATTGATCCGTTTCTCTCTGATGGCTACCCACACGAAGGAGCAAGTAGAGATAGCTCTCGACAAAATCGGAAAATGCGGGAAACAACTTGGAATCATATAAAAACGCAGATAGTTATTTTCATAAAGAAAGCACGTCTTCATGACGTGCTTTTTTTGTGGGTGACAGTTCTACCTCAGGCAAACAAAAAAAAACGTACTGCTTACGTTTTTCCTTATGGGGTTGACTAATTCTTTATCTTTTATTGGCGATTGACCATTTTTTTGTAAATTTGCTACGTTTGTGCACACGCTGCACTAACCGAAACAGAGAGAAGAAAAGAAAAAAATATATACACACAAAGAAATGCAAAAGGAATTATTATTGGCAGATGAAGCCATCGCCCAAGGGGCAATAGATGGTGGTCTATCAGGCGTTTACGCCTACCCTGGAACCCCTTCGACAGAAATAACGGAATACATACAAGGTTCTAAACAAGCAGCGGAGAAAAACATACACAGCAGATGGTCTACGAACGAAAAAACGGCTATGGAAGCCGCTTTGGGCATGTCGTACGCCGGCAAACGTGCGCTAGTCTGCATGAAACACGTAGGAATGAACGTATGCGCCGATGCCTTCGTCAACTCCAGCATAACCGGCATCAACGGAGGTCTTCTCGTACTTGCAGCAGACGACCCCTCGATGCACTCCTCCCAGAACGAGCAAGACTCCCGTTTCTACGGAGACTTCGCCATGATTCCCATGTTGGAACCATCGAACCAGCAGGAGGCATACGACATGGCATATTCCGGATTCGAGCTTTCGGAGAAACTAGGATATCCGGTCCTTTTTAGGGTCGTAACCCGTTTGGCACACTCCCGTTCAGGAGTAGAAAGGAAGACGACAAAAAATCAAAACGGCAACTCCACTCCTTCAGACCCTCGCCAATTCATCCTTTTGCCGGCCATTGCCCGTCAGCGTTACCAGACGCTGCTCAACTCACAGGCCGCATTTGTGGAAGCATCCGAAAATTCCGAATTCAACAAGTTCATCGACGGAAAGAACAAGAAGCTGGGCGTCATCGCCTGCGGAATCGCATACAACTATCTGATGGAACAATTTCCGGAAGGTTGCGAATATCCCGTACTGAAAGTATCGCAATACCCATTGCCACGCAAGATGGTGGAGAAGCTGGCCGACGAATGTGACGAACTTCTCGTCATGGAAGATGGCTATCCATTCGTAGAGCAGTCATTGAAGGGATTCTTCGCCAACGGCAAAAACATAAAAGGACGTTTGGACGGCACATTGCCACGCACCGGCGAACTCACGCCTGACTGCGTAGCAACAGCATTCGGAAAGAAGAACGAGAGCACATACAGCACCCCATCATTGGTGAAGATGCGCCCGCCTCAAATGTGCCAAGGATGCGGACACAGAGATATGTACGAAGCGCTGAACTGCGTCGTAGCGGAGTACAAGGGAGGAAAAGTATTTAGCGACATCGGCTGCTACACACTGGGAGCTTTGCCTCCATTCCGCGCCATCAACTCTTGCGTAGACATGGGAGCATCCATCACCATGGCCAAAGGCGCATCGGACGCAGGCCTATTTCCTGCAGTTGCCGTGATCGGAGACTCCACATTCACCCACTCCGGAATGACCGGACTACTGGATGCCGTCAATGAAAACGCAAACATCACGGTCATCATCTCCGACAACGAGACGACGGCCATGACCGGAGGTCAGGACTCCGCAGGAACCGGCAAGTTGGAAAACATCTGCCGCGGTTTAGGTGTAGACCCTGCACACATCCGCGTAGTTGTTCCTTTAAAGAAGAACTTTGACGAGATGACGCAAGTAATCCGAGAAGAGATCGAATACAAAGGACTCTCCGTCATCATTCCTCGCAGGGAATGCATACAAACGCTATCGCGAAAGAAAAAGACAGCAAGCAAATAACAGATAATCTTATAGAAAAAAGGGAGAGCATCGGCAAGAGACTCTCCCTTTCCTTTCTTCCTACAACAAACACAAAGACTTCACCCCATGCAACTAGAGAAAATCCTCTTTCTTGACATAGAGACTGCCCCCCAAACGGAGAGCTACAGCACCATGAACGAAACGCTCGCCCACCTATGGGAAGAGAAAATAGAACAGATGAAAAACAGACTGCCCGAACGCTATCCGGAAGAGTGCACTGCGGAAAGCAAATACCAGGAGGCGGGCATCTTTGCGGAATTCGGAAGAATTGTCTGCATCTCTGTCGGCTACATCTAC
>JACJXK010000034.1 GCA_020636675.1 Prevotellaceae bacterium
AACAAAAGATTGGGATTTTCTTAGTCCGTATTGCGGATTATCATTTTCTTTTATGTTTCCTGTGGCGGTCTGGTATTTACCGGCAAAATCTACTTCGTCTATTCCGTCTACATTGTGTCCGGCATAGACCACTCGTCGCGGGTCGGCGCCGAAAGATTCTAAATCTCCGATTTTGCTTACTATTCTTTGTGAACCCATGTAACTGACATTCTTATTTTAATAGGAAAGTGAACAACATAAAAGCACCATATGGTACTACACTACCCACTACCGTTTTCTTGGCTCAATCAATAAACTATCTAATTGTTGATCGTACAATTCTACATCATCCATATTCTTGAATGGAGGGGGATTTTGTAATAAATAATAAGCCCTTTCTACTTTCTCGCAAATAATCAAATCTTTCTTGTTGTTGTACCATTCTTTTAAGAGTTCAATTTCTTTTCTGCTAAATCTCGGATTATAATGATGGGATTCAAAGCTATAAAAACTTTCATCTGCGAGATACAACAAAACATTAAAAAAAAGCATATCCTCGCGACTTTTAATATAAACATACGTATTGTCATTCTTTATTTTTTGCTCTAAAGAAGATATTCTTACGCTAAAAAGCGAGTCTACATTCAAATCACAAGACTTTGATTCCTGCATGAATATCATGGAAAACAAAAATAACAAAAAATAAATTATCGGTATTTTCCAAAAAATTACCGAATTATTAGAGTTAGAGGTACCCATGGCGTAACATTAATAACATTATTATTTAAATTAAAATTGACGTATTCGATATAATTTGTCTTGAACGAATCTATATTTCCATTTGTAAAAACTATATCAGATTTTAATCGCATACTCGTACTATTACGATCTAATGTTCTATCAAAATTTGGGCGATACCCAATAACATCATTCAAACAATTCTTTCTTACAATCACACTCATCAAAAATATTTTTCGAAACTATTGGGCCCCAGAACAAAAACGAAAGCATAGAAAATTCAAATATTGCCACCAAAACTATAGTTTTCCTATGACTTCCAAATAACTTTGGTTTTGCTTTGATTACTTTTTTATATCGCTCTGTTCTATAATACAAGAAATAAAACAAAGCCATAAGCAGAATACCCACAGAACACAACAAATATGGATTTGAGTAATAACAATTATATGATAACACACAACTTAATATAATTCCAAGAGGAAATGAAATTGAAGATCCTAATGTAAAAATCACCGTTGCATTCGGTTCATCTTCCGGGATTATCTTTGTATAGAAAAGATAATAGTAATAATATAAAACATCTAATATTTTCATTTGTAATTCTCAAAAAAGTAAATCCATAAATATTCATTGCTTTCACATGGTGATCCAAATTTATTTTTCCAATAATCATACATTACGTTAAACTTAAATTTCTGATACCATTCCGTGTTGGTTATTGCCCTTCCTTCTTTTCTGTCTTACTTTTCTACACCCATTTTATCTTCTCTTAAAAACACTAATTTTCTGTCAATTAATAGTTTATAAAATATGCGACATATAGAACACTACCCTCTATATCTTCGGTAAGGTTTGAGGTCTTAACCATAAGGATACAAATTCATTGTCGGTATCAATAACTACAACACAGTTATTTATAAACTCTACTGCATTGCCTGACTTTTCAGGGTTGCCAATACATACCCACCCTGTTTGAGCATTTATGTAAACTGGAAAATCCTCTTTATTCACCCTGTAAGAACCAACGCCAGCCTTTAAATCATCAATGACTTGTAAAGTTCCTTTTGCACTTTGTGGAACTTTACAATCTGATTTTATCCAAGTAGCAAAACCACAAAAGCCCCATACCTGAATAACTTTATTGTCATCAACTACAGTAAGATTCAACTTATTGACAACTATATCAAAATTAATTTCTTGAACTATTGGTTCAATATCAAAAGAGCACTCTTCAATATCATAAGTTAACACTCTTTCCTCTGCAACGCCTGTATATTCTACTTTAAATTTCATTAGTACGTAAAATTAAAGTGATAAATAACGGGTCTGTGTTGAATCGTGTGGGCAGAGGAAGCACTCGCCTCCATTGATATAGTACACCTTATCCATAAAGTTATAGACATTAGCATATCCTCTGGCACGTCGTTTCGCAAGTTGAACTTTTGCATTCAGACTCTCCAAAACCCCATTAGTAATTTCCAGGGAGAAGACAAGTTTAATCCAATTGAAAATAACATGTTTGTATCCATAACATCAAAGATAATTCTTTTGGAGAAATAAAATTATGATTTACCCACACGATTCAACACAGACCCAATATACTCCACGTGTTGCGTTACTTCGCCGTCAAAGTTAGTGATTAACGAGGAACTACCCAAATGATCCGAATGATAGAAATCTATCACCTTTCCCTTCTCTCTCTAAGATAGTATTTCTATGAAAATTAATCATTTATAAAAATATACAACATATTGCACACTAACCAACAGATAAAAAACAATACTTTTGTACATCGTCAAAAATATGTATTTTTGTCATTATGGCGTTTCCTTTTTAGGAACGTCCGTTTATGACAAAGATACTAAAAAACAGAACAAACGAGGAGGATTATGGACAACAGTCTGAAAATCAATAAAACTAATATAGAAAATAGAGACAAACAAACAATTTGGATTCGTAGAAAAATCATCTTTCTTTGCCTCATCCTCTTTCCCTTCTTGGTAGCCACAATTGCATTTTTCATAGTTAGGAAGCCTACCATCAACCTTATCAGCAACGAAAATTTCATCATCTCGGAATTCACAGACAAGTCTGACAACGGGAATTCCATCTCCAAATTAACAAGAATGGACGGCATGGTCAAATGGAACTTTGCGCTAAAACAGGGCTTCGATTTTCCTTATACAGGAATTGAAATAAACAAATCAGACCACTCTCTGTTTTCCTTGGAGAAGTATAAAATCCGCCTTAAACTAAAGACAAACGAAGAACTTCGACTTTCCATCCGGACCTCGCAATTCATAGACAACTACACTTCACCGGAAGAGTCCAGCAGTTTCCTTGTCGTTCTGAAATCCTTTGGATTAACGAAAGGAGTCAACGATATAACCATCCGCTCATCAGACATAAACGAAATTCCGGAATGGTGGTTCTCAAAAAATCCGAAAAGGCAAAACAACGTTGGAAAATATGAATCTTTAGACAAGACCAGTTCCATTTGGCTACTTACAGAAAGTGTGGTGACAAAGAACAAGGATTTATCCATCGATATAGAAAAGATGGAATTCATCTATGACGCATCACCATTCTTCCATCTCATGCTGATCCTGTTTCCAATATATTACCTAATACTCCTCTTCCTCTTTCTGAAATTCAGTTTTCTGAAGAAGAAGGGCCTTGAAGAACAAACAAACACATCGCCTCAATACATCATCGTTCCGATGGAAAAAACGGAAAGCAACAACAACGCAACGGAGAGTCAGTTCCCTATTCTGGAATACATCGGGAAGAACTATCCTAGGCCGGAATTAAAGCTATCCGATGTGGCATCCCACCTCTGCATCTCCGAGGCAAAGACCTCCGACCTACTAAAAATGAGCGTAAACATGAGTTTCCGCCAATATTTGAATAACCTACGGATGGAAGAGGCCAAACGATTATTGAAAGAGACAGACCTCCAAATCTCTGAAATTGCATTTAAAGTCGGATACAACAACATCCAACACTTCAACCGAGTCTTCAAGGAATACACAGAATTAGCACCTCGCTCGTTTCGGGAGAAAGGAACAAACCTCAAACGTTGAGTCTGCGACTGAGTAGTCCGATGATGTTTATACGTTTCTGGAATCGCTTCCAACTCTTACAGCATGCCATATTGGAAGCCCCAAAAAAGCCACAGACAAATTCCTTTTCGGATTTGCCCATGGCTTATTTGGTCCCATTTCAAGAAAGCTCCGTCAGACTTTTCCTCCCATCTCAAACGCTTCGCGTAGAGCCTTGTGTCCGGCGATGTCGCCCTTGTCGTTGACACCTCCGGCAAAAACGACACCTTTCAATTTCGATTTTTCGAAACAATCGACCCAGCCCTGCAAAGCCTTTTCAGTACCCTCCACGGTAGTCGGTCCATCCTCGGCCGCAGTGGCGAGGAGATAGACATCACGAAAGTGATAATCGGCCGAGAAAAGTGGATTCAGACGGTCGATGAGCGTCTTCATCTGTCCGCTGCAACAGTAATAATAGACAGGAGTCGCCCAAACGACGGCATCGGCATGGAGCACCTTTTCGGCTATCGCCACCGCATCATCGTCGATGACGCACCGCTTCGTCTTCTGGCAAGCAAAACAGCCCCGGCAGAAGTGAATGGTCTTCCCGACAAGGCTCACCTGCTCCACCACGTTGCCGCCCTCCGCCGCACCTTTGGCAAACTCGTCGGCAAGCGTATCGCTATTGCCACCCTTGCGCGGACTTGTTTGGATAATCAAAACTTTTTTTGACATACTATGCTATTTTAGATTGTTCAAGAAAAACTGCACCATCCTATCGAACGGAATTTTCTCCATGTTATCATACAGATCTACATGGCTAGCACCAGGGATAATCAACAGTTCTTTATTATCTCCCCGCAACTTTTTGAAGGCATCTTCGCCAAAATAGCGACTATGGGCATTCTCACCATGGATGATAAGCACCGCACTCTCAATCTCACCAGCATAAGCCAATATAGGTGAGTTCAGAAACGAAAGGGCCGAAGTCTTGTTCCAACCTCCATTACTATTGAGCGAACGCTCATGATAACCCCTTGATGTCTTATAATAGTCGTAATAATCCTTCACAAACTGAGAAGCAACATCCGGCAAAGGATCCGCCACACCACCCGCCAAGGCATAAGATCCGTTCTTATAGTCAGCAGTACGTTGCGCATTTAGGGCACGGCGTTTCTCCATACGTTTCTCAGGAGAATCCTCACTGTCGAAGTAGCCGTTGGCTGTGACGCGGGTCATATCATACATGGTAGAAGCAACCGTTGCTTTGATGCGCGTGTCGACAGCAGCGGCATTGAGCGCCATTCCGCCCCAGCCACAGATGCCGATGATGCCAATACGTTGGGGGTCAACATCCGGCCGGGAAGAGAGATAGTCGACGGCGGCCGAGAAATCTTCAGTATTAATGTCGGGCGAAGCCACATAGCGAGGCTCGCCGCCACTCTCACCGGTAAACGAAGGATCGAAGGCTATGGTGAGGAAACCACGTTCCGCCATTGTCTGCGCATACAATCCGGACGACTGCTCCTTCACAGCACCGAAAGGGCCACCAACCGCTATGGCTGGCAGTTTGCCATTTACCTGCTTAGGCGCATACAGATCGGCCGACAAAGAGATGCCGAAACGATTATGGAAGGTAACTTTACTATGTGTCACCTTATCGCTTTGCGGAAACACCTTGTCCCATTCCTGCACTTCTTCCTTTTTCTCTATTTCTTGATTTTGACATGCGCCAAGGCACAAAGCCGCCATGCCCATCATTACGATACTTTTCATCTTCATCTGATTATCTTTTTAATGATTGTCTGTCCATTTTCCATGCTATATTTTACAACATTCATTCCATCCCGCAGCCGTTCCAAAGAGCCACCCAGCAACTTTCCATCAACAGCAAACACCTCAACCCTTTCGATAGGATTAGGCATTCCAACATCTTCCAACATTGTATAGTTATCGTTCAAAGAGAGCACCACAGTAACGCCACCATCTCCAAGAATGGGCTTCAAGTCAATTCCCTCCACCCCGTCAATTTTTCCGAGACGGGTGAAATTCCATGCATTCACATCATAATAGAGCGTAATCTTATCACCTTGATAAAGAATGATGTCGCCAGGCTCCGTAGTGATATATTCATCATTTGCAGGCAAAGAGGCACCTAGCGGACCGACCTTCTCAAAACCGCCATAATCGCTCATCAAGATGGTCAAGTCTCCTTTTTCGAGCAAATCCCTAAGTGCGGAAGCGGAACTATTGGACGACATAGAAGCCGTCAGCTTATGTCCGTTCACAAACAGATTCATGGAATAAGCCCCGCTTTTCTCCGGATGTACGCTATTTACCCAACCACGCACCGTCTCCAAGGAAGAGCCTACGGCAAATCTTCGTCCGAGCATCCATGTGGCATTCGGGGCAAAAGCATGCAACTGCGTGTCGCTCGTTCCTATTCCACTCGATGCCGATGTGCAGAACGGAATGACAATTTTTCCGGAAAGATCACAACTTTCAAGGAAAGTTAGGATGATCCGCGGAGCGATGCCCCACCAGATTGGATAACCAAGATAGACCACATCATAACCATCCAAATTAGACCTGGCATCTTTCATTTTCGGGCGGGCACTCTCATCGTTTTGTTCGACGGATGTTCGGGAAGAAGAGCTGCCATAGTCTATATCGGCTTGTGTATATGGCACCAACGCCTCTATCCGCCATGTGTCGGCATCTACAACTTCCGATATATGTTCGGCAATAGCCTTAGTATGTTCCGTTTGTGAAAAATAGACCACAATAGTTTTTTTAGAGGAAACATTTTCCTCCGCACGACCAGGCTCCATTTCCGACTCCGTCTCGTTGTCGGCAGCACAAGAAGATGGCGCCAACAAGAAACAAAAGATAAACGACAAGAAAGAGACATGTTTCATATTCAAATTATTTTGAGATTTACCAATATTTCAGTTTTTCATCACTTCTCCTGTTTTTTTTGCATTCACGACTACCGACAGGCTTCCACCGCCCATTTAATTTATAGGCATTTTCGCAAGCCACCTCGATGGGCAAAGGGGAAAAACAAGCTGAGCCCTGCAAATTTCGGAACAACATTGTACAACCGATTCAGACCCGCCGTCTGTTTTAGCAATTGTTGAACGTTAACCACAATTGCTAAAATCAACATTAACACCAAATATACAATCTTCGCATTTCTCCCAATCTTCTTTCGGATAACACAAAGTTAAGGAAACAGGCAAAACAGAAAACTACCTAAATTACGGAATGAGATACCAATTATACAGATAAGTAATGGTTAAAGAATAATTTCCGCAACTTTAAGTGATCATGAAGAAACAACTTACTAAAGTTCGAAACATCTTGAAAATATGCTTTCCAGGCATTGCATTGATAGCAAAACATCACATAAATTCTAGGACAGGATTTACAGGATGAAACAGGATTTCTAAAACGTCTCTTTTTCAACAGGCGTATACTCGCCTTTGGCCGCGGAGGAGGGGAGGTGCGTGCCGCAGCGTGAAAAAACCTTTTTGCCCGAGGTACGAGGGAATAAAAAAGGTTTTAGCGGAGGGACGTGCCGTACCTCCCGGAAAGCGGGCAACAGCGCAGGCACTTTTGCTTACTTTTCTTGCCGGAGAAAAGTAAGTGCCCGTCCGGCAGGAGGACGGAAATAATTGTCGTGTATGGTGCATTCCTCCGGAATGCGGTTGCCGATGCCTATTTCCCCCTCTACAAAGAGATAATGCCTATGGCATTTCGTCAAAATCGTCATAAGTTGTTTTTTTGCCGATTACTTAGTAATGATTAAAGAATAACTTCCGTAACTTTTTAACAGAGAACTCCTTGCATTTAAATTTCGGTAAGCAGAAATCTGCGGAAGTTATTTTTTTGCTGTTACTTAAACTATTTTTTACACATATATTTTCCTGACATCAAGATTTTCAAGAAGGGGGGGGGGATGCCCTGCCGTCTACCCCTCTAATACACGTGTACACTTCCTTGTGCCGAGGGCAGGTACTTCACGCCCAACCACGTGACCATCAACAATAAGAACGCAACGACGACAAACCAAGGAGCCACCTTCTCGGAGGCTTTTCCGCATCTGAGACGGAGATGGATATAAGCAAGATAGACGGATGTTGTGGTAAAAGCCCACGTCTCTTTCAAATCCCACGACCAGTAATGGCCCCAAGCCTCCTTTGCCCAAACAGACCCCATCAACAGTCCCAACATCAGGAAGCCATAGCCCACATAAACCATATTATCGACAAAGCCGAGCAGACGACCATTCCCCTTCTTCTGTACCAATAGGAAAACCGCACCGACCGCAGCCGCACCCAACATAGCATACGACAAAATATAAGAAGTGACATGAGGAACAAACCAAACACTCTGCAAAGCGGGCGTCAGGCCTTTGGAATGGATCTCCGGCTTCGCCAGATTGACAACCACAAAAACGGCGGACACAACCGACGAAAATGTGAGCAGCCACGGATAACGCCACCGGCTAAAAGTCACACATCCCACAGCAGAGAGGAAGAAAGAATACCATAGACGAGTCTCTCCCATCGTACGCATCGGCGGACGTTCCAGATGAATCCAGAGCAACAGGATAAAGGAGAACAGCGTCAACGTGCCACCCATCATGAGAAGTCCCGACCACCTTCGTGCCGACTTCACATAGACAAGCAGTCCAGCCAACAGCCACAAAGAGACAGCAGGCACGGCGAAATAGGCAAAATCACTCCATGTCACAGGCACCTCCTTTCTTACGGCTTCTACCTTTCCACAACATGGAAACGGAGCCAATAGCCATCAGAACAATTCCGACATAGATGCCTGCCGACCAAGGGTCGTACACCAACAGGAAGACGCTATAAGAGGAACGCCGACCCGCTTGGGTGTCATAGCCATATTGATAAACCATCCACGAACCCGTATGCAAAGGTTTATTCACCTCCAAAACCGACTTCAACGTATCACCATCCTCCGTGTAAAGCTCCACATCAGACAAGAACGTGCGAGGCTCTGCCGACGTCGATACCTGTGCATAACGGAGCGCATCCGAAGAACGTGCAGAGGATTTCCGAGTCTCCCCTATCTGGCGGTCAGCCACCACCTTTTCAACAGGATACATATCCATATCAAAATCGTTCAAATGGATAGCCAACGGCAATCTACAGACATACCCCTTTTCATCTTCAGCATGCCAGACGGTCTCACCCTCCTGCACGAGCATCTCGTAACGTTCCTCATCAGAAGTTCCCAATCCAGCCGCAACCAGAAAGAGCCAAACCCCGACATGATTGGCATAAAATGCCCAATCACACAAACGGAACTGCAACAGCCGACGAACAAGCAACGTACCCAGAGAAAGCAACACAAACACATAGACCAGCACAAATGCCCAACTGCGAGCCACCGCATCCAAGCCCAACACGCCACAGGGTTCTCCCGTCTGCGGCACAACACCCATCACCAGAGCCAGCAGAGCCAAACCGACAAGAAGCGAAACCGACAACGGCACACCAGAGACCCAACGGACACGAACACTTCCCGAATGGAAGCCAAGCAGCACACACAATACCAACAGCAGAATAAGCACAACCAGGCTCACGGGGAAAGCCAGCAGCCCAAAGTCGAACGGGCCAACCAGCATTTGGGCAACCAGTCCGCCAAGCACAAGCACCGCCACCACAGCCACACATTGCGGATACGACCACGGCATCCGCCAAAATTTATGATTGGATTTTTCCGTCATAACCATCTTCTATTCACGACAGAACCACTCCCCACTTTTCCGGAATAATCTTGTCTGCCGACAAAGATAAGAAAAGTATAACGCTTACAAACCTCCTTTTTTCGCTACCTTTGGAAAATCACAAACAAAGTCATGAACTCACAAGGAAAACAAGATGGAGAACATACAAATCCAACGTTACCAATCACCAGCCGGAGAACTATTGCTCGGTTCGTTCGGCGGCCGTCTCTGCCTATGCGACTGGACACAAGGGAAACGGCATGAGCAGACAATCATTCGTCTACAACGTGGGCTACAAGCCACATACGAAATAGGGAACAGCAAAGTGACCGATCAAGCCGCCTCGCAACTGAACGAATATTTCGCCCGCAGGAGAAAATCGTTCGACATCCCGTTGCTCTTCGTGGGGACTGAATTTCAGAAGAGCGTATGGGAAAAACTGACCAAGATACCATACGGAGTCACTTTATCTTACGGCGAAATGGCCGTCCAGACGGGGACACCCAAGGCTGTGCGGGCCATAGCCAACGCTACCGGAGCCAATGCGATTTCCATCTTCGTGCCATGCCACCGCATCATAGGCAGCAAGCACACACTCAACGGCTACAACGGAGGATTGAAAGCGAAACGGCTATTATTAGAGATGGAAATAGAGCCTAGAAACGGCTTACTTCTTCCATTCTAAACAGCAAAAAAGAAAACAACAAGGAAATTCTCGACAAAAAGACGGAGATTCAATACAGATTTTCCGCCAACATCGACTTCATCTCCGAGAGGAGAGCCGTCACAAAACCATCGTCCATGGAAGGTTTCTGATAGGCAACACAAAGTGTCATCACCTTGCGGTAGGTACTCACCGAGAGCATGAACGAAGGAGATACAAAGGCCGGAGAAATCAGCATCATATCCTTCACATCGCACTGTCCGAAACAGATTGGCGCATCATCCAGCTTCCCTACATTGGAAATCATGGGCGTACAGAGACCCGTCCGCTTGACATTCTCCCAATCGGACGCATAGAACGAATCGAGCGATTTAAAATCAGTGGACATCAACTCGCAAGCCAAGACGCCTTGAAGCATCAATTCAGGAGCAACCGCCTTGTCAATAGCACATTTAGCAACTGCCGCCAACTCTGCCAAAGAACCCTTCGTGGGCAATGTCACGTTGGTCATGTTAGACAGATTGCACACCGTGTTGCCACCATCCGTAAATCTGCGGAGGTTGACAGAGAACTGTATTTCCTTACCATCTGCCTCCGGATTCAACAAGAGAACCAACGCCTTATGGTAAGCCAATGTGACCAGCGCATTAAGCGAGCCACCATTAGACTGGGCAAATGTCTTCATCCTATCCAACTGAACATCGGAGAAACGAACAGCTTGATAGGCAAACGTCTGACCAGACGCCACGTCTCCGAAAGGCGTACCCCAAGTGCATCGCATATCAGGCAGTAACGACATATCTAGCCTCGATGACTTGTCTTCCACCCCGAAATGCCGACAGAAGGCCTCCGTGCCACGACACGGGATGCCAGGTTCCGGCATGAAATCAGGATCATCCCCCACCTTGCCATACATCGCCGCAAGCATCTTGACAAATTGAAGCGCACCACCCGCATCGCACACGGCATGATGTACCTTTATCACCAAACGGGCATCATCAACGCCCACTACCATACATAATTTGACGGGGCACACTTGACTTGCATCCAGACGCTCTGCCAGACAAAGACCGACGGCAGATTCCACTTCTTCAGTCAAACGTTTCTCAAACAAATGCGCCGCATCCAGACCTGCGTACACCCATTGAGGCATATCATCCTTCACCAAAAATCGGCAACCCAACACAGGATCGGCCATTAAGCAACACCGCAAAGCACGCACCAACAAATCAAAATCAGGGCACTTGTCAAATCTCAGCACAAACTGTATCAACGCATTTGAATTGAAGTTTTGAGCCACAAAATTAAACCAATCGAAAGGAGTCGTAGCAAATGTTTTCATCTTACCATCCATTTTCATTTCAGAGTGCAAAAATAGGCATAATTTCGGCAAGCCCTAAGGTACGAGTTTGAGGAAAATTCATCGTCGGACAACAAAAAAAACATAAAACTCCGAGACACACGGCAGGAAAATCTTTCCGGACAAGCAAAGGTCAGAATCTCATTCCAACAAACAGATTGAAAGTTGCGATAGAACTCTCGACCCGCGAGCCGTCCAAAATCCAATAGGAATCATATTGACAAGAAAGGCCGGAGAAATAACGTTCGTGATTATACAACAAGGACAACTTCGTAGTATTATTAATTGCAAATTGGTACTCTCGTTCATAAGAGTCGTTCACCTTACAACCCAACTCCGGAATGATAGTAAAGTTAAGCAACCAGCCCTTCGCAAACACCAGATTATAGCCATAACCCACATTCACACAATAATCATAATATTCATAATGGGACGTTTCATCGGGAAGTTCTATATAGAGAGGCAATCTCGACAAATCCAGCTTCATGTCATGATATGCATAGGACACACCCGCAATGAAAGAACCCACGCTATGTACCTGCCGCAAACGATAGAAATCGGAGTAGATGGCATCATTAGAATA
>JACJXK010000035.1 GCA_020636675.1 Prevotellaceae bacterium
TATGTCTCCAGACCGTGTTGTTGTAGGTGTTGAATCTGATAAAGCAAAGGAATTGATGACTAAATTGTATCGTCCTTTTCTCTTAAATAATTTTAGAGTCATTTTTACAGATATACCGTCAGCAGAGATGATTAAATATGCGGCTAATTCGATGTTGGCTACACGTATATCTTTTATGAATGACATTGCCAATCTTTGTGAATTAGTAGGAGCTGATGTTAATATGGTACGAAAAGGTATTGGTTCAGATTCTCGTATAGGTAGCAAATTCCTTTATCCCGGATGTGGATATGGAGGTTCTTGTTTCCCTAAAGATGTGAAGGCTTTGGTCAAAACAGCAGAGAAGAATGGCTACCAGATGTCTGTATTGAAGGCTGTGGAAGAGGTGAATGAGTATCAGAAAAGCGTTCTTTTTAATAAACTAAGGAAATATTACAAAGGTGATTTGCAAGGTAAAACGATAGCTCTTTGGGGCTTGGCGTTTAAGCCGGAAACAGATGATATGCGAGAGGCAACAGCCTTGGTTATCATTGACCTATTGGTGAAATCAGGATGTAAGGTAAGAGTATTTGATCCTGTTGCTATGGAAGAATGTAAACGTAGAGTAGGAGATTCCGTTTATTATGCAAACGATATGTATGATGCTGTATTGGATGCGGATGCATTACTGTTATTGACAGAATGGAAACAGTTTAGGTTGCCGTCATGGGGTGTGATTTCAAAGACAATGAAGGCTCCTCTTGTCATCGATGGCCGCAATATATATGATCCTAATGAAATGAAAGAGAATGGCTTCTCCTATAGCTGTATAGGAAGAAACGATTCGTTATGATATACCCTGTTAGATTAAAAAAGGAAGGATGGTGATTTATATTTCATCATCCTTTTTTGTATATAAATGTTATATGTTTTATTCCTCTAAATAAAGGAAAAAACTGTATTTTTGTTATCCGATAATATTGTCGGTTATCCTTTGTTTGAATGGGTGAAAATCTAATATGACCGAAGAAAAGAAAAAATGGGCAGTCATTGCTAATCCCAAGTCGGGTACGAGGCGTTATTTCCGTAGGCGGGTGTCTGTGGAAGATTGTCTTAAGGACGCAGGATTGGATGTCGATTTTGTCTTTTCGGAGTATCCTGGTCATGCTGGTGTCCTTGCGAAGGATTTCATTGAGAACAAAGGTGTCCGTCATATCATTGTGGTAGGTGGAGATGGAACGGTGAGCGAGGTGATTCACGGCATCTTTTCTTCGTCTGTCGATCCCCGTGAAATTTTGTTCGCCGTCATCCCTGCCGGAACGGGAAACGACTGGTCTCGTTATTGGGGCATTAAACGTAGTCTGAAGAGGAGCATCGCTGTCA
Source organism: Prevotellaceae bacterium (assembly GCA_020636675.1). Taxonomy (GTDB): domain Bacteria; phylum Bacteroidota; class Bacteroidia; order Bacteroidales; family Paludibacteraceae; genus RGIG10190. The sequence goes on from JACJXK010000035.1 coordinate 1,363, forward strand.
TACAGAAAGGAAACACCCGTTTTATCGATGTCGGAAAGTTGGTTTTCCATAAGAAGCGGGAGCCGATAGAGAAGTATTTCATCAATTCGGTGGGAATAGGATACGATGCGCAGGTGGTGCAATATGCCGAGACAATCGGTCATTTCCTACACGGTAGGTCTTGGGTCTATTCCTTTGCCGTTATAGCGGGTGCAGTTATGCATTCGTCCAAGAAGTTGAGACTGGAGGCCGATGGCGGACGTTACTCTTTCGAGGACAAGGTTTATTCCATGTCTATTGCCAATGGCCCCTATACGGGGGGTGGCATCAAGCAGACGCCACAGGCCAGTCCGTTGGACGGTAAGTTTGACGTTATGGCGGTGGTGCGGCCTTCGTTCTTTCATCTGATGGCTGCCCTCTATCGATTGTTCCGGACTAACTTGCAGGAAGAGTCCTGCGTGAAATATTTTCGCGCGGAGAAGTTGTCCATAACGACAACCAAACGACATAAGGTAGAGGCCGACGGCATCCTACTTCACGAGGCAAAGGGTCCGTATGAATTGACCATTCTTCCTCAGGCGATAAAGATGATGGTTCCGTGACGAGAGATGATAAACAGAATAAAAAAAATATAGAATGACAAATATGATTCCAAAGCTGAAATATGCAGATTCGGGAAATTTTTTCATCTTGGCGGGTCCTTGTGTGATCGAGGGAGAAGAGATGTCTCTCCGTATTGCGGAGCAGATTATGAAAATATCCGACGCGTTGAAGGTCCCTTTCGTTTTTAAGGGTTCTTATAGAAAGGCCAACCGGTCGAGGATAGATTCGTTCAGTGGCATCGGCGACGAGAAGGCTCTGAAGATTCTTGCCAAGGTGGGCTGTACCTTTGGAATCCCGACAGTCACGGATATCCATGCGGCGCAGGAGGCTGAAATGGCCGCCGAGTATGTCGATGTTTTGCAGATACCTGCATTCTTGTGTCGGCAGACGGATATATTGATGGCTGCAGCCAAAACGGGCAAGGTGGTGAACATAAAGAAAGGCCAGTTCCTCTCTGCCGATTCCATGCAGTTTGCCGCACAGAAGGTGGTCGATTGTGGCAATAAGAATGTGATGTTGACAGACCGTGGCAATACGTTCGGTTATCAGGATTTGGTGGTCGATTTCCGCAGCATTCCTATCATGCAGAAAACAGGTTTTCCCGTGATTTTGGATATAACCCATTCATTGCAGCAACCTAACCAGACATCTGGCGTGACGGGCGGTAATCCGGAGATGATAGAGACGATAGCCCGTGCTGGTGTGGCGGTAGGCGTGGATGGCTTGTTTCTGGAGACGCATCCTGATCCTGCCCATGCAAAGTCTGACGGCGCCAACATGCTAAGGCTTGACCTGATGGAACCGTTGTTGAATAAATTGGTTCGTATTCGCCAGACAATCAATCAACTGTAATTAATCATAAAAAGGAAATAGGAACGTTTAACTCGTTCTTTTACGATAAATTTATTGAAGATGGCAACAAAACCTTCTATACCTAAGGGTACAAGAGATTTCGCACCGATAGAGATGGCGCGACGTAATTATATATTTAATACAATCAAGGAGGTTTTCCGGTTGTATGGATTTCAGCAGATAGAGACTCCTGCCATGGAGAATCTGTCTACGTTGATGGGAAAATATGGAGAAGAGGGAGACAAGCTCCTTTTTAAGATATTGAATTCCGGTGATTTCATCTCAGGTGTGGAGCAGGCGGATTTGGAGTCTCGTAATTCGTTGAAGTTGACGAATAAGATTTCAGAGAAGGGACTGCGTTATGACCTCACTGTCCCTTTCGCTAGATTTGTGGTGATGAACCGTGACAAGCTGAATTTCCCGTTCAAGCGTTTTCAGATCCAGCCGGTGTGGCGTGCCGATAAGCCGCAGAAGGGAAGGTACCGCGAGTTCTATCAGTGTGATGTGGATGTGGTAGGTAGCAATTCTTTGATGAACGAGGTCGAACTCATGCAGATTGTGGATGAGGTATATCGCCGTTTGAATGTAAATGTGTGCATCAAGATTAATAACCGAAAGATTCTTACCGGAATGGCGGAGGTGATAGGTCAAGCCGATAAGATTGTGGACATTACGGTGGCAATCGATAAGTTGGACAAAATCGGTCTGGAGAATGTCAATGCGGAATTGGCTTCGAAGGGCATCTCCGAGGAGTCTATTGCCAAGTTGCAGCCTATCATATTGTTGCAGGGGACTAACGAGCAGAAGTTGCAGACGATAAGGGAGGTGCTGTCCTCGTCGGAGGTCGGATTGAAAGGAGTGGAAGAAATCGCTACTATATTGGACTATGTCAAGGCTCTTGGCATAGAGACGGAGGTGGAGTTGGACTTGACGTTGGCCCGAGGATTGAACTATTATACGGGGGCCATCTTCGAGGTGAAGGCGAAGGACGTCCAGATAGGAAGCATTACCGGCGGCGGTCGTTATGACAACCTTACCGGTGTGTTTGGTATGGATGGCGTTTCTGGTGTCGGCATCTCTTTCGGTGCCGACCGAATCTATGATGTGCTGAACCAATTGGAACTCTATCCGGCAGAGATGCTACAGTCGACGAAGGTCGTGTTTGTGACCTTTGGGGAGAGCGAGTTCAAGTATGCGTTGAAGTGCCTTCAGTCTGTCCGTGCGGCAGGTGTGGCCGCAGAGGTCTATCCCGAGCCGGTCAAGATGAAAAAGCAGATGGGCTATGCCGATGGTAAGGGCGTGCCATACGTGGCTATAGTAGGAGAGACGGAGTTGAACGAAAACAAGGTGATGCTGAAGAATATGGTTTCGGGAGAGCAGAATCTGGTTTCGTTGGAAGAGATGATTTCTCAACTTAAATAGTCCGATTTTGTTTTTTATCTGAAATAAGATTTATTTTTGTGTAAGTTCCGTTTCGGGAACTTCTTGTCGAGAATATAAATAGTAAATTAAAAAGAAAGAATGTCAAAAGTTCTCATTATCGGAGCAGGCGGAGTAGGTACCGTAGTTGCTCATAAAGTGGCTCAGAATGCGGATGTCTTCACTGACATTGTGATTGCGAGCCGTACCAAGTCGAAATGTGATGTCCTTGCTGCGGATATAGAGAAGCGCGAGGGTGTGAAGGTGACGACGGATAGTGTGGATGCGGATAGCGTTCCTCAGTTGGTGGCGTTGCTGAAGAAACATCAGCCAAAATTGGTGATAAATGTGGCGCTCCCTTATCAGGATTTGACGATAATGGATGCCTGTTTGGAGTGTGGCGTCAACTATCTTGACACTGCCAATTATGAACCAAAGGACGAAGCTCATTTCGAATATAGCTGGCAATGGGCATATAAAGATAAGTTTGAGAAGGCTGGACTCACTGCCATCTTGGGTTGCGGATTCGATCCGGGAGTCTCCGGCGTATATACTGCTTATGCGGCCAAACATCATTTTGATGAGATTCAATATCTGGATATCGTAGATTGCAACGCGGGCAACCACCACAAGGCTTTCGCTACTAATTTCAATCCGGAAATCAATATTCGGGAAATAACCCAAAAGGGTCGCTTCTACGAAAACGGAAAGTGGGTGGAGACGGGTGCTTTGGAGATTCACAAGCCTTTGTCCTATCCTAATGTAGGGCCGAAGGAGTCTTATCTTATGTATCACGAGGAGTTGGAATCTTTGGTGAAAAACTATCCGACGATAAAAAGGGCTCGTTTCTGGATGACATTTGGTCAGGAATACTTGACGCATCTTCGCGTTATCCAAGATATTGGTATGGCTCGTATTGACGAGGTGGAATATAATGGGATGAAGATTGTTCCTCTCCAGTTCTTGAAGGCCGTTTTGCCTAATCCTCAAGATTTGGGCGAGAATTACGAGGGAGAGACGAGTATCGGTTGCCGTATCCGTGGCCTGAAGGATGGCAAGCAGAAGACTTATTATGTCTATAATAACTGTAGCCACCATGCTGCTTTCTTAGAAACGGGAATGCAGGGAGTGAGCTACACAACGGGGGTTCCCGCTATGATTGGCGCCTTGATGTTCTTGACCGGAAAATGGAATATGGTGGGAGTACATAATGTGGAGGAGTTTGATCCGGATCCGTTCATGGAACAGCTCAACAAACAAGGGCTTCCTTGGCATGAGGTGATTGATGGCGATCTTGAATTGTAAAGACGACGGATTGTTGTGAAAATAGAGACAGAAAGGACTTGCATCTTGAATGGTGTAGGTCCTTTTTTTAGCAGTTTTTGAGGAATACTTCCTCCAAATGACGTCTCCATCATTTGTCCGAATCTCCCAATTGGAAAAATCGTAAGCCTTCGGTAAAGTACATCCCCTACTATAGAAGTTTGGCCAACTCTAGACATATTAGTCCGAAGTTGGCCAAGTTTGTTCAAAGTTTGTTCTAGTTGTTACGAGTTTGTCACGTTTGTACTTATTTTCCAATTCATAGGAAGCAGCTCACTTAAGTCTTTTGAGGTTTCTCTGTAGAGAGGTAGCTTTGTGAGTACATCAGTCATCCATTCTCTTGGGTCAACTTCCGCTGCTTTACAGCTTGCAATGAGTGAGTATATTGGAAAAATCGGAGCATGCTGTTACACATGGCATGATTAATAATATGTTATAAATTGAGCATTTTATCCAAAAAGGCATAACTGATAATCAATGCTTTAGCCAAGCAGCTTTTGCGCTTGTCGAAAAAAAAACGGAGT